>JAFLTZ010000099.1 GCA_022509045.1 Muribaculaceae bacterium | reverse complement strand
CTGTACAAAGATTAGCGAAGGCTGCCGCAACTGCTATATGTATTTCCTCGACCGCTGTTGTTATTTTCCCGACACTTCCAGAATATACATATCTGATATTCAATAGCATAGAAAACCATAAAAATGTTTCCGTAGATTGTTGGGAATTATTCTTACAGGACCGGCATTGAAACGGGGATGAAGTATCATTAATTCCATTTCACCATTTGGTATCGATAAATGGCGGAGGAAACGGGATTGGTCATTTCAAAGATAAATGATTTGTTGTTTAACGTAATAACTTTGCAAATGTTAGGCTCATTGCACGCAAAATGGGCAGATATGTCCGGTTTCTGTCCTTCGATTTCAAACCAGACTGTTATTTGCGCATAATTGCCGGATTCCTGCCACATTCCATAGGAGGAAGTAAGTCCGACAGTACGAATCACATCGTTCTGGAACATAATAAACAGATTGCCTTCGTAACTTGCATCCGGCTCATTATCAATATATATATGTTCTACTTTCCACATGCCGTAAATGGCATGATTCGGGCCATCGTTGGTGGTGCATCCAGCAAATGAGATTGCAGATAACAAAACAGATAATGCCAAATATATCGTTTTCATAATTCGCTATACTACTTAATGTTAAACAATCCGCTATAAGACAGCCCGACCAAAGCGCCAAAGTTGTCGTGATAAATAGCACCTTTGTCACCGGCAAACTGAGCTTTCACTCTCAGACCTTTTACTCCGGCGATGTCGTATTGCAATTCGAGCAAAGCAGAAAGCGAACGCTGCCGTTCGGTCAAAGGATAGTCATAAGTGCCCAAGGAAGTGCGCCATGAGAGTAACGCCCGATATTGCAGACCTCTATACAAGAAGCCGGCAAGACCAATATGGAATCCATATACACGATTGTGTAAGAAGAAGTTGCTACCGTTGAGGTTGTAGAATGCCGACCTTAATAACGGCGAGCCCAGCGACATTCCATAATACTGATAACCACTATACTGATAGTTGTTGTAATAATCATCTTTTCCAGTGGCATTTCCCGGGCGATGTTGTCCGCTCTCGTAATTATAATCAGAATCAAAATGAATAGGACCACTTTGGTTGCGAAAATCGAAATATTCAACAACGGCAGAAGATATATACCAGGGTTTATCTGACTTATATTCCAAACCATATAGACCGTCGAATCCGTTAAGTTTGCCAATACCAGAGCCATCCTCAAACGGAGACTGATAATAGGCGCAGAGTTCAGCATTGTTTTTAAATAACCACCGACCACGAACATCCCAAGAACCGACACTATTGCCTTGTTTATAATAGTTGCCGTACTCATTGGATGATGTAGGCACAATTGTTTGAAGCATTTTTTTAAAATTCAACTTGTCGGTATATTCATCAGTAACCACTCCTCTAACATAATGCCTAACAGTGCCCCCCGTCTGCATAGCAGCCTGCAATCCGATTGTTAAAGAAAACGGCTGCGAGGGTTTTGTTCGAAAATAGAACCGTTTATAGGAAAAAAATGCGTCGGTGGTGATATGGTCGTCCCATCCGCCATTATAATTAAAATGATTTTCGAGCCATGAATTATCCATGTTTTTGCCAAAAGAATATTCGGCTTGAACCTGCACCCATCCGTTGGTGAACGGTACGTTTTGAAAATCGATGAAACCGACTCTAATCTCAGGTATAGGCCTTGTGTTTCCGGAATAGAGCAAGTCGCCACTTGAAAGTTCATGATTTACAATAACGGAATTGTACTCCTTCATCCCGAGCGTGATAAAAAAACCACGATATTTCAATTCACCGTAAAGCTGCTGAATGAACAGATGAGCCGGTCGGACACTTCGCTTAATACTATTGTTGTCGGTATCAGGGTTATAATAATCGTAATGTGTTGCAGACATCGCTCCAGCTATAAGGTCGGCACCAAAACCGTAACTAAAACGCTTGGTGGTGTCGGTAAAATTGAACGCGGAGAGTCTAAGTTGCGCACCCTTAGACTGCGAGAGCGTCCCATGACGATTTGAAGCCATCATATAAGGCGCATATTCTCCATAGGATGAAGCATAACCAATTGCCTCTGCGTTATAGTGAATCGGCACTTCTGCCTTTGCCTGTTCTGAAAGCAGAACGACAAGCGATATTACCAATACAATTTTGCCAAAATTATATTTACAAAATCTATCAAATGCTGTGGTCATGATTAATCTGTTCACAATAAGATTGAATGTGACGACGTTTTTTCTCCTCCCGGATTTCATCAATCACTACAAGGATACCACTCTCCTCGACTGCACCAAATTCATGATTGATAGCGGTGCCAAATAATTTCATTGTAGGAGAAAGGCTCATGTATGCATTAACGAGTGGCGGGATGTTATAACCGTGATTACGTATAAACATGTTCAGGACGCGATAATCCTCTTTAAAGTCATTCCCACAAAAGAGATGGGAATACTTGCCAGTGTCATTTTGACAAATAGGATTTATCGGCACAATCAGTTGTTCCTTATCCTGGAAATACAGCCTCAAGAATGAGAGCAACATATCTCTACATTCTACGGGATAGTTGGGGTACATAGTAAATTTCCCAAAGAGATATTTCACATGAGGATAAATAATGGTAAGAGCCCCGAGTCCATCCCACAGATTGTCGAGAGCATATATGGAATGTGTATTTTGCCGAGTGGATTGATATTCAACAGACACGAACGACCGACCGAGTTCAATTGTGTATGGTAAATATTTATCAATAAACTCTTTAGAAAATCTAAACATGTGGCTTGCCGCGATGCGAGGCACCCCGTTTTCCACCTTCATATCGTTTCCAAGTATAAACCGGTATGCTCCGATGATAGCTTTATCAACAGGATTCCACACTAAAAGCTGCCGACATGGCACCTCCATAGTGTCGAATTCGTCAACATCAAACGGCTTGCCTGTACCTCCCCCGGCAGTGCGGAAAGCGATTTCACGCAATCTACCGATTTCGCGCATTGTGTTAGGAGCAGAATATGCATCAACAATGTATATTTCATTGCCTCCTTTATTGGTGTGGCGCATAAAATATTCTTGCTTCAATTCGGCTTCAATAACCGCAGGCGGCACCTTCTTGATATACTCAGACATATACATGGCACAAATATACGTAAAAGCATCCATATAGCCGCTACGGTTATATAATAATTTTTCGCATAAACATAATAAACAAACCATTATCAGCGTTAAAAAAACAATAAATCTTTACGATGTCAAAAAGAGTACTCATAGTAAACAAATTCTATTACCCGAGAGGCGGTGATTGTGTGTGTGCTATAAATTTGGAAAGGATGTTACAAAGTTCCGGATATAGCACAGCGGTGTTTTCGATGTCGTATCCGGAGAATTTACCGTCGGCATATTCAGGATATTTCGCACCAGAGGTAAGTTTTGATGGCGGTATTGGAAATAAGTTAACGGCTCTAAAGCGAGTGCTTGGGCTTGGCGACATAAAGAAAAGTTTTGCCAAAATATTGTCTGATTTCAAGCCTGATGCCGTGCATTTTCATAATATACATTCATATCTTTCACCGGTAATCGTAAAAATGGCTCACGAAGCCGGAGCCAAAACCGTGTGGACGCTACATGATTATAAATTAATCTGCCCTGCGTATTCATGCAGATGCGGCAACGGACTAAACGCATGTGAAGAGTGTTTTAAAACGCCTAACAGCAGTTCGTTGGGAGTGTTTACCCACAAATGCATGAAGGGAAGCGTGGCGGCAAGCAGCATTGCATTGATGGAGGCGAAATTGTGGAATCGGCGGAAACTATCGGAATATACTGATGCTTTTGTATGTCCGAGCAATTTTATGCGAAATAAAATGACTCAAGCCGGGTTTTCAGCAGACAAAACGCATACGATATGCAATTGCGTAGATGCAAAAAAAGCAGAAATACTTGATAATATACCCGAGAGTGAGCGCGAGGATTATTATGTGTATGTGGGTCGATTGTCGCCAGAGAAAGGAACAGATACGCTCTTGAAAGCGGCAGCAACGTTACCTTTCCGACTTAAAATACTTGGCAGCGGAATAGACTACGAGCGATTAAAAACAGAATACTCAGAAAATCAAAATATCGAATTTCTCGGACACTGTGATGCTCAAACCGTGGCAAATATATTATCAAAAGCTAAATTTTCCGTACTCCCATCAGAGTGTTATGAAAACAATCCACTTAGCGCAATAGAATCGCTATATGCCGGTGCTCCGGTAATCGGAGCCGATATAGGCGGCATTCCGGAACTTGTGAAGCCACACAACGGAGTAATATTTAAATCGGGAGATTGCGATTCGTTAGTTGAGGCGATAGGTAGGGCATACACTACTCCATGGGACCATGAAAAGATTAAAACATTGGCGAAAGAAGCCTTTTCTCCGGAAGTTTTTCTTAAAAAAACACTTGAGTTATATTAAAAAAGCCGAAACCATAAACTGATTTCGGCTTTTTATATTTTAAGTCGTCAAATTACTCATTTAAAGTATTTGCAGCAGCCAAAACTATCTCAGTGAGAGAAGGATGGATGTGCACTGTACGAGCAATTGCCTCAATAGTGAGATTATTAGCCATAGCGGTTGCAACCTCTTGCACCAAATCGGCAGCATGCGCACCGAGGATGTGACATCCGAGTATCTGATGAGAGTTTTCATCAATAACAATCTTGACCATTCCATCTGTATCGCCCATTGTCATAGCCTTACCGTTGGCACGATAAAGTGATTTGGCAACCTTAATTGACATGCCTTTTTCCTTGCAGTAATCTTCAGTGAGTCCAACCATTGAACATTCCGGATTAGTGAACACAGCCGATGGAATAACAGCAGTGTTAACATTTTTGCCAAGGACAGCAGCACCCTGCGCCGAGGCAGCATGAGCAAGCATACACACCCCATTCACGTCGCCAATAGCGTAAACACCCGGTATAGCAGTCATGAAATTATCATCAACAACAATGCCGCGTTTTCCGACTTCAATACCAACTTCGGCACAACCAGCAGGAATAACCGGGCGACGACCAACAGCCATGAGCACTTCCTCGCACTCAACGGACAGTTGTTTTCCTTTCGATTCGTATTCTACGATTTTCCCGGGGCGAATTGCTGTAACAGCAGCCGAGGTGATAATATTTACACCTTTACGCGACAAAAGAGATTTCAAACGCTTGGAAATGTCTTTGTCAAATGGGGGTAAAATTTCCTTGCAATACTCTATTACAGTAACTTCCGTGCCGTAAGCAGCCAAGATTGAGGCAAATTCCATACCGATAACCCCACCCCCAATCACACACATTGATTTGGGGAGAGATGTAGCAGCAAGCATTTGGTCACTACTAATTGCGAGTTCAGCCCCTTCGATAGGAAGCATTGCGGGCTGCGAACCAGTGGCAATGATAATCTTCGGAGCTGTGAACCGTTCACCATCGACTTCGACGGTATATTTATCTACAAATCGAGCTTCACCTCTAACAATTTCTACACCTTTCAGCACCATTTCAACGCCAGCACGCAAGGCTTCGACAATTTCATCCTTACGTTTTGCAGCATCGGCAAATGAAGCCTCAACACCAGACACGTTGATACCAAACTGAGATGCTTCAGCAATAGATTGCAATAACTCAGCACTTTTACACAAAGCCTTTGTAGGAATACATCCTTGGTTGAGGCATGTTCCACCAAGAAAATTGCGTTCGATGATTATAGTGCGCAACCCCATCTTTGCAGCCTCGGCGGCTGTTTCGTAGCCGCCGGGACCTGCACCGATGATTATAATATCAACTTCTTTCATTTTTCAGAATTTTCAATGAGTTCCATATATGTAACCACAGGATGCAAAGCAGCCGATGTGTCGTCGGGGTGACGCACCGGAGTGTTTTGTGGCGCTGTTTTTACAATTTCAGGAGTTTCAGATGCTTCGATAGCAATCTTTCTCATAACGGCAATGAAATCATCAAGCGTTTCCTTACTTTCTGTTTCAGTAGGCTCAATCATCAACGATTCGTGGAACAAAAGCGGGAAATAAATAGTAGGAGCATGATATCCATGGTCGAGCAGACGTTTTGCCACATTGAGGGTAGTAACCCCAGTAGATTTATCTTTCAATCCATCGAAAACGAATTCATGCTTGCATACACCTTCAATCGGCAAAAGATATAAATCTTTCAATGATTCCTTAATGTAATTGGCATTGAGAGTGGC
>JAFLTZ010000098.1 GCA_022509045.1 Muribaculaceae bacterium | reverse complement strand
TAAAAGTCGTATTCACACGGCTCGTAAAAAACTTAAAGCCATTATTGATCGTTGACCGCTATGATATGCACTCTCAGCAATAAATTAGCAGTCAATAATAAAAAGGTCTTGGAGTTAATCCAAGACCTTTAATCTTTACCACTAAATCCGTAAAATATTATTTGCGGATTCCGAGCTCTTTCTTCGCAATAATAGCGCGATAGCGATTGATGTCTTTGCGGATTAGATAATCCAACAAGCGACGACGTTTACCTACTAATTTTTTAAGAGCGCGTTGAGTTGTATAGTCTTTGTGGTTCTGCTTCAAGTGAGCAGTCAGGTGTGCGATACGGATTGAGAATAATGCTATCTGCGATTCAGCTGAACCGGTATCAGTATTGGACGCTCCGTAGCTCGCAAAGACTTCTTTTTTTTCTTCTGAACTCAAATACATATTATTTGAAATTTTAAATATTAATAAATTTTCGACCGCAAAGATAGTTACAATTTTTGTACTATCCTAACGAATCTGGATTTTTTAGTTTTTATGATTTATGCCTTAACGCGGCTAACGTATGAGCCATCGCGGGTGTCCACCTCGATAATTTCGCCTTCGTTGATAAACAATGGCACTTTAACTGTAGCACCTGTTTCCACAGTGGCCGGCTTCAATGTGTTTGTTGCAGTATCTCCTTTTAGTCCCGGTTCGGTGTAAGTTACTTTCAACTGTACTTTAGTGGGAACTTCTGCAAACAATACAGTTTCTGTAGTGGCATCGCTCACTACTTCCACTTCCATACCTTCTTTTAAGTAATCAACGCCCGTGATGAGATCATGGGCAATGGGCGCCTGTTCGTAGGTTTCATTATTCATGAAAATATAGTCTTCACCTTCTTTGTAAAGGTATTGGTAAGGACGACGCTCAACCCGCACATCTTCGAGTTTTTCACCAATGTTGAAACGACGTTCGAGCACATAACCATTTACAACGTCTTTCAATTTTGTGCGCATGAAAGTGTTACCTTTACCTGGCTTTACATGCAAAAAGTCAATACAGAAATATAATTTACCATCCATGCGGATAGCTGTACCGATTTTAATGTCCTGGGCATTTATCATATAGAAGTATGTTTAGTTATTATATTATTATACCGTGATTTTTTTAAATTTGCGACTGCAAAAGTAATTGAATTTGTGCAAATAACAAAAAAGTTTGTACTAAAAATGCGCATTGGTTGGATATTTGAAAAAAAATGATTACTTTTGCAGACGTTTTCCGAAAGGAGAGCGTTGTTAAGTGAAATAAATTAAAAAATATATCGGCAATGAAAAGAACATTCCAACCCTCAAACAGGAAAAGAGCAAACAAACACGGTTTCCGTGAAAGAATGTCAACAGCAGACGGTCGCAAGGTATTGGCACGTCGTCGTGCAAAAGGTCGTTTGCGTCTCACAGTGTCTGACACAATTCGCAGTAAGTAATATTCCTGCGATTGTATCGGAGTGCACGCCTGAGTACTGCTCGGGCTTTTAATGTGCAATAGCTGAACTGTATTTCCGTTGTGTTCACCTGCCATGGCAGTGTATGCAACGGTTAATTTTTTATTTGAATGTTATTCTCCGTATTCTTTCAGATAGACTTCGCACGTTTCGGAAAGTTCATCATACCATTTTTTGCCGAACCTTCGTATGAGGGGCTCTTTAAGGAATTGATAAACTCGCACACCTTTTGCTTTACCGAGTACTTGTGCAGCTTTGCAAATTTTCCAAGAATGAAAATTTACGGCTGTAAAAGTTGGGTATTCGGTGAGACGCAGGGGGTAGAGGTGACATGATATGGGTTTATAAAAATCGGTGCGACCTTCCCGGTATGCCTTTTCGATGGCACAAAGGCATTTTCCGTTTTTGTCCATGTAAGTAAATACGCAGTTTTTATTGCCTATAATTTGAGTTACGAGGTCGCCTTCTTCGTCGATGTATGCCACTCCGCTTTCTTTTATGACTCGTTGAGATTCGGGTAATAAATCATTCCACACGAGTTCTACTATCTGCTTCAGTTTTTCGTATTCTTCCTTTGTTATCGGAGCACCGGCATCACCTTCAATACAACATTCTCCGAGACATTTGTCTAAGTCGCAGATGAAAAATTTTTCAATCAAGTCGAGACTTACCAATGCGTTTTGTATCTGTAGCATATTATGTACGGGATTAGAAATATTTTTCGAGATTCCGGTTGTTTACGATGTTTAAAATATCTGCAGGCTGATTTGCGATATATGTGGCATGGTTTTGCCGCAGCTCTTCTATAGGACGAAATCCCCATGTTACACCTACGGAATCCACACAAGCTCTTCCGGCAGTGAGCATATCAACCCCGGAGTCGCCAACATATAATGTTTCCTGTTTTGGCACACCCGTGTGAAGGATTATATTGAATACTATCGAGGGGTCGGGTTTTACAGGCATATTATCGCGTTGTCCCAAGACCGCCGCAAAATTTATATCGGGAAAGAAATGTCTTATAAGAGATGTAACAGCCTCTTGGTATTTATTAGAGGCGACGGCAATCTGAACTCCTTCATTTTGAAGTGTATCCAATAATTCCGGGATTCCGGGATATGGTGTAGTGTTTGCAGTGGCATGGTCGCTGTAATACAATTTAAAATCGACAAGAAGACGATCGATAATTTCCTGATTGCAGGAATCCGCGGGGAGGGCTCGTTCGATGAGTTTCCTGGCTCCATTGCCCACCAAAAGGGGATATGATTCGGGAAGATGTGTCGGGAATCCGTTAGCGTTGAGTGCATAATTTACAGCACATCCTAAATCGTTGATTGTGTCGAGCAATGTGCCATCGAGGTCAAATATTACGAGTCGCTTATTCATACGAAGTGTTATTTTAAAATGGGTAACCTACAGAGAAGTGAAATGCAGCATCTCTATGCCAGTTAGGGTGGAATATTGGCCAAGGCTCTTCACCTATTGCCGGGTTATGGGCTTTCATACCCAAGTCGAGGCGCAAAAGGAAATATGTGAAGTCCAAACGAATGCCAAGACCATACGCCGCTGCAATCTGTTTGTAGAATAAATTGAACCGGAATACTCCGTCGGGTTGATTTTCGTAATCTCGTACAGTCCATATATTGCCGGCATCTATAAAGGCTCCAAGTTCTATAACCCAGAAGAGCTTTGCGCGGTACTCCATATTCACCTCCAATCGAATATCACCACATTGGTTTATGAAATCGGTAACAGAGTTGGAACTGCGATATCCGCCGGGTCCGAGTGTTCTCACCGACCACCCTCGCACACCGTTGGCCCCTCCATCGTAAAACCTTTTTTCAAACGGTATTACGGTTGAATTTCCGTAGGGTGATGCTACACCGGCGCCGACGTGCCATGCTATCATGTGTCGGGTGTTGAATTTATAAGTATAAGAGTATTCTGCTTCCAACTTGACATATTGTGAATAATCAATGCCAAATACTCTGTAGTGTCCATCGTGTTTGTGTGCTTTCGATGCAGATGATATGGCATAAAGGATATTTCCGGCTGTTTCGGCACCGACACGGATTGTGTAGAATTTGCGTTGAAATGTTTTATTGAAAGTGGAGTTTTGTGCTTTATTCGTATGATAAAACATATAACCAAGTTTCATGATGAGGTGGTCTTCGTAGGCATATCTCAAAAGAGGATTCTGGATATTGTCAAGGAAACTTTGGCGACTTTTAGGCAAATACACATAATTGAGGTCAAGCAGGTCGAAAGTGTGTCTTGCACTTTTATTTTTTTCGCTCCAGTGATATTTCCATCCGGCGCCGGCAATGATACGTGTGTATTCCGGTCGTTCCTGATATCCGAAAGAAGTGGCAAGCTCGGTGGTAGCCAATATTTTTTGTTTAAATGATTTTTTCAGGAATGGGAATTTGAACTTCGGGAAGGTGATGCCTGCATCGGCAGAGTATTCTACATAGTTATCGTTGATTAACCCGGAAAGGTCGCCGGATAAACTTTCGTAAGAAGCCCGAAATTTTGCAGAAAGAATTTCTGAGCCTTTGCCTATGTTTCTGTGCTGATAAGAGAGCCCTACGCCAAAGCCTAAATCGCCTTCGGAGTTTGTGCCTTCGAGTGAGAGGGATACATTCTGAGATTTTCCTTTTGATAAAAGTATTACGGCATCGAGCCATAGTTTTCCATCATATTCACCGGCGATATTGTAATTGATGGTGATAAATTTAACTATACCGAGTCGAGAAAAGGCTTCGTAAGTTCGGTCGGTGTTAACTGCCTTATAAGGAGTATTCGGGATTATAAAACAGTTTTCGTCAATTACTCCCGGTCGGAGGAATCGCTCCGGACCATATACGATTTTTATGTTGCGGTAATCTATGGTGTCACTATTGACATTTGCCGAGGCATCAACACCGGCAATAGGGTCGTAGTTGGTGACGAAAGTTACACTCCTCACATAAAATGGTCGATGCGAGGTGTAACCCGGCAGCCTTTCATTGTTCTTTGGCGGTTGTATGTTAAGCACGATGTTTACATTTCTTTCACCGGCGGCAGTATCGGCATCGTATGTGATATATTCTTTGTTGAACGCGTAGTAACCGTTATTTCGCAAAATGGAGGTTATGCGTTGTCGCTCAAGGTCGAGTGTGTTTTTATCGAGATTGCGGTTAATTTTAATGAGAGTGGCTGCTGAATCGCGCATCACAATTTTTCGGATATCAGGATCCTGGATGTTGTATCTGAAAGTTCCGATGTAATGGGATGTTCCCGGAGTGATGGTATATTTTACAGCCATTTTTTTCTTTTCAGGACGCGGGAATGTGTCGATTCTTACATCGGAGTGGAGGTATCCCATGTTTTGCACCACTTTTTCGAGTTGTATAGCTGAGGCTTCGGTGAGGTCGTGGGAGTATATCACAGGAGGAGCACCGATTTTGCGAATCCATTTGTTATACCACTTGGTGGAGTCTGTCCCCGAAATATTATATACGCCGAGTTGCAGATTCATAAATCCAAATACTCTATGGTTTGGAATCTGGCGAAGATAATTACGAAGTTCGATAGGTTTGATGTCGGAGGCTCTGCCATTGACTTCAATTTTCACATCATCAAGTAAATATTTACCTTGTGGCACATGCTTGGTGGTACTACAGCTTGTAATGACAAGCAATAGAACAATTAATGATAAATATTTTGAGATGCGACAGCTCATTGTAAATTAATACGAATGTTTCTTATTGGCGCCGGCGAGCATGCCGCACGCAGCCATAATATCCTCACCTCGACTTTTTCGAATGGTGCATATAATTCCTTTAGAATTCAATCGGTCGCGAAAAGCTATCATTCTGTTATCGGAAGAAGAATGATACGGGAATCCGGGTATAGAGTGGAACCGTATGAGGTTGACTCGCGCGGAAGTTCCTTTGATGAGTTCAGCCAAAGCGTCGGCATGAACGTTGTCGTCATTAAACCCGTCCCACATTATGTATTCAACCGACAAACGACGTTGGTGTGCAAAATCATAATTACGAAGATTCTGCATGATGGTTTCAATGTTGTATGCTTTTTCGACAGGCATAAATTGTAGTCGCTCGTTGTGATATGGCGAGTGAACACTAATGGCAATGTGTACGGATGATGTTTTGATGAGTGTATTAAGTTCTGCCAACTTTCCGATAGAAGAAACAGTGATTCTTTTAGGACTCCACGCTAATCCCCACTTAGCAGTAAGGACTTCGATAGCTTTTGAAACTTCAGAGAGGTTGTCCATCGGCTCACCCATACCCATGAACACGATGTTGGTTAGCGATTGTGAATATGGTATGCTGAAAATCTGATTGATGATTTGAGCGACAGATAGATTGCCGTGAAACCCTTGCCGTCCGGTCATGCAGAATGTACACCCCATTCTGCATCCTTTTTGGGACGATATACAAAGTGTTGCACGTTCGTCGTCGGGAATATATACAGCTTCCACAGCAAATCCGTTGCCGGCATCAAAAAGATATTTAATGGTACCGTCGATACTTTCAGATGCCTTTATAGGTTCTTCCACCCCGATAGTGTAATTTTCGTGAAGTTTTTGGCGAGCAAATTTCGACAAATTATTCATTTGGTCGAATGATGTAGCCCGCTTTTGGTATATCCATTGAGCTATTTGCCCACCTTGAAAAGCGGGTAAGCCGAGCGACGTAGCAACATTGCGCAGTTGTTCGGGATTCATCCCTAATAAAGGAGTCTTATGGGGTTGTTCAGCCATAATATTCATATTGTCTGCGAAAATATAAATAAATGGTGTGTTGTGCAAGAAAATAACAGTCGAAATCAAATGAAATATCACTGTCAGCATCGTAAATCGTTTGCGATTTACTTATCCGAATAGGGGCGAAATCCGTGTCCCAAAAGTGTCCCACGAGTGTGTTTTTTTTACACGTAATTTTT
>JAFLTZ010000097.1 GCA_022509045.1 Muribaculaceae bacterium | reverse complement strand
AAAAACACCACCCGGAAGTTTTATTTCACTATATGCTAAATTACCGGGATAAAGAAATTGAGCGGGACGATTAGCAAGAATGGCAACCTTAAACGGCTCTGAAGTGAGTTTTGTGCGGATATCATCCCAATTATATTCCTTGCCTTCTCCATAACTGTCGTCACCAAAAGCTCCGAAAGGAACAGAAACGAACCATCCCGAGTAGGCATCGTTAGTATCAATCTGCTTCACCCAACGGTTTTTAGATTCAAAAAGGAACATGTCGTTTTTGTCGAAGAACAATATACGGAATCGTTCAAGATTTATGTAGTTTTCATTATCGCGGACTACAGCCGGGTCGGTGTCGGAAATTCCGCGCGTAGAAACGCCACCGAGGTTATCGAGCGTAACCATCAGATTAAGAGAATAAACATCCTCACCGAAAACGCCTTCGCCAACATTCAGTTCATCCAAAGACTTATCGCTACAAGCCGACACCGCAACCAGGGAGCCGATGAACAATATCGCTAAGCTGATATATTTAGAAACTCTATACATTTTCACGTAGAAAAAATAATGTTATGTTATCACACCGGGCACATTCTGACTTGTTTCGTGCCAGCGTAAAATCTCAATACTTATAAACAGATGGTCGTGGGTCATGACCTTGTTGGGCACAATAGGCTCCTCAACATTGTCAACGGATGTTCCGAGACCGGTGACATTGTGAATGAGAATGTCGTAGGAACAATTCCGAACCACACCATATATGGAATACGTGCTATTGGTTGGTGTAGATTTGTCATTATCCAAAAGGAAACCGACGGGCACGGCATAATACATCTTACCATCCTTGAAATGGTCAATTACACCTATATATTCGAGCAAAATAGATTTAATATCATTCGGAGTGGCTTTTCTCAAATAGCGATTCTTTGAAGAGTCCACTTCATCAATATTGGTATAAATATCAACTACATTGCCATTCCCATCCTTTATCGTCATTCCGTCAAGCCAGGCAAGGCGCTGACCATCACCGCCTACAACTGTGGCATCGGATGTTAACATTCCGGCCAATGCATCAATATTCTTTTCGTCAAGTTTGGTATTTCCGTAATATAAATTATATTCCCCTTTGGTCATTGCAAACAGCGTCTGCTCACCGCCACCGTTATCCCAATCATAATATCGGAAACGCAGGAAAGAATGCGATATAACACTATTATTAAACGCCAATACAAGTGCCTTAAAACAATCGCGCTCGGTACGATAGTAATTACCATTGCGGTCGCGATACAAATCCCGCGCACTGAATACATTTCGATTGTCGATATTGGTTAGTAATTCAGCACAGACAATAACGTGTGTGCCCGCCAACAACTCCGGTCGCGAATCGAGATTTTTAAAAGCAGCATCCGTGAAATCGTAAGTGTTCTCAGGCACATAAAGAGCATTGTCCTTTCCGAATTTTCCATTTGCCAAACCGGAAAACGAGATATTCTGCAGGATATTCGTGTTTTCGCTGCCATTAATTTTATTCTTATAATAAGGAACACTCGGACTGTTGACAGCCTTGCGATATTGCCATGGATAAGCGGATGAATAGTTATAATTCATATCCTCGCTCCAGAACACACGCGAGTTGGCAGTGTTATACCATCCCGAGAAATAGTTGACAGCAGGATCGAATTTTCTGAAAAGGAATGACTTCTTTTCCAAAGCATTCATACCCCACCCGGTAATTCTTATTCGCGACGAATATCCGCCTTCGTAGTAAGGCACATCATTATACATGCGCGAGAATAGGACAACTTCATCATTATCCGGGGTGAAAACACGTTCAGCCGACGGTTCATCATATTTTTCATTTT
Organism: Muribaculaceae bacterium; assembly: GCA_022509045.1. Lineage (GTDB taxonomy): Bacteria > Bacteroidota > Bacteroidia > Bacteroidales > Muribaculaceae > JAFLTZ01. Next base: position 4,690 of record JAFLTZ010000097.1, on the reverse strand, counting down.
CAAAACGGAGCGACACTTTAGCAGCCACACGCTCCACATAGGCCACCACAGCAGCCTCACCCTTCAAAGCCTTCTCCATGGCTTCGAGCTGACTGGTAAACACCTTCGTAGGGTCAACTTTGGCAGCAACAGAGGTTTTTCCACCGCCCTCGACATACACCGAGTTACACATAGTCAAATAGCGAGTTCCATTTCCATCGGAGATATAGGGAGTGTTTACTATTTTTTGGAGCAATTCGTCTTTTGAAACAGTAAGCAAATCGGCAAGCTCAAACGGAGTGTTTAACAACACAAAACATTCCTTAAGATTCTCAAACCACCCTTTTTGCTCAGATTTAGCCACGATGGCGGCAAAAGCCACTGTGCTGTTGGCTTTTCTGTCGGGCAGTTCCGACATGGCAATCCCCGATAGCGGAGACGCCGCCACAGGCCCCTCATGTTCACCGTCGTAGAAAATCACGTAATGACACTCACCCGGAGCAAGAGCAAATTCATCGAATTTTCCATATTCATATTGTTCACCGACGGCGGCACGTGTGGCATCATCGGTGGGCAACAATTTCAACGACAAATATCCGATAGTATTGGCAGGCAGCACTTCTTGAGGACACACACCCATATCATCGAAAATGCATCCCTGCAAAAGAAGCATCGCTGATGAAAAGAATGCGAGAGCAATATGTGAAACCTTCAATTTCATTTTAACCGTTATCCTGTTATGCCTATCCTAAATATTGCCCAACTGGTCGGGCACCTTTACCCAATTGTTAATAATTATGCGTGCCGGCATCCAGAGGTCTCCGTCACCGGTGAGATAGAAACTACAATTGTACGTATCTTCACAATCAAGATAGTACTGACCGTTGGAAGTAAACGTCTGCATTTCGAGCAGATATTGAATAAATGGCACGGAGAAAACCGTAACACCATCTTTATTTCTCACTTCGAGCCTTGCATCTTTTTTGTGGGCTTCCATAAGGCGTGCAGTAGAGATATGGGCAATAAGAGCACCGGTTTCCATACGTTCGCCATTATATTCGGTATCAGCCGAAAGCAGCGAAGAAGAATAAGCATGATATTCGAGACGGTCGGTGCGGGTGAGTGTGTTGTCGTCAAACTTCATATAGCCGTTGGCATCGGCAAACACCACTTCATAGTCGCCCGATTCAAATGAAGCGGAAACATGCTGCACCCACACGGCAATATCGTTGGTGTTTTTTGTAAGTTGGACAGTAATCACCTCACCATCTGCAGCGATAGTGGCTTCAGCCACAGCCCCATGGAACAAAGCGTCGTATTTTTCGTCATGCACCGGCTGATAAGGCACAGCGGAAAGCTTCACACTACATTCATCGTAGTTGTATGCGGCACGAGAGGCTTCACCAAGAGCGAAAGCATTGTTCCGGTCGTTGTTGTCGAGACCACACCACGCCACAATACGATATTTTCCCGGAGCAATATCGACAGGCATATAACAACGATTATTACCGGTGCCGATATTCAGCTCTGATTCGGTTTTAAGATTTTCGACGGTAGAAAATTGCTCATACACGAGATTTCCATTCTCGGCACTATATACAAATAGATGCACCGAGCCTACAGCAGCGTCGAACACATCGGCAGGATTGCCGTTAACCGTTTGCAAAGCTTGGCGGTGCTTGCGAAACTCGAATTTAATTTTGGTAGAACAATCCTGTTCGCTGTCGAAAAACGATTCGCAAGAAGTTGCCGCAAGAGTAAGATAAGAGAAAACGGCTGACAATATTATATATTGTATTTTTCTCATTATATTATATATTTTCTTTAATTGGTGCCCGGATGGTTCTCACGTTCCATCCGGACTGATATTTTGCATCTCCTTACAACGGAGATGGGTCGAGATTACAGTGTAACGTTCTGAGTAGGAACTACAGCCCAATTAAGCACCATAATACGAGCACCGATAAAGTATTCTTCAGGATCGGTAGGCGGTACGATTGGGTCATTAGGATTAGGAATACCGTTTCCGAGACCTTCAATCTTGTCAACTACAATTGAATACACATGGTTGCGAACGAGACCGAAATCACCGGACTGAACTGCACTCCAATCAAAATCTTTGTCAGTGGCATTCTTGTTCTTAATAACACCGTCTTCTATATAATTCTTATTACCCTTGCGATAGAAACCGAGGTGTTTGATAGGAATATTGAAATAAGCCTTACCGCCTTGGAAACCTTGAGCAGTACCGGCTGCATACAACATCTGTTGGTTAACAATATTAAAGTTTGCACTTGTAACTTCCACATATTCACCATCGATAAGAGCATATATACCACTCTCATCCGTATTGAATTTTTCAGGATTCAACTGGATAGTAACGAAGCGGCTGTCTATCACAAGCGATTTTTCGAGATTCTCTTCAAATCCGCCGTAGCGCACGTCGTATTTCGGGTGTTCAATCACAAAGTAATTTTTATAGTCATCATTTCTAAATTCCGACTTTCCATAATCGAAGAAAGTAGAAGCACCATTCTTGTCGAGTGCAAACGGAACTGTTGTCTTCACGAAATATGAAAGCATCTTGTCGGTATTCTCAAAGAACAAGTAACCGTTTGTTGCATTACCCATCACGTAGAAATAGGAGTCGTCACCAATTTCTTCGTCATTCAATTTATAATGGCCTACCATAACTATTGATGCGATAGCGGCTCTCGGGCTTGCAAACACATCGGCAGCAGCAGCTTTTAGTGAAGAACCTGCAACAGTGTTTTCACGTGCATAGATTGGCGCATCGTCTTTTGACATGTCTCTTGATTTTCTTGCAATTTCCGGGAAATTCGGGTCAGTAGAATTATATACCATCTGATTGTAAGAATAGTAACCCAAAGCATAGCCACCTGCTGCAGCATAACCGATTTTGTCTGTGATATCATCGGCAACGCGAGGATAAGACTCACTATAATATGCCGGAGTCTGAGCCCAGTAGCAACGATGGCGTGCCGAACTATTCCAGAACCATGGCATCACTTCAGGATTATCGCTACCCAAAGCTGTATTGAGATTTTGGAAAGTAAGGTCTATATAGTCTGTCGAACCTGTAGCTTCATCACTATTAATATACATAAAGCTTTTCGTTACATACGTATTGGATTCATAGGCATTCACGGCCCAATATTCAGGGATAAACTGGAGTTTAACACCTGTGATTTTATCGAAAATCGGAGCCTTAGCTTCGTTGGCAAGAGTGAAATTCACTTTGGCAGCATAGCGTTCTACGAAGATATTAACAACACCGTCCCCGCTTTCGCTATCTACGGCAGCTTGAGCGCTTTCCTTCGTATTGAACAATTGTTGCGGCTTACCTTCTCCGGCTTCTTCAATGTTTATAAGCGGTGTAGCCACAATCTTTTCATTCGTTCCACCGGTTACACGATTCGTGCCATAGTAAACAGATTTACTCATGGCAAAGAAACCATTGTCGTCGATAATTCTCGAACGAGTAGTTCTTTGCAACGATTCCAAAGTGGCGAAATCAGGGTTGATTTCAAAGTTGCTTGAAGTGATAGGGTTGATAAACGCCATCACATAAGAAGGCATGAGCGAACCATGTTTCACATCGATTTGTACAACACCTTTGTAAACAATAGGATTACCATTCTCATCAAAATCTTCACCCGCTTTCATGTTGTTATTATCACTCATCACCTGAGTGGTAGATACGCGGTCGCCATTTTTATCATAGAAAATAAGATAAATGGTGTTGATTTTGTTTTCATTTGCATTACCCGGGTCAAAATTCGGATCTTCCTCCGGATTGTAAGTGTAATCACCCGGAGCGCGAGTCATCGCTTCGGAACCTGTAATTTGAATGTTAGCAAAGAAAGACGTATCTTTCTCGAGAGGCTTAGCCAAATCTATCTCATCCTTGCTACAAGATGTGACACCGGCAACTAAAAGCGCCGCTAAGCTTAAGAACAAAAATTTCTTCATCTTATCTATAAAATTAAGTTATTAATATACACAATCCACATGCCCCATCTCGCACGATACGTGCGAAACAGGCACATTTCGGGCGCAAATTTACAACAAATATCCCCAAAAACCAAATATTTAGCCTATTTTTGACGATATATTTAAAAAAAACATTCCATTCGGGTGCGTTAGAAAAAATTTGACAGAAAAGTGTGTTAAACGTCTTTTAATATCTAAATTTTTACTTTCAGGAAATAAAAAAGAGAGCTACATTTATTGTAGCTCTCTGATTTTTAATATTTTAGCTTGTAGTGTCACCGGTTGCACATCATTGTGAATGATTGTGTATGAACGATTGAATTACAGGTGTTTAACCCTAAATGGAAATTGTGTCCACTCGCACATTCTAAGCAAACATGTAAACTTGCCTACGCGTGCCTACAACTGATTTATACCGTTATCTATGTGGCTTGTATTTGTTTTTATGGGTTATTAATTCTGTTGTCATCACAAAGTTAATAATAAATTCGTGAATTTAAAAATGCCACCAAAAAAACAGAAACTTTTCATAAGATTGTCAAGGCAACTCTTTTCCCCAAACCTTCGAAGATACGGTAAAGTGTGCTCAACTGAATGTCAGTCTTACCATTCTCAACACGGGAGATGTAGGTCTTCTTTGTCCCTATTCTTTCCGCCAGTTGTTGCTGGGTAAGTCCCGCTTTCAACCGTTCTTCTT
>JAFLTZ010000096.1 GCA_022509045.1 Muribaculaceae bacterium | reverse complement strand
TGAAAATGTAAACCTCTAACAACGCCATGAGAGGAAAGAGATTCATTGTCTTGTATCCAGACCGGGGATAATCCGGTAGCATCCTTAAATGTGAATGCATTGAACGTTTCGCAGAAATATCCGCGCTCATCGCCAAAACGGCGAGGGATTATTTCGTATAACCCATTTATTGATAACTCTTGAATGTTCATCTTTGACTGAAATCAGGATTTGAACTTAATAATTCTCGAAATTTGTTTGGAGAAACTCCTACATGACTGTGAAAAAATCTGCAGAATAAGGATTGATTCGGGAAATTCAATTCGGAGCAAATCTCCTTAATATTTTTAGATGAAGAAGATAGAAGAATTTTAGCAGCCATGATAACATAATCGGCAATCATTTCGTTGGCAGTTTTGCCAGCGATTTCTTTTACCACGACGGTGAGGTGCTTTGGCGAGATACATAGAGAATCGGCATAGTATGCGACGGAGCGATTCACTTTAAAGTTATGCTCAAGCAAGTGGGCAAATGATTGGAAGATGACTTCGCTACGAGAGCGCCTCATAGGAGAGAAACGATTGCGACGATGGTAAATGTTGAGTAAAGAATACAACATAGCGTGCAGCAGGTGGTCTATTATATTCCTGTCGTAATATCCGGTTTTATCTCTAATAATTCTGCTCAGGACATCGAAAAGGTCTTTGAGATAAAGAACTTCAGTGCTATCAAGAGAAATGATAGGACTGCTTTTGAAATCGAGAACGTATGGGAGCAGCGTGTGTACATCAACGCTGACTTTTTCGATATATTTGTAGCTTACAGCCACAAACATACCTTTAAAATCGTTGCTGAAATTATACCGGTGAATGATGTGGTCGGGCAGGAGACTTATCATATCACCCGGTTTTAGCCGGTAGTCGATGAGGTTGATAGATGTTTGAGCTTCGCCGGAAGTGCAGACAGCAAAAACGGGCATCGGCACCTTAAAAGGCTCGCCATCTAAAGCAGTAATATCGTTGATATCGGAAAAAACGAATATTTGCCCGTCGAAATTGTCTTTAGACAAGAGTATAGCGGATTCCTGATTTACATGAGAATCAAGTTTGTGACCATCCTGCATAAAACCAACAGAGTAACATTATCACTACAAAAATAATATAAAAAATTCACAAGCGATGTATAGCCTGCGACGAAAATATTATAAAAGCAAAATATGAACAGATATATTACCAGCGAGGAGTGATGGAAATGAAGAATTCAAAATTTATGCCGGGCATTGGATGTGACAGTACGGAAAGATATTCTTCGTTAAAGAGGTTGTTGACGGCAATCTTCAGTTGCAAATCAAGATGCTTTAAAGACAAGTCTTTATCAAGAGATATATTGCTCATATAATAGTTTGGCAAATGCCCTGAGATGGAGTAGTCGTTGCTTGACATTGTGTATCGTTGTGAATAGAAAGCCCATTTATATGAGAAGCACCAAGAGCGCCAAGATAATCTACCTATTAAAGATGCAGAATGTTTGGGAACATAAGGGAGTTGCTTTCCGACAGATTGGTCGAACTGCGACATCATTTCTCCGGTGTTTATGGATGGAGTCCAGGAGTAGTTGGTGTTGATATTCAAATTCCAGTCGGGAGCAGGTTGTAAAGCCAAGTTGAGTTTAGCTTCTATGCCGAACGCATGCACTTGTTTCATGTTACGAGGCGAGAAAAACCCTTTAGCCGAAGGGAGCCATATAATCCAATCGTTGATATATGAATCGAACCAAGTAGCCGAGCCGCTAATATTAAATGGACGGGGATAAACTCCACCAAATTGAAAACTTGCCCCGGCATCGTAGGTGAAACCTGTTTCATTTTTTAAATCAGGATTCCCTCCAGGGAGAAAATAGAGGTCGTTGAGCGATGGAAATTTATGATTTTTGGAAATAGATGCCTTCAAAATCAGATTTCCTTTTTTCGAGATTATACCGTCGAGAAAAAGTGCCGGTATAACCGGAGCCCATTTATTTCCAAACATTTCCTGTCGGAGGACAGCGGATATGCCGATAAATTCTACAGGCTGCCATTTGGCGGACGCATAAGCGGACATTTCAATTCGAGCTTTATCGTATCCGACAATGGCGCGATTTCCATTTTGAAGTATTATGTTTTTGTCCTCACTTCTAACGAAATTTTGATGAGCAGAAATATTAGCAGAGAAATACCAATTGCGGGAAGGTGCAAATTCGGCATCAGCTTTAGCAAATATGGTATTGATGTTTGTGCGCGAGCGAGTCATATCGGCCCACATATCGGGAGATATTTCCCGTTTGTAGTCGTAAGCCATCCATGAATGAATATATCCGGCACGGAGATCAGTTTTCCAGGAATGTTGTGAATGAGTCCAAAAAGCCAAAGCTCGCAGCGTGTGTTCTCGTTGCCTGTTCTCAAATTGTCGTTCATCGCCATAATCAGTGGAAAGCATTGGGAGTTGCCGGTTTGAATTGATGTACCATGCGTTGATTCCGAGTTGCTCACCGGGAGCGGGTGTGAAGTATATTTCCTGGAGGAAATGAAAATCTTTGAAAGCACCGCTTTTGTTGTGCTCCGTGGGGTTGTATTGAGAAATAATGTTTTTATCATCATCGTAGATGTTGATTTTTTTATCGTGATTGACGTATTTGTAATCATTAGGAGAAGATGAAAAAACAGCGCGAGTGGAGAATGTCCATTTATTATTCCGGTATGAAAACCTCAAAAATTCATCGAAAGTTCGGAAAGAGCCGATTCCTTGCACATATTGTATGAAAGGCCCTTTATTGATGACAGGAGCGGTAGAAAGTTTAACCATACCACCTAATCCGCCACCAGTTTCATTAACGCTTGAGGTACCGTGAAAAAGGGCGGCGTTATCGACAAAGAAAGCAGGAATTGTAGAGAAATCAGTCATACCGAGCATTGGGTTATTGATTTTCATACCATTCCAGGTGACTTGCGTGTGGCTTGGTGAAGTTCCTCGGAAAGCGACCGTTGACAGGGTGGCTCTGCCGTAGCTTTTAACGAATATAGATGAGTTGAAAGTGAGAATGTCGGCCATTGAAAGTGCGATATTTTCCTTAAGCGCAAGTGAATCGAAAGAGGTTTTCTGCACTCCGATTTCTTTCATGGGACGTTTAGCCAAAATCTCCACCTCTCCGAGTTTGTAATTATGCTGAGCAAAAGCAGCAAAACTCAGAGAGAAGGCGAGATAAACGGTAGAAAAAAATCGCATGTTAGCCATAGATAATTGAGCATTTATTTCCAACAAAAGGCACCCGGGGTGATTCCAACATAGAATTTATCGAGCATAACAGCATGTGAGGAGTATCGCATTATGACACCTTGTTGCTGATAGTCGATGGCGTCGGCGACATAAAGTTCGCTGTTGTGCGGGCTTACGGAGAGCGCGTAGAAACGCGAGTTGTCGGATTTCAGAAACGGTGCGACGGGGAGAGCGTCAGCGTTGATATCCATCCGCCAAATGTGCCGGTTAATCCAATAAAGCGTGTCGGCAGAAACATTCAATTGCAAACATGAAGGGGCATCGCCGGCAGAAGAGAGAAGGAATTTCTTTTCCACAGCAAACGATTGGGCATCGATGCGAAAAAGAGCCGGAGTTTCGCTACCATAAGGGGAATCGGAGTATCCCCCGTCGGTGATAACCCAAAGTTTTTGATTCTTGTCGATGACAATAGAGCGAGGTTGTATTCCTATTGTCAGCTGCGCGACAATGCTGTCGGTTTCGGAATCTATTTTAAGAATCCGGTTTTGATAGCTCCAGCAAGTACAGTAGATATATTTTCCGAACTGAACCATTTGCTCGGTTGAACCATTTTCCATATCCATATCAGGGACAGAAATGTGACCTATGATTTCGTATCGCTTGGGATTGACGATGAAAATGCGGTTGTCCCAAAGTTGAGTAACATAGGCTTTTTCATCGTTGACGAAATGAATGAATCGCGGGGATGTGAGATTTTCGATTCTGCCAAGTTCTTTAAAAGAGTTAATATCAACCGCAAAGATGACGTGAGAGTTGTTTACAACAATCCATAATTTGTCGTTGTGCAGAGAGCAAGAGTTAGCTACGTCACCGAGCCGATATCCATTGGCGCGAAAGAAAGCCTCGTTTATAACAGAGTTGCTGTCGGGATTGTAGTATGATAAAGAAGCATTGCTGTATTGGAAATTGCCCTCGTTGCAGATGAATAATCCGTGATCGGGAACAGAGAAGTGTTCGGGCAAACCATAGTCCCATTGCATACATCCGATTAGAGATGATATAAACAAGCAAAGTGTTATGAATTTAAAAGACCGTGTCATTGCTCAGAATATTGACAAAAAGAAAGGACTTCAGTTGAAATTTCGCCAAGAGCGCCACTTTCAGCCATAACAGCCGTCTGGACCTTGATAAAATCAATGTAAGCGAGCTTGACCGGAGCGCCAGAGATGTCGATGGCATTAGAGATTTTAAATCCATTATACCCGAGAAAGTCACCGGAAAGGGCATCGTTTCCGGAATTATCTGCATAGCCCCACGGATAAGGTTTGTTGTTCCAAAAACCCGTGTTTGAATCGAATGAATTTGCAGAACGAATCAGGGAGCCATAAAGAGTGTAGGCGTCGGCATTAATCCAAGCAGGATAGTATGATTCCTGATTGTGATATTGCGGTAAATAAGAAATCTTACCCCAAGAGCCGTTAGAGTCGAGCCATTCTACATGATTAAAAGGTGCAGGACGGAAATATGTAACAGAGAAGAAGTGAGAAGTAGAAGGGTTATCGTATTCACTACCTTTGAGTTGATACCATTCATCGTCGGGCAAGCCATTGCCATTTACATCCTGCATAACCCATACGATTCCAGGTTCATTGCCTGTGTCGGAAGGGTTTCCTTGAATCAAGAAATCATAAGTGAGGTTGGAGGCAGGAATGCTGTGGTCGAAACCAACAACGATGTATCCACCAAAAGCACCAAGAGAGACGTATTTGTGATTATCAAGCCGATTCTGAGCCCAGGTGCATGCTTCTTCGGGAGAAGAAATCATCGCAGCAGATTTGTCGCCCAAGAGGGATTCACCAATGAATTGCCCCGGAGCCGGAGTGTAGTCGAATGTTTTGTTTGAGAACAAAGACGAAGATGCAGAGGGGATTCTCATGCGAGAATCTTCGGAAGCATCAACGCAAACGACCGTAACGTCAGCCGAGGCATAAGCATCGGCAGTGGAAGCACAAAGTGTGATGGTGTATTCCCCCGGAGCAGCCGGCATAAACCGTAAAATCGGGTCGGAACAATTTGCGTCGGTCCCATTTATTTGCCATGAATAATCAACAGGGGCGGCCGTGTTGATAATCGGACGAATAAGAACAGGTCGGTTGGGAAATGTGTAGCGTGTAGTGGCATCAAAACAATATGACGGAGTAGGGAATTCGATGTGTAAAGGCATAGAATCGTACACGGAGATGCAGAATGTTTTCTGCGCAGTGCCATCAATATTTTCAGCTTCAATGCGGATGTTATATGTTCCCGGTGATGATTCGCAAAATGTGTAAGCCGGAAGTTTGCCCACAAGAGAATCGTTTACAAACCAAGAAATATCGAACCCATCCAAATCGGAATGATATATAGTTGGGGTGATCGATAACGGTTGACCGGTAATCGTTGAAAATCCAGAAACAGGGACCGGAATATATATGTCGGGAGGTGTGAGTCTTACAACGTTGATACGAATGTCGGCAGAAGATGAGCCGACAGCATTCTTAGCTGTGACAGTAACGAAATATGAGCCTTCCGGGAGCATCCACGTGTGTGTCCACTGAGTACCGGAACAAACGATATTTCCGTCCATAACCCATGAAATTTCGGCGTTTTCGCAGTTTTTAAAAGAGGGAGTTATGGTGAGCGTATTTCCAGATTTAACGGAGTATGTGTTATTGTCGCAGTCAAGAATTATTTCGGGCATGCCAACAGAAAGCTCGATAACGTCATCTTTATTGCAAGCAGAGCAAATAATTGCAAAAGCAATAATTGCAGAGAACACAGGCAGAGAGTAAATACTATATTTCATTATAATTGATAAAATAAAATCCGACTATCAAGACCTCAATGAATACGGGCATAATAATCAGAAATCGTATAAATCGAAAATATAATGAATGGAAACGACGCCTATAAACCCGCAGACATTGCATATTAAAGATTTTTGAAACAGCAGGTTTTCTGGCTTGTTCGGAAAAATTCGCGCCTTCTCATCGAGGAATAACGACAATGGCAAAAGCGAAAATCCAAAAATGAACTTACAGCAGCGGGTACTGCCCCGGATTTACACCGGGTTCCCTCACGACCAATCAAAAGTCGAGAGCTCAAAAAATTGCAACTCTATGCAAATGAGCTTCTATTTCGATGCAAAGATAATACGTTTGTGTTTAATTTGCAAGGGTCGTTAACCTAAATGGGAGCGAAATTGCCGTCAGGTCTCGTGATTTTGTTTTGCGCGGGGTGATGAGGGATATCTGTCGGGCGCCAACCTGCGGCTATCGCGGCTTCACCGGCAAAACTTTTTTAAACAT
>JAFLTZ010000095.1 GCA_022509045.1 Muribaculaceae bacterium | reverse complement strand
AACCCGGCTATCGGTCGTGGCGATAAGCTGTTTCCTGATTCTTCCTTCTGAATCTGAAATGTAATATTTGGGAACAACATTTAAGTTTCCCTATTATGTATTTTTAACCCATTATTTATACGTATTTTACCGTTTTTTGCTACTTTTGTGCCGTTTTTCAAATTCTTTAAAAATGGTAGTTATACGAACCGTTGACCAACTCACCAAAACTCTCGATTCGCTCCGCGAACAGGGTAAAACTATTGGTTTAGTTCCCACTATGGGAGCCTTGCACAAGGGACATATTTCACTTGTTAATCGGGCACGTGCCGACAACGATATCGTTGTTACTTCTGTGTTCGTCAACCCCACTCAATTCAACAACCCTAATGATTTGGCAACATATCCCCGTACGGAAGATGCCGACATCGCACTACTCGAAGCTGCGAACTGCGACATTGCTTTCGTTCCCACGGTTGAACAGATTTACCCAGAACCCGACAATCGAGTATTCAATCTTGGACCGGTTGCCGAAGTCATGGAGGGAGCTATGCGCCCGGGACATTTCAATGGTGTGGCTCAAATTGTCAGCAAACTTTTCACCTACACTAAGCCTCACCGCGCATATTTCGGTGAAAAAGACTTTCAGCAGATTGCCGTAATCAGGCAAATGGCTAAATTGGAAAATTTCAACCTCAATATCATATCGTGCCCAATCATTCGTGAAGATGATGGGCTTGCTATTAGCAGCAGGAATGTTCGGTTGTCACCGCAAATGCGAAAGATTGCACCTAATATAGCTCGTATTCTAAAGGAAAGTATTAACTTTGCACTCAGTCATTCCGTTGAACAAACAATTGATTTCGTTACTACGTCAATCAATGCATTCGACGGCATGGAAGTAGAATATTATCAGATTGTTGATAGTCATACTCTTATGCCGGTAACATCTTTCAACGACTCCGACCACGTAGTCGGGTGTATAACTGTTTACTGCGGAGATGTCAGACTCATCGACAACATCGCTTACAAACGATAAGATACTTTTCTAATGAATATTGAAATACTGAAATCTAAAATTCATCGTGCTACGGTCACCGATGCCAATCTAAACTACATTGGAAGCATCACCATTGATCAAGACCTGATGGATGCCGCCAAAATCATACCCGGTGAAAGGGTTTATATCGTTAACAACAATAACGGTGAGCGTTTCGACACGTATGCCATCGCAGGAGAACGTGGGTCAGGCAAAATTTGTCTCAATGGAGCAGCCGCTCGTAAAGTACAACCGGGCGACATCATTATCATCATTGCCTATGCTTCTATGACTCCTGATGAAGCTGTCAATTTCAAACCATCTATTATCTTCCCTAAAGAAGGTAATAAACTCTAATTTTTCACCGGAATATTTTAAATTAAAAATATGTTTGAGAATTTATCCGAGAAACTCGAAAGATCGCTAAAAATACTCAAAGGCGAAGGTAAAATTACCGAAATCAACGTTGCCGAGACCCTAAAAGAAGTGCGTCGGGCGCTTATCGATGCCGATGTCAATTATAAAGTTGCCAAGCAATTTGTTGACAACGTCAAAGTGAAGGCTTTGGGACAAAACGTGCTCACCGCTGTCAAACCAAGCGAAATGATGGTCAAGATTGTGCACGACGAATTAGCACTTCTTATGGGTGGTAATGCTGCCGAGGTCAATCTGAAAGGAAATCCTTCCGTAATTCTTATGTCCGGTTTACAAGGCTCCGGTAAAACCACTTTCTCTGGTAAACTCGCTAACAAATTCAAATCTGAAAAAGGCAAAAAACCGCTTCTCGTTGCCGCCGACGTTTACCGACCGGCAGCTATCGAACAGTTGAAAGTTATCGCCGAACAAATAGATGTTCCGGTATATACCGAACCTCAGAATCAAAATCCTGTTCAAATAGCCGGCAATGCTATAAAACAAGCCAAGGCAAATGGCAATGATCTTGTCATTGTCGATACCGCCGGTCGCCTCGCTGTTGATGAACAGATGATGGAGGAAATACAAGCCATTAAAAACGCAATCAACCCGGATGAAATCTTGTTTGTTGTGGATTCGATGACCGGACAAGATGCCGTTAACACCGCCAAAGAATTCAATGATCGACTTGACTTCGATGGAGTCGTGCTTACCAAACTTGATGGCGACACAAGAGGTGGTGCTGCACTCTCCATCCGTACTGTAGTTGACAAACCTATCAAGTTCATCGGCACAGGTGAAAAGCTGTCAGATATCGATATATTCCGTCCAAACGGTATGGCTGACCGCATTCTCGGAATGGGAGATATCGTTGGTCTTGTGGAACGTCTGCAACAACAATACGACGACAAAAAAGCAAAAGAACTCGAGGCTAAAATCCGAAAAAATAAATTCGACTTTAACGATTTCCTAAGCCAAATTGCACAAATCAAGAAGATGGGTAACCTAAAAGACCTTGCTTCTATGATTCCAGGTGTTGGTAAAGCCATTAAAGATATCAATATTGACGACAACGCTTTCAAAAGCATTGAAGCTATTATATACTCAATGACACCGAAGGAGCGTGAAAATCCGGAAATCATCAACGGAAGTCGTCGCCAGCGAATTGCCAAAGGCAGTGGCACATCTTTGCAAGAAGTTAACCGACTTCTCAAACAATTTGAGCAAACACGCAAGATGATGCACCTTGCCGCCACAACCAACCCTGCAAAATTGATGCGTTCAATGAAAGGTAAGCGCAGATAGTAATAATAATACAGAAAACGTATGCAATTAATCGACGGGAAATCTACCGCACAGAAAATCAAGCAGCAAATTGCTCAACAAGTTGATGAAATGATAGCAAAGGGTGCTCGACGCCCACATTTGGCTGCAATACTTGTTGGACATGATGGTGGCAGCGAAACATATGTTGCCAATAAAGTAAAAGCCTGCAAAGAGTGCGGTTTCAAGTCCACACTTATCAGATTTGAAGACAACATTTCCGAAGATACCCTGCTCCAATCAATTCATTCATTAAACAATGATTCCGAAGTTGACGGATTTATAGTGCAGCTTCCTTTGCCAAAACATATTAACGAACAACATATCATTGAAGCCATTGATTACCGCAAGGATGTGGATGGATTTCATCCAATCAATGTCGGTCGCATGATGATTGGACTGCCTTGCTTCAAGAGCGCAACTCCCGCCGGCATCCTCACACTGCTTGAAACATACAATATACCCACACGCGGTGCAAATTGCGTGGTACTCGGGAGAAGCAACATCGTAGGGAAACCGGTAGCAGTAATGCTAATGCAAAAAGCAATACCCGGAAATTGTACCGTAACAGTATGCCATAGTGCCACACCAAATATAAAAGAAATTTGCCGTAATGCCGACATTATTATTGCCGCATTAGGCTCACCTAAATTTCTCACTGCCGATATGGTTAAAGAAGGCGCTACAATCATTGATGTAGGCACAACACGAGTTCCGGCAAACACACCAAAAGGATTCAAATTATCAGGTGATGTTGATTTTGAAAATGTAGCCCATAAATGCGCCTATATTTCACCCGTTCCGGGAGGCGTAGGTCCTATGACAATTGTATCGCTGATGCAAAACACTCTCTTGGCGGCAACACACGCCATATATTAATATGTCCAAACTCTCATTTGTAGCACCGCTGCAAGGATACACCGATGTAGCATACCGCCACTATCATGCCAAAGTTTATGGCAACGTAGCCGATGCCTATTTCTCTCCCTTCCTGCGAGTTGAGCACAATGAAGTACGTAAGCGCGACATCAACGACATCACATCACCACTTGCCAATAATCATCACCTCATCCCACAGATTATTGCCGCCAGTGCTGATGAATTTAATCTGATACTTAACAATATTATCAAATCCGGATTTAAGGAGGTAAATCTGAACCTCGGTTGCCCCTTCCCTCCACAACTGAATCATGGCAGAGGAACTGCACTATTATTAAACAAAAAAGAATTAGAGCGTATTGCCCATATAATGCTTGCCAATCCGGATATAAAGTTCTCAGTAAAGATGCGACTCGGCATCAAAATGTCCGATGAGTGGTGCCAAATTATCGGAATCATAAACCGAATGCCACTCGCCCACATTACAGTTCACCCACGTACCGCATCTCAACAATATAAAGGAGACTTATTTTTGAACGAATTCAAATCTCTTGCCGAATCTACGCAACACCCAATCATATATAATGGAGAACTGAAAACAATAACAGATATCAACCATGTCTATACAGAATTCCCTACAATATCAGGTATAATGATTGGCCGCGGAATTCTTGCCAACCCGGCGCTACTTAATGAATGGGCAGACGGCACCGAATGGAACGCGAATAAGCGCCGTCAGGCGATTCTAAAACTTCACGAAGGGATTTATACCCATTATTGCAATACGCTTTGTGGCGATGCACAAATCCTCTCTAAAATCAAACCTTTCTGGGAATACCTCTCCGACTCTATTGACAAGCGTAGTGCCAAGCTCATCAAAAAAGCAACAACCCTCACCAAATACAACGAATCCATCTCCTTGTTATAAGTTATAATTAATAGCACACACATTCTATTATAACTATTTTTAATCGGATACCAAACTTGTTAATTAAAGCCTATTGGCTTTTATAAAATTTATATCTAACTTTGCGGTCGCAGACCGCATCGCAGAAGTCCCGGTTTGGGGTTACACGGAGCGGGGTGTAGTGAAAATACATAAGAAAGCGTTTATCCGCGCTGATTCTTGATTGTTAGAAATTCTCGCAAAATTTCCAATCGAAGTCAAGAGTTGAGCAACGGTAGATGCCCGTGGATATGTGATTATCTTGCTTTCGGCACGATATTTCGGGAGAAATATAGCCGGACGCATTGATTGCGCATACAAGCGTGGGCTTCTGCGTTGCCGTTCAACTTCGATTAGGCAATGCGAGAAGCCTCTAACAGGAGAACGGTAACAGATACAGATTCCTACGCTTTTTTCGTAAAATATTCTAAACGCCAACGAGGGGAAGACCGCGGCTTGAAAATAGTATGAAATACTTAATGCTTATTTTATCCATGTTGTTTCTGGGATGTACAACATCGTTGGCTGCCAAGAAAATGACTATTAACGTTATTCCAGAGACAGCTAAAATCTTCATTGATGGACAACTGGTAAATACCGGTTCTTATCAAGTAAAATTCGACAAGAATACTGATTTCTATGTCGTAAAAGTTGAGGCACCAGGTTACATAACGAGGACTTATCGACTCTTAAAATCTGATCCTAAATCGACTGTTTTATACACTTTACCTGAAGACGAAGCAATGCGTGCTTCCAATGGAAGTGATGATGGCGTTGATATCGCCAATAAATGGTTTGATGTAACGTGTCGAAAAGGTTTAACCGAAGACCAAATATGGAAACGTCTCATGAGCGTATGCACAAATTATTTTGACAATGTAGAAGTCCGTGATAAATCAGCAGGATGGATTAAGTCGTCTTGGCGTTTATCAAAATTTAAATATCAAACCGTACGTACCCGTTTGGAAATTCGAATGAGTTTTACAGACGAAGATGTTGTGGCTTATCGTGTAAGGATTTCTGTTCAGATAAAACATAATGATTGCAGAGGAGAGAACTGCTTCAAGTCCTATGAACGAGTACTTAGAACATTTGAACCTATGATTCAAGAACTTCAAACCTCCGTTGGTGGTGGTGAATAAATCAATTAAAAGACCAATAAATATGAAAAAACTTATTATTCTCAGCACATTTATTGCTATCGCGTTTGTTATATCTGCGTCAATCCCGGATGAACTAACTGAAGAATATGGACAAACCATATTTTCAGTATCTGATCCAGAGTACGAATGGAGTCAAATTGATACAAAGCAAATTAAAGTTGGATTCAAATCACAATCTCTTCAATTTGAATCAAAACAAAATAACGGGTTCGCATACTCAGTTGTCGAGTTGCCTATAAACGTGGAAGATAATGCCGAATTCCTTTTTGGAATTAACTTGAAGGGTTTCAAACCTAACGATTCCTCTAAAGAAGAAAAATTTTCTAAAGAAAATAAATTTATTTCAAAAGCGGCTTCAAAGGCAGAAAATGTCGATGCAACCAATATGATAAATAGTAGCTTTGGAATGATTTTTGATTATCAAGACATTCGCAACTATAAAGGACTTGCAATTTCAAAAAAAGAATACCAGTATTATATGGTAAAGGATGGCATTGTCTCGATGGTAAAAAGAGGACCTGTAAAATACGAAGGAGACATCTTTAAATTGATAATGAGAAGAGAAAATGGAGGAATAGAATTTCTACTTAACGGCATAGAAGTATGTAACTTAAGAAAAATAAAACTCACCTCATCTTTCTTCGGGGTATTCATTAATGGTAAGGGTAAAGCAGAAATGCCATCATTTATAATGTATATATCGGAACAAGAAGACACAGAACAATCAACTTCAAATACATAATAGTAATGATTGTTTCGTGTTAAAAGTGGATTGAATTCAATAATAAAAAAAGCACCCGAATTGAAATAACTTCGGGTGCTCTCGGTTAAGGGGCGAT
>JAFLTZ010000094.1 GCA_022509045.1 Muribaculaceae bacterium | reverse complement strand
ACCGCATATTCCAAATATCTTCATCCGGAACATTATAAATCGGAGCCCAAGAATTCTCATTTGACTGGTGTGTAAAGAACTGTGGACCGCAGACTTCGTGATAGAACGATTTCCATTCAGAAGCAGCCCAAGTGGGCATGTGGACACCATTAGTAACATACGACACATGAGACTCCTCCGCACTATATCCTTTCCAAACTCCCTGGAACATTTTTTTAGAAACTTCGCCATGCAACCAACTAACGCCATTGGCTTCCTGGCATGTATTGAGGGCAAAAACGCTCATTGAAAAACGCTCATGCGAATCCTGATTTTCGCGCCCCATATTCATGAGATCATTCCAGGAGATACCCAGTTTTGCAGGATACTCACTCATATATTTTCCAAAGAGGCTTTCATCGAAATAATCATGCCCAGCCGGCACCGGAGTATGAACAGTGTAAAGCGAAGACGATCTAACCAATTCCAAAGCGACACTGAAATCGAGGCCTTTCTCCCGGACGAAATCAACAAGACGCTGAAGATTTAACAGAGCCGCATGCCCTTCGTTGCAATGGTAAATGTCATGATAAATCCCGAGACGTTTAAGCATCAAGATACCACCAATGCCCAGCATATATTCTTGTTTAATACGGTTTTCCCATTCACCTCCATAAAGCATGTGAGTGATAGAACGGTCGTATTCTGAGTTTTGGTCAATATCAGTATCAAGCAAATATAAAGACATTCTGCCAACATTTACGCGCCACACACGCGCATAAACATCACGACCGGGATATGGGACAGCAATAACCAAATGTGTACCATTCTCATCATACACAGCGTCAATAGGCAATTGATTGAAATTTTGAGCCTCATAATTAGCCATTTGCTGCCCATCCATAGTAAGTGACTGTGTAAAATATCCATAACGATAAAGAAATCCGACAGCCGTCATATTTACCCTGGAGTCAGAAGCTTGTTTAATATAATCGCCGGCAAGAACACCTAAACCTCCTGAATAAATTTTAAGTGCATTACACAAACCATATTCCATACTAAAATATGACACAGAAGGGATGTCCTCTCTTAATGGAATACTCATATATTCATCGAAATCGTCACAAACTTTTTTTACATGTTTCATTATTGAAGCATCTGCAATGATTTCCTGATAACGTTCAGAACTTAATTTCTGTAACAACATAACCGGGTTCTCCCCTGTTTCTCTCCACAAATCAGGATTAAATTCACGGAACAAAGCTTTTGCTTCACTATTCCATACCCACCATAAGTTCTTCGACAAAGTTTCAAGTTTTTTCAACTCAGCGGGTAAATGAGTTTTAACTGTCAAGTCTCTCCAACAAGGAGAATTCGTATTACTAACTTGTAGTTTCATATTTATTATATTAGTATAAACAATTTATATTATATCTATCGCGATGAGCTTTTATCAGTAGCAATATCGTAAGCTTTTTTATAGAAATCAATAAACATATTCCAGGAAGCTGATTTTGATGTGGTAATAGATTTTCTTCTTATAGCAGAAAGTTTCTGATATGAAAATTTCGAAAAGTTTATAATCGTATCCGCCATTGTTTCAACGACCTGAGTATAGTTCAAATCAGAGCGGTTAATTACCTTAACACCACAGGACTCAATACCATTAACAAAATTCGATAGAATCCACTGACCGAAGCCTGATAAATTAGTTGTGATTGTCGGGATTCCAAAAGCAATACTTTCCAAAGGGGTATATCCCCATGGTTCATAATATGAGGGAAATGCTGTGATATCAAAACCCGGCAATAAATCATAATATGACTTATTAAAAATACCATCGTTACCATTTAAATATGATGGTACATATATTACTTTAACTTTACTACTTGTAACATCGTCTAATCCAAGCTGATAAATCCTATTATTCACAGCATCATCACAAGGCTGTATAAGACTATGCGTAATAAATTTATTCTCGGAAGAAACTGTTTTTTTGTCACATATAGCCTGGAATAAATCATCACGAGGACCATTAATCCACGATGGGACTAAAACAAAAGCGATAATATCTCGCTGTAATTCACATTTCCGATTATTCAACACATTTAATGTATCGAGAAAAGAATCAAGTCCTTTGTTTCTGAATTCGTTTCTACCAGATGTGGCTATCAACAACGCCTTGGAATCTATTTCATGACCAATAAGAGCCGATGCAACTTTTAGCAACGTATTTCTCGCCGATTTCCGAGCATTAGAATAGTCGCTACCAACCGGAACGAATTTATCATCGAAACCATTTGGTGTAACTACATCCGGAGTCTTTTCAAGTAATTGTGAACATTCAGCAGCCGTAACATCGCTAACAGTAGTGAACGCATCAGCATAATGAGCCGCAGCCTTTTCAAGTGAATGTTTGGACTGCATATTCAATTCTTCCGCCATCTGATCGCCAAAATATCCCGGCAGATACTCATATAGCAGCTTGTTATTACCACATATACTACGCCCAATACTTGTGGCATGTGTAGTGAAGACTGTGGCTACTTTAGGCATATTCAAACGGATATACAACAATCCCATGCCCACAGTCCATTCATCAAAATGTGCAATAACCTTATCTGTCGTGGCTGGATTCGCCCACTTGACAATGTCTTGCAACACAATAGCGGAAGCAATGCCAAACATACACGCTTCATCATAATCACCATATGCATGCAAAGAATCAACTCTAAAATTATCCCACATCAGAGTATAAATTTCATTTTTTCTCTCATAAAGGCTTTTAAAATCGACTAAAACAGCAAACGGCCGAGACGGGATATCCCACCGACCTACTTTTACCGACAATCCGTATGGCAGTTTAGATTGTAATTTCCATTCAGACAACACGGAATTATCTTCAATAAAATATGGTGATTTGCGGTCGGCAGACCACACATCCGGACCGATAAAAATGAGATTGTCTTTATATATTCGTTTTAATGAATCTGCCTTAGTAGATAAAACGGTATAAATACCGCCAACCTTATTACAAACTTCCCAGCTTATTTCAAACAGCAAATCCATTTTATGACGATTCGGTTGTTTCATAAATAACAAAAACAGTTGGGTGATATAAATATTGCAAATCAGTTGCAAAGATAGCTCTTTTTATTCACACATTGATATTAAAATATCAAGTAAATTTAAATTTATGTATTTTTATATATAATGATTGGAATATTTACACTATCTTTGAGGAAATAAAATGAATCAAACGCACTGTATTCATTAACAATTAAAACAACATAGTTATGGCAAATAAAAGAATGCTAAAAAAAGGAATCACAGCTGTATGTGGCGATATAGCCGGCTTGTGTTTATTTTCAGAATCGTCGGAGAAATTAGATCCAAAAGCAGTAACCGATATTGTATTGGAATTAGCTGCCCTTCAAGAAGATTATATAAAAAAAGTATCATTCTCATACGATAAAACCGTAAAAGAATTTGAAACAAAAAAAGATTACAATTCCGCAAAAAAATCTTATTATAAAACGGCTTACAATGCTCTGATTTCTCAACTTAACGAACAGCTAAATGAGATTCTCAAGCGAGTGAATGCGCTCACATCGCCTAACAAATAATCTCTCAACAAGTGATGAAAATAAGTTCGTTAGCACTAAAAATTTTTGGGTGGAAGGTACAACTTTCCACCCCTAATTTTGCTAAAAGTATAATATGCGTAGCTCCACATACCAGTAATTGGGATTTTGTTCTTGGAGAATTAGCAATCCAATCGGTTGGTCGTAAATCCGGATTCTTAATGAAACAATCGTGGTTTTTCCCTCCAATGAATATAATATTTAAATCTATGGGAGGAATTCCAGTGCCACGAAAAAAAAACGGGATATCAATTACAACTGCAGTTATTGATAAATTTAATCGAGCTACCAATCTAAATATCGCCATAACACCGGAGGGAACAAGAAAAAAGGTTGACCAGTGGAAAACCGGTTTCTTGCATATTGCATATGGAGCAAAAATACCGGTACAACTTGCGGCAATCGATTATGAACGCAAAACAATATCTCTAAATGACTATTATATGCCAACCGGCGACATAATAAACGACATAAATTATATAAAAAACTACTATCTTAACCTCGGAGTAAAAGGAAAATACCCAAATCGTTTTTCTACTGCTCCACAAGTGGCTAAATAATATGAATTCCAGATTAAATTTATATACAATAAGTATGGTTTCATCCTGGTGCGATAAGGAAGCGAATCTTGGCTTATTAGAGAATTATCTAAACCAAATGCCATCGAATACGGATTTGGTGGTATTACCGGAACTTTTCTCGACTAGCGTAATAACAGATGAAGAAGATGTGATAAATAACATGAGTGAGCGTAACACCGGTAACACGTTGCAAAGTTTGCGTGATATGGCAAATAAATACAATGTGGCATTAGCCGGATCGTTTATTGCACGGACTGAGCCGAGAATATATAATCGGTTTTTTTTTATTGAGCCAAACGGTGAAAGTTATTATTATGATAAACGACACCTATTCGGCAGAGAAAACAAATATTACGCACGCGGGAACACATTGCCTCCAATCATAAGATATCGTGGATGTAACATTATGCCGATAATATGTTACGATATTCGATTCCCATGCTGGTGCTATAACTTAAAATTAAAATATGATTTACTATTGGTTGTAGCAAGTTGGCCTAAAGTAAGAGAATATGCTTGGGAACAACTTCTTATCGCACGGGCCATAGAAAATCAAGCGTATGTATGCGGATCAAATCGAAGCGGGATTGATAGGACGGGACTTGAGTTCCCAGAACTATCATCAAAAATAATCAATTATAAAGGGGAGCCAATAGGTACAAAAACAACAAGCACATCAATTTGGGCAAGCCTTGACATTGATGCGTTAGTGGAAGCCAGAAATAAATTCCCTGTTTGGAAAGATTCTGATGATTATGATATTCTGAATAATCAGATGTTATAATATTAACTAATTCGGTATTTTTATCTATTTTTGCAAGAAATATACATTGTTCAATGAATAAAAAAATCATACTAACAGGAGACCGCCCAACAGGCCGGTTACATTTGGGGCACTACGTAGGCTCACTACGTCGCAGAGTAGAACTGCAAAATTCAGGACTATTTGACAAAATTTTCATACTTATTGCCGATGCACAGGCATTGACGGATAATGCAGATAATCCGGAGAAAGTCCGACAAAATATTATTGAGGTAGCACTTGATTATTTATCGGTAGGTATAGACCCCACAAAATCTACAATTTTTATTCAAACAATGGTTCCGGAACTCACCGAACTTGCGTTTTACTATATGAACCTTGTTACTGTAGCTCGTGTTCAGCGTAATCCTACTGTAAAAACAGAGATTCAGATGCGAAACTTTGAAAAGAGTATTCCACTTGGATTCTTCAGCTATCCGGTAAGCCAAGCAGCCGATATTACAGCATTCAAAGCAACCACTGTTCCTGTTGGAGAAGACCAGGAACCAATGATTGAAATTACACGGGAAATTGTAGGGCGCTTTAATAACATTTATGGTGAAACACTTGTAGAACCTGAAATCTTACTCCCGGATAATGCAGCATGCATGCGACTTCCCGGAACAGATGGTAAAGCCAAAATGAGTAAATCTCTCGGCAATTGTATATATCTATCCGATGTGGCAAAGGATGTGGCAAAGAAGGTGAAAAGCATGTACACAGACCCTTTACACCTTAATATATCCGATCCAGGACACCTTGAAGGGAACTGTCCATTTATATATTTGGATGCATTCTGCAAGGATGAACATTTCGAAAGATACTGCCCTGACTATGCTAATCTTGATGAAATGAAAGCTCATTATACTCGTGGAGGACTTGGCGATGGAACTGTCAAGAAGCTATTGATAAATGTATTGGAAGAATTATTAGCACCAATACGTGAACGGAGAAAACAATTTGAACAAGATATACCAGCTGTATATGAAATTCTTCAAAAAGGCAGCGAGGAGGCTCGGATAGCCGCAGCAGAAACGCTTAATGACGTACGTAATGCAATGAAGCTTAATTATTTCGGTGATTCAACCCTAATTGAGGAACAATCCAAACGATATAAAGCACAATAATAAAACCAATAATACTGACTTTTATATAGCGAATCTCTTTTTAAGGGGTTCGCTTTTTTTAACAAAAATGCGCATAGAAAAAATCTATGCGCACAAAAAATTATTAGATAAATAGAAGATTACATATACCCCCTGAGAATTCCCCGTTTTGAGTCTTTAACGAAGAGAACTATTTCGTCTCGTTCTTTTGAAGCAGGCAGTTCAGCCTCTATTCTTTCAAGAGCATCTGAATTATTTAGACCTGATAGATATAAATAACGATATATTTCTTGAATCTCTCGAATTTGCTCATTTGTAAAATTGTGGCGGCGCAAACCTATAGAATTCACACCGGCATAAGCAATAGGGTCTCGCCCAGCTTTAACAAATGGCGGAATATCTTTATTTACAAGCGCACCGCCTTGTACCATAACATAAGCTCCTATGTGACAAAATTGATGAATTAACGCACCACCACCAATTACGGCACAATTATCTATAGACACTTCACCTGCGACTTGTGTAGCATTGCTCATTATCACATTATCACCAATCACACAATCGTGAGCCACGTGTGAATATGCCATAATCAGACAGTTAGAGCCAACTATAGTTTTACCTTTCGATGCGGTACCTCTATTGACTGTAACACACTCACGAAGCGTAGTATTATCACCAACAATAGCGACGGTTTTTTCTCCACGAAATTTCAAGTCCTGTGGTATAGCTGATATAACCGCACCAGGAAAAATAGTACAGTTTTTACCAATGCGAGCACCATCAAGAATAGTAACATTA
>JAFLTZ010000093.1 GCA_022509045.1 Muribaculaceae bacterium | reverse complement strand
GCATGATTTGTGAGTAATTCGACGAGCGTGAGGTCGGCAAAATATCCAACATTTATTTCTCCACGATTTACCACCCCATAGATACTTGCCGGAGCGTGACTCATGAGGGCAGTCGTCTGTGAAAGTGTCAAAATGCCTTCTTCAGCCAATCCCATCATAACCGGTAAAGCGAACTGCACCATAGGCATTCCGGAAGAAGCTTTCAAAGCACCACCTTCTTTGTCGCACAGAAGGTGAGGCGCATGGTCGGTGGCAACAGTGTCAATCTTTCCGTTGGTCAAGGCCTTACGCAAAGCATCGCGGTCGGATAGAGTCTTGACAGCAGGATTGCATTTTATGCGACTGCCACAAGAATCATAATCTTTATCGGAAAAGAGAAGATGTGCGACACACGCTTCTGCAGTAATATTTTTAGAAGTGATATCTTTATTGCTTTCAAAAAGAGAAAGTTCGCGTTCGGTAGAAACGTGCATAACGTGGAGTCGTGCTCCAATTCGTGAAGCCGCTTCAACAATCCGTGCAGTAGCTGTGTAACAAGCTTCTTCGCTACGTATTAGAGGGTGAAACATTAGAGGAACATCATTGCCATATAATGCTTGATATTTGGCAGCATTAGCGCGGATTATGTTTTCATCCTCGGAGTGAACGGCAACAACAACACCTGTGTCGCGACTGAAACGCAACAATGTGTCGATTGTGCCCCCCTCGTTGACGAGCATACCTCCGGTAGAGGAACCTAAAAAAAGTTTAATCCCACAAACTTTTGTGAAGTCGGATTTAAGGATTTGGTCAAAGTTGTCGTTTGTAGCACCTATGTAGAACGAGTAGTTTACGGCAGATGCTTTTTGTGCACGCAGGTATTTATTGTTAATGTCGTTAACTGTAGTAGTCGCAGGCTTACAGTTTGGCATATCGAAATAAGAAGTAACACCACCTGCGGCAGCGGCAAGCGATTCGGTAAGTATATCGGCTTTTGCCGTCAGTCCCGGGTCGCGGAAATGTACGTGTTCATCAATAACTCCTGCCAGAAGATATTTACCATTGGCATCAATTACACAATCAAAATTGTGCGCATCCTGTTGATTGAAGTCTCCCTTATCAACATGCGAAATCTTGTCGCCATCAATAGTCACATAACCATGATATTGGGTGTGGCGAGTCACAATATTGGCATTATGGATAACAGTTTTCACCAGAAAAGATTATTTGCGAATATATTTTTTGCCGATACTGTTGAGTTTTAGCTGGATAACTCCAAATACAGCCTCGCCAAAGATGCCGGAATTCATTTTGCTTGTACCGAGGACACGGTTGACAAATATAATGGGAACTTCCACAATGTTGAATCCCCACTTATATGATTTGAATTTCATTTCAATCTGAAATGCATATCCTTTGAATCGGATGTTGTCGAGTCCGATAGTTTCGAGGACTGTCCTACGATAACAAACGAATCCGGCAGTAGTGTCATGGACATTCATGCCGGTTATGAATCGTACGTATTTGGAAGCGAAATAAGACATAAGAACGCGTCCCATAGGCCAATTTACAACATTAACACCGGAAATATATCGAGAACCAATAGCGACATCGGCATTTTTGTTAACACAAGCATCGTGCAAATGCAATAAATCTTTCGGGTTGTGAGAAAAATCGGCATCCATCTCAATGATGAACTCATAGTGTTGCGCAAGTGCGTGTTTAAAACCTGCGATATATGCAGTGCCGAGACCTTGTTTTCCGGGGCGTTCGAGCAATTGGATACGATCGGGGGTAGCTAAAATTTTCTCTTTAACTATTTGTGCTGTGCCATCAGGGGAGTTATCATCCACCACAAGCACATCAAAATGGTGTGGCAACTCAAGCACGGCATCAATAATTGCCGAGATATTTTCTTTTTCGTTGTAAGTTGGTATAATGACCAAACTGTCTGATTTCGGAATTTCCGACATATATATTATTTGATTAAAAACCTTATCTGATAATGAAAATATGAGTTACAAAATTAGTAAAAAAAATATAATCTAAAATATTATTTTCCTATTGCTTAAATTGTGGAAAGTGATTACCCTTGCAACGCAGACATCGATATAAATGCCCGGTAACAAATAATCTCTTAACTGCATAATCTCAGGTATAGCCCCTGCCGCTATTTGGGGGTTATAACTAATTGATTAGAGAGGATGGCGTGGATGGTGGCACGAATGTTGTTGAGGGTAACATCGTATTTCATAGCTTCGTGCAGCGGTAGCCCGGGGGGATTTATGCAATAGGCAGCGTGGAGATTGTCGAGTTGCAATCCTTCTTCGATGCATCCTGCAATGGCAATTACGCGAGTCCCATTTGCCATACACCTGTTAATAATACCGGACACGGCTTTTCCTTGTTTCGACTGGTTGTCTAATTTGCCTTCTCCTGTTATCACCAAATCCGCGTCGGAGATAGCGGAATCAAAACCGGCATTGTCGAGAATGAAATCAATACCTGATTTAATTTGTGCATTTAAAAAAGCTACCATAGAGGCTCCAACTCCACCTGCAGCCCCTCCTCCTCTGATTTGATTTAGATTTATACCTGTGAACTGTTGTGCAATCGTGGCGAAATGTGCCATGCCACGATCGAGACTTCTACACATCTCAGAAGAAGCACCTTTTTGCGGAGCAAAAATATATGCGGCGCCATTAGGTCCGCAAAATGGATTTGTGACATCGGCAAGTATTGTGAAATTTTTGAGATGTGTTAGAATTTCGGAATCAGGTGCTGTGATAGAATGAATTTTTTCAAGATTAGCACCGCATGGATAAAGTTCGGTATCAAAATTGTCTAAAAATTTAAATCCGAGAGCTGAAAGAATGCCAATGCCGGCATCGTTAGTAGCACTGCCGCCAATGCCCAATACAATATTGGCGCAACCTCTGTGTAGAGCATCGTAGATCATATAACCCACACCTTCTGTTGTTGTGAATAACGGATTGCGTTCTGCTTCGTTCAGCAAAGTAAGACCAGAGGCAGTTGCCAGTTCTATATATGCCGTGTTTGATGAATCGATTATGTAATGTGTGTGTATTGGACGTCGTAACGGATCAGTGGTGAGAATGTTTATAGTGGAAAAATTGTGATGTGCTTGAATGAGAGAGTCGAGGGTCCCTTCACCGCCATCGGCAATCGGAATTTCAATCACTTCGCAATCAGGCAATATTTCATGACAGCTATTGGCAATAGTTCGACAGATGTCAAATGAGGATGCTGAACCCTTGAACGAATCTACCGCAACCACTATTTTCTTATAATTCCGTTTCTGCATATAACTAATATCTTGATTACAAAGTTACTTAATTTATTTTTGCATTAATCACTTTTTATCAATACTTTTGCATGAAATTTATGCGCTCTATGTTTTCGAATGTACAATGAGCGTGATTGTTTAACTAAAATGTATTTCATTTGGACCCGGATCCTTTATCGTGCATTTTATGCACTGTGTTAACATCTAATATTAGCTCTACTGCGGTTGTTTCGGTTAACGCTCCGCAACTTTCAAGTATCATATCTATCGTGTGTGCAACTATAGCGCTGTTTTTTAGTGCGTTTGCATCGGCATCGGAAACAGCCTTTTTCTCTATCACACAGACACAACGTGATGAAATAGAGGAGGAAAAACAAGGCAGCATCATAAAATCGCTTCTAAACGCTCCTGAGAAATTACTTGCTACAATATTGATTACAAATAATCTTATCAATGTGACAATAGTTGTGCTCAGTAGTTTTGCTATGGCTCAGATATTCACGTTCCACAGCCCGGTGGTTAGTTTCGTGGTGCAATCAATAATTCTTACATTTCTTATTCTGTTATTTGGGGAGATTTTGCCGAAATTGTATTCGGCAAATCACAATGTGGCATTTGCGAAGTTTGCAGCACCGATATTGAAAGTGTTATGTGTAGTATTCTCGCCTCTGAGCAGAATATTGATGAAAAGTACATTTATTGTGAATAAGATGGTGCAGAATCATCATGATGATATTTCAACAGATGATTTGTCGCAGGCACTTGAGATTACACACGTGGGCGGAGGTGAAGAGAAGGAGTTGCTCGAAGGAATACTCCGATTCGGAGGAACCACGGTGACAGAGGTGATGCGTCCTCGAGTTGATATAGAGGCTCTTGACTATGAACAATCGTTCAATGAAGTAGTTGAGGCTATTATAACATCGGGATATTCCAGGATGCCGGTTTATGAGGATGGAAATCCTGACAACATAAAAGGAATTTTATATGCGAAGGACCTATTGCCTCATATAGGTAACGAAACACCCAATTTTAATTGGCAGAAGCTTTTGCGACAAGCGTATTACATACCAGAGACTCGTATGATAGATGACTTGTTGGAAGATTTTCGCACAAAAAAGATACACATGGCGGTGGTTGTGGATGAATATGGATGTACTCAGGGAATCGTGACCCTCGAAGATGTTATCGAAGAAATTGTTGGCGATATCAATGATGAATATGATACGGAGGAATCATTTTTTAAGCGGTTGCCCGATAACTCATATATTTTTGAGGGGAAAACACTACTTAATGATTTTTTCAAAGTCACAGGGTTGAATGAAGAAGATTTTGAAGATATAGCAACTGACGCTGAAACGCTTGCCGGTTTGCTCCTTGAAATCAAAGGAGATTTTCCCAAAGAAAAGGAATCGATAGTTTACAAAAACTGTAGGTTTATGGTTCTCGATATTGATAAATTCAGAATAACGTCAGTACGTGTGAAAATAACAGAATCGTCAGAAACCACCGATAATGAGAAGTAAGGATTACATTCCGCTATTGATTTTAACCGCTATAATTATTGTTGCAGGATGTTTGCCCGGTAATGATGCCACGATACCATTGCCAAGGGGATATTTCCGCATACAGTTGCCTGATTCATCACTTCAAACAATTACCACTCCATGGCAGATGGAGATGTCGGTTAACAGTGATGCCAAGGTAACGTATCCTGATGTGGCAAATCCTTCCGGGGTCGATTCTAACTGGATTAACATACATTATCCGACATTAAATGCGACGGTATATTGCACTTACTATCAAACATTAGGGCGCGAGAAACTATTAGGAGTGTTAAAAAACAGGGCTGAACGGGTTATGCTCAATGTGCGCGAGGGAACTATGCCTCAAATGGTGTTATTTCAAGATACGTCTAATTACGTTTCGCATAATGTGTTTTTCTCGGGGTATCACAATGTGATTCCGTTTCAATTTATCTCTACAGATAGTGCGACTTTTGTCTTCTCCGGAGCTGCATATTTTCATGGATATTTAAATCCAGATTCGATATCGCCTGCTATTGATATAATAGAAAGCGACTTGCTGTCTATGTTACAAAGTATTAAATTTCATGGAAATAATAATTGATACACATATATTGCAATCGCGAATTGTTGTGGCTCGGTTTTTGCCAAATCCAAATCATCGTGCACATGACACACAGCATTTAGCGGTGAAAATGCTTATAAATCATGTTTTTCCAGATACTCGGGGCGAATATATGCATCGACAATCGGGTGCGCCATATATCCGTGGAAATGAAAATGTCAATCTGTCCATTACCCACACACGAGGAATTGCAGCGATAGCAGTTAATGATTGTATGCCGGTCGGTATTGATGTTGAGCAGGTATCTAATCGAGTTGTCAGGGTATTACCTCGAGTGGCACATCAGAGTGAAATCAGAACTCTAAATGTTAATGAAAATCTGCCTGAGGCATATACTACAGCGTGGACAGCAAAAGAAGCAATCTATAAAGCTATCCAAGGGGATGGTATTGATTTTGCCAATCACATCATTATTAATTTCCCAACACCTATCATGTATGACATAACGGGAACAGTGCAGCCTATACGTTATACTGCGCAGGAGCATCGCACTCTGCAAGCTCATTGTTATGATGTGGTTTCTTTGCCGCTTATATCATCAGGACCTTTTGCCCAAGCATCCCATATCCTTACAGTTGCTGTTGCGAAAAAATCCTGTCAGTAGATGCTTTATATGTAAAAACCGAAATGATTCCGAGGGGGAGTCACTTCGGTGTGAATCTTAAAATTGTGTGTAGCTATATCTCAGATTATTCACCTAAGTGGATAGCGTCGCTTGGGCAAACACCTGCACAAGAACCACATTCGATACAAGTATCGGGATCGATGCTGTATTTATCGCCTTCAGAGATAGCTTCAACCGGACATACCGGAGCGCAAGTGCCGCAAGCTACACAATTGTCATTGATTACGTAAGCCATAATAAGTGTAAAATTTAGTATTTATAAATATGTATTTTAGTTGTTTCTGACTATAAATTTTTAAAGTCACTACAAAAGTAATCCCTTTTCCTAATACTACAAAATATAACTAAAAAAAATTAGTTTAAATTTCAATATTTCAATTTGTTTTTGCTGCCCCTGGGGTTGTTTAAAAAATCACGAGCAATAATGCCGAGATTAGTATTTTGAATTGCTGTGATTGAGTCATAAATTCCTATTTTGTTGTTATAGTTTTATTCTTCAATTGATGCTTTTGGAATAAATATATATCATAAGTTCCATCTATAATACTTTCAATCGAAATATCCACAAATAAATCCTCGTGTGTGAAATCACAAAAATTAATCTTTGAAATGATATTGTTATGAACGGTAATAAAAATCATACTGTTAATAAATACATTCTTATCCTCCGATCTTTCATATTTCTTACGATATACCTTCTTCATTGAAGGATATCTGATATAGTAAGGACGATATAGTGCTATATAATATGAAGACTTGGATTTTAATATCGGCAAAATATCAGTTAAACCGATAACATTAAGAATTGAATCAACGTTATAACCGATACGCAAATATTTATTAATTGTAATTTCGTTACTCTGGATAATTCCATATTGAAGATTGTCAAATGGACATCCTTCTATGGGCAATCTACAAAATAATAAAGTATCGTTATCAGTATATAAAGCAGCAGTGTATGGAAGATCTTGATCATTCACTGCGATTTCGTAATTATTGAAATAATTGATAAATTCTTCTTGTGAAAGTAGAGGAAAATTAGTGGTAAACAAAGTATAATTAGAAGTAATAATTACAATTGTATCATTTACATCTAAACAATAGTATAGCTCCTTGTCTGTTGGGGATATAGTATCTTGAGGTTCTCTGTCGATAGACCATAAACGCTGTCCA
>JAFLTZ010000092.1 GCA_022509045.1 Muribaculaceae bacterium | reverse complement strand
GATATAGCACTTGTTTCCCGGCTTGTAGATACTGCTCTATTATATTGATATAAATTTCTGTTTTTCCGCTGGATGTGACTCCGTGAAGTAGAGTTATATCGTGAGATTTAAATGAATCAAAAATTTTGAGATACGCTTCGTGTTGAGCCGATGAAAGCTCGGGAATGATGTCGGTTGATATCCCTGGCGTGGCAAAACGGTTGATATTTTTTTTATAAATACGAAGTATTCCCTTTTTCTCCATCGCTTTTATTATGGCAGCAGAAACATCGGCACGCTTCATTAAAGACTCTTTTGTAACTTCTATGTCGTTGCCTCTTTGGAGTCGATGTGATAAGTCAAAAAACGCAAGTAATACTTGTTCTTGTTTTTTAGCATTGCGCACCAATTCAAAATACGATTTTTGAGTTTCTGTGTCGTTTGAACTGCATGCCAAATCTACATAGGTAATAGTCTTAGGGCGATATGTTGTGACTACGTTTTCAGATATGAAAACAGCATCTTTTTCAATGAGTGATGATACTATTGATTCTATATTTTTAAACCCGGTAGATTTTCCAATTTCTATAAGTGTAACTTTGTCACGAGCAGATATATAATCTAAAGTAATACGTTCGCGCTCCTTTAGTTCACCATCAGTACTTTCCTCAAATTCAGGATTAACTTTTACAATTGTTTCACTTTCAAGTTTTAACCCCGATGGAAGAGCCGCCTTGTACACCTCACCAATACTACATAGATAGTATTGTGAAATCCATTCCCATAACTTTAATTGTGGATACCTAACTATTGGATGTGAATCAAGTATGTCTGCAATTTCTTTTGTCTCAAATTCAGTTGGCTTTTGTTGGTGTGTATTCACAACAATGCCGGTATAAAATTTTTTTCTGCCAAAGGGCACAAGTACTCGGCTACCACGTTGAATGGCAGCCTTAAACTGTTTAGGCACAACGTATGTAAACGTTCGGTTTAACGCTAAAGGCAATATTACATCGGCAAAGATGTCAGCCATAAAATACTGAGTTCGATGAATAAAACAAGAGTGTGCCACATCACTCTTTTGCGACACACTCTTTGATAAATATTAAAGTTTTGAAACTATCTCTTCTGTGTCGCGTGCAATCATCAACTCTTCATATGTTGGAATAACACACACTTTTACTTTTGAATCAGGTGTACTGAGTTCTTTCTCTTCTCCGCGAGTCTTGCTGTTCAATTCTTTATCGATTTTAACACCGATAAACTCAAGTGAAGTACAAACATTTTCTCGGACCGGAGTCTGGTTTTCGCCAACGCCTCCTGTGAACACAATGATATCAACACCTCCCATTTCGGCAGCATAAGCGCCCACATATTTAATGATTCTCTGCTCGTATGCTTCAAGTGCAGTCGTGGCACGCTCATCCCCTTCGTTTACGGCAGTTTCTATTTCTCTCATGTCAGAAGAAATCCCTGTGAGGCCAAGCATTCCGCTCTCTTTGTTAATCATCTTTTGAACATCGGCTGCGTTCATATTGTGTTTTTCCATTAGAAAAACCAATGCTCCGGGATCAATATCACCACAACGGGTACCCATAATAAGACCTTCTGTAGGAGTAAGTCCCATAGATGTATCAATGGATTTGCCATATTTGACAGCTGTGATACTACCCCCGTTGCCAATATGACAAGTGATGATACGCTGTTTAGCTATATCCACACCAAGAAATTCACAAACTCGAGATGATACATATCTGTGACTTGTCCCATGGAAACCATATCTGCGTACACCATCTTCAGTGTAGTATTTATAAGGTATGCCGTATAGATATGATTTTGCCGGCATAGTTTGGTGGAATGCGGTGTCAAATACGCCAACCTGTGGTACATTAGGCATTAATGAGGATATTGCTTCTATGCCAATCATGTTAGCCGGATTGTGGAGCGGTGCAATGCTGTAACATTCTTTTATTTTGGCAATTACATCGTTGTCTATCAATACGCTCTTATTGAATTTTTCCCCGCCATGCACCACACGGTGTCCTACGGCATTAATTTCATCAAATGATTTTATTACGCCATATTCTTTACCTGTTATATTGTCGAGTATAGCTCCGACTGCACCTTTATGATTGTCTATGTCAAGTGGTACAATTACTTTTGAGCCGTCAACTTTTTTAAACTTAAGGAATGCATCTTGCAACCCAATTTTTTCAACTCCACCTTCTGCGAGCGTTGTCCCGGTAGCGGTGTCTATAAGTTTATATTTCACCGAACTACTACCACAATTTAATACTAATATAATCATGATTCTTAATTATTTTTGACAATTAATCTATAAGTTCTCCGAGATATTAAATTATTTATGGGATTTCATTCCAATGGCTTGATTGCATGTAATAATAATGGTTTTGTAAATGTCATCAGGGAAGCATCCACGAGACAGGTCGTTAACAGGTGCCGCCATTCCTTGAAGAATTGGACCAACGGCTGTAACTCCTGCAAGACGTTGCACGAGTTTATAAGCGATATTTCCTGTCTCAAGCGACGGGAATACTAATACATTTGCTTTTCCGGCGATATTGCTGCCCGGAGCTTTTTGCTGTGCCACAGATGGAACTATAGCTGCGTCAGATTGCAATTCGCCATCTATCTCTATTTCCGGGTGAGTCTCTTTTACGATTTGTGTAGCTTTTATTACTTTGTCGATGCGTTCGTGAGAAGCACTGCCTTTAGTCGAGAAACTTAACATAGCAATACGAGGCTCAAATCCTGCAATGTCGCGTGCAGTGTAAGATGTAGATACCGCTATTTGTGCTAATTCTTCTGCTGTAGGATCCGGACATACAGCACAGTCTGCAAATACAAGGATGCTATTTGTACCATACGAAGAACTTTCCGGCAGGAGCATAAGGAATGCTCCTGAAACTACACTTACACCAGGCATGGTTTTTATTGTTTGGAAAGCAGCACGCAGCACGTTACCTGTCGTATTTAGCGCTCCGGCAACCTGACCATCAGCTTTCCCGGATTTGATGAGAAGGCATCCGAAATATAGTGGGTCGGCGGCAATACGCCGAGCATCTTCTATCGTAATGCCTTTTGATTTTCTCAGTTCGTAGAATAGGTTTGCTATTGGTTCAAGGGTGTCTGTATCGGCAGGGTTATATACTATGGCTTTATCAATATTTTTGAGGTTCAATGACTCTGCTTTAGCGAAAATTTCATCGCGATTTCCAATAAGAATTATATCGGCAATCCCTTCTCCCAAAATTTGATTGGCCGCTTTAAGAGTGCGTGGTTCTGTGCTCTCAGGCAACACTATGCGCTGTCTGTTAGATTGAGCTTTTTCTATTAACTGATCGAATAAATTCATAATAATTTTTTAAGCTACGATATTGAGTTATATTATATTCACATTGATATCATCTGTAAAAGTGATATGCAAAAGTAATAAATTAAATTAGCGAAGTCAATAAATATGTTTACTTTTTTATTCAACATCCCAAGAAATATATAATATTA
Source organism: Muribaculaceae bacterium (assembly GCA_022509045.1). Taxonomy (GTDB): domain Bacteria; phylum Bacteroidota; class Bacteroidia; order Bacteroidales; family Muribaculaceae; genus JAFLTZ01. The sequence goes on along the minus strand of JAFLTZ010000092.1, from coordinate 3,753 downwards.
GTTTTCAAGAACAGGAGAGACCTAATATGATGTGTTTTAAAGAGGCATCAATCATAATGTTTATCATTATTTACATATTTTAAACATTTATAATTTGAATATTGAAAATATTGTATTTATTTCGCATAATAAAACTATTTAAAATTTAATTTGATGAAAAGTAAATTTACCTTAGAGTTTGATATGAAAGGGACTCCGCCGCCTTTATTGTGGAAATATATTTCCTCACCGCAGGGCATGGCGCAGTGGTTTTCCGACGACGTCACTCAACAAGGCTCGCGACTAACATTTCATTGGCATGGAGGTGGTGAAAGTGATGCTGAGATTTTGGCGATACGCTCTCTTATATACATTCGCCTAAAATGGGTAGATGATGATTTTGATAAATCGTATTTTGAGATGAAAATTGTGTCAAGTGAACTTACACAAGTTACGACACTTTTAGTAACCGATTGGGCGGATGATGATGACGATAAGCACTCGATTACTGAGTTATGGGAGCATCAAATAGATATTTTGCGAAGAATCATAGGTTGTAAATAACAATAGGGAATGCTTAATTATATTACTTGGACCGTAAATCCGGAAATATTTAGCGGGTTTATTTCCGTACGTTGGTATGGACTGATGTTTGTGATAGGTTTCTGGATTGGTTACCGCATAGTATATTCTATATTCAAACATGAAGGGGCTCCGCAATCCTGGCTTGATAAACTATTGATATACGTGGTGGTGGCTACTTTATTAGGCTCTCGTCTTGGTCATGTGTTATTTTATCAATGGGATTACTATTCTATGCATCCGTCAGAAATACTTAAAATATGGCATGGCGGATTGGCAAGTCATGGTGGTACAATTGGCATAATAATAGCGATATTGCTTTTTTCAAAGTATGTATCACACCGAAATCCGCTATGGACTTTCGACCGCTTGATAATACCTGTACCATTGGTGGGAGCTCTTATCAGGATGGGAAATTTATTTAATCATGAAATATTCGGTCATAGTACCGATTTGCCTTGGGCTTTCCGTTTTGTTGATAACTTGCCACAATGGATGTCGGGAGCAGAACCGATATTTACAGCACCATCGCATCCAACTCAGATATATGAGGCATTGGCATATCTGGCGCTTTTCGGACTCTTGATGTGGATGTATTGGAAACGTAATGCAGAGGAGCGAAGTGGCTTGCTTTTCGGAATATTCCTCACGTGGTTGTTTACAGCTCGATTCTTAATTGAATTTGTAAAAAATGATCAGGTGCCATTTGAGGCAGAAATGGCTTTGAATATGGGACAATTATTAAGCATCCCATTTGTTGTTGTCGGCATTGTGCTTATTATATATGCTTGGTCTCGCCCGAGAACGGAAATTAAATTTACGAATCAGTTTGCTCCTGAGAATACAAAAAAATAAGATAATAAATGGCAGAATTTAAGTCCGCAGGTAAACAATATCTGCGGATTTTTGTTTCTATATCAGAACAACATTTTAAACAACTGAATTATGAAAACGACAAATCAAGTTTTAGCGAATCAAGCTGCTAAAGTTTCTAAAGAAGCAGCGAAACTGAGTTTTAAATCAGCAAAGGTAGCTGCATATGCACAAGTGAAATCAGCCAAAGAACAGATAAATGAAACTCATAAGGCTGCGACACAAGAATTTGAAAATGTTAAAAAACAAGCACGTCAGAAAGTTGAAAAATTGCAAAGAGAAGCGAATTGTAAAGAAACTGAACTAAAAGAAAAAATCAAAAAAGTAGCAACCAATGCATTAGAATTAACGGCGCAAGCGGCAACTAATTTGGCTGATAAAATTAAAGATTAGTGCATTTGATTATTTTAACATGCATTCTTTACGATACTTATATTTCACGATATGAGTATCGTTTTGTTTATTTTGAATAAAATTTAGAATCTCATTAGTGCCTATTGTATTTCTTATTGATATATACTAATTTTGCATATAAATCACTCATAAGAAATGAAAGTAGAGACACTTAAAAAATTATATACAGAGTATGTAGGAACGGAGCCTGAGGAGGTTCTGGAATTGCCTGCATCCGGGAGTAATCGCAGATATTACCGACTCTCCGGGAAAATGTCAATAATAGGGGCCATAGGCGAGTCTATCTCTGAAAATGATGCTTTTATATATCTTGACAAGCAATTTAAAAGTAAGGGACTGCCTGTGCCTGCTTTATATGCGGTAAGTGATGATCGCTCATGCTACATACAAGAAGATTTAGGCTCTGTTATGCTCTTTGATGCTATTGAGAAAGGTCGTTCAACAAGTGTTTTTTCAGAAGAGGAGAAAGAGTTATTACGCAAAACTATACGAAAGTTACCCTCAATACAATTCCTTGGTGCTGATGGTTTGGACTTCTCGAACTGTTATCCGCTTGCCGATTTTAATCAACGGTCTATTTTGTGGGACTTGAATTATTTTAAATATTGTTTTCTTAAGGCTACCGGCATAGACTTTCTTGAAGATAAGCTTGAGGACGATTTTGTTCGAATGGCTGAGGTGCTGATTCGAAGTTCGTCAGCTACATTTATGTATCGTGATTTTCAGAGTCGCAATGTGATGATTCGCGATGGAGAACCATGGTTTATCGATTTTCAAGGTGGTAGAAAAGGTCCTTATTTCTATGATGTGGCATCATTCTTATGGCAAGCAAAGGCCAAATATCCGCCGTCGTTGCGAAATGAGTTGCTTGAAGAATATATAACGGCTTTAAGCAAATACAAGCCGGTGGATAGAAATTATTTCTTTAGCCAGCTCCGCCATTTTGTGTTGTTTCGCACTCTTCAAGTGCTTGGCGCTTATGGGTTTAGGGGCTACTTTGAGAAGAAGCCGCATTTTATACAAAGTGTGCCATATGCACTTGAAAACCTTCGGGAATTGCTTTGTGATGAGTTTGTCGAGTATCCGTATTTGTGTTCAGTACTCCGTAAACTTATAGATTTAAAGCAATTTCAAGACGATTTCAGTAAGCGACAACTCACAGTTAAAGTGATGAGTTTTGCATACAAAAAAGGTATTCCTGAGGATTCTACAGGTAACGGAGGTGGTTATGTGTTCGATTGTCGTGCTGTAAATAATCCCGGTAAATATGATAGATATAAACCGTTTACAGGGCTTGATGCACCGGTGATAAAATTTTTGGAAGACGATGGAGAAATAACCAGGTTCCTTGAAAATGTGTATGGATTGGTCGATGCATCGGTTGCTCGCTATATAGAACGAAAGTTTACAAATCTGTCAGTGTGTTTCGGATGCACTGGTGGGCAACACCGTTCTGTATATGCAGCACAACATTTGGCTGAACACCTAAATAAGAAATTTGGTGTGAAAGTTGAACTTGTGCATCGAGAGCAAGATATTGCACAAGTATTTGAAAAAAAATAATGAAAGTTTTAATTCTTGCTGCCGGAGTCGGTTCACGTTTACGACCACTAACCGATACAATGCCTAAAGCATTGGTGCCTGTGTGCGGAGTGCCAATGTTACAACATGTTATACTCAGACTTAAAGGCTTTGGATTTGATGATTTAGTTATCAATGTACACCATTTTGCTAATCAAATTATAGATTTCCTAAATACTAATGACAATTTTGGTGTAAAAATAGCTATCTCGCATGAAGAAGACGAGTTGCTTGATACAGGAGGTGCTATTCTGCATGCAGCTTCATTATTAGGTGATAATGAGCCTGTATTGGTGCATAATGTAGATATATTGTCTAATTGTG
>JAFLTZ010000091.1 GCA_022509045.1 Muribaculaceae bacterium | reverse complement strand
CTTCATCGTGAGCATTGAGATGTTCATAAAGCGCCATACATATTGCAGCTATTTCTTCTCCACTATCAGCACCTGCCGATGTTACTTCTACAGCAACTTGAGAAGCCTCCACACCTTGTGATTCAAGTTTGTTGCGATGTGCAGCGCGAGCATTTATCTTACCTATCAAGCGGAATAAGATATAAAGCAAAAGCAACGCACTAAACACAACAGACATTGCCATCACTGCCATACCGACACCGTGTGGGTCATTAACAGCAAAATTATCTATCTTATTATTCTTCTCAACCACAGTATTAGGACTGCCTGGAGTAACATAATCGGCAGAATTATTTGTACCGTTATGTATTTCCCATTCCCCATTAGGCATTCTAACGTATGATTGATTAGATCCCAATGTAGCAGGAACTACTATAGAATCAATTAATGTTTCACCATTTGCATCAAAAAGAGCAATGAAATTTTCCTTACCGGGCACAAGCTGAATGCTTGTATGGAATGTTCCTTTTCCCGGTTCGCCATCAGTGTGGAAAACAGCATACTGAAGAGGCTGAATTTTAGTATTTACATCATTCTTTGGAATTGCGTAACGAGCATTTTCGGCATTATTTCTATCTGTAGTGATATAAACACTTGAAATATCCATAGTGCCATGAGTGCTATTATACAGTTCAATCCATCCGGTGTATTTACCGTATTCATCCATCAAACTGCTGTCGTTCTGCACCATCACTTCATTAATCACAAGCCCCTTGCGACTTTGCGCAAAAGCACTTACTGAAAGAAGCAATATGGCTGCAAGCAGATATAATCCTTTTCTATTCATAATCTTTATTCTCTTAAATTATTACATTATGAATTACAAAGGAATGTTACCATGTTTTTTAGCCGGATTTACAACCTTCTTAGTTTGTAATTGCTGAAGTGCACGAATCACACGGAAACGTGTGTTGCGAGGCTCAATAACATCGTCAATATAGCCATATTTTGCTGCATTATAAGGATTGCAGAAGAGTTTGTTATACTCAGCTTCCTTTTCTGCAATATATGCAGCCGGATCTGCCTGCTCTGAAGCTTCACGGGCATAAAGCACTTCAGCAGCACCAGCAGCACCCATTACAGCGATTTCAGCTGTTGGCCAAGCATAGTTCATATCGCCACGAAGCTGCTTACAACTCATCACGATGTGGCTACCACCGTAGCTTTTACGCAATGTAACTGTAACTTTTGGCACAGTAGCTTCGCCATAAGCATAGAGCAACTTGGCACCATGAAGAATAACACCGTTGTATTCCTGACCTGATCCCGGCAAGAATCCAGGCACATCAACAAGAGTGACTAATGGGATATTGAATGCATCGCAGAAACGAACAAAACGCGCAGCCTTGCGAGACGCATTACAATCAAGCACACCTGCAAGATATTTTGGTTGATTTGCCACAATACCCACAGATTGACCATTCATACGTGCAAAACCTATGATAATGTTCTTTGCATAGTCACGTGAGATTTCAAGGAATTCACCATTATCAATAATAGCACCTATAACCTCATACATGTCGTATGCTTTATTCGGATTTTCAGGAATAATTTCGTTCAACGAATCTTCCAAACGGTCGATTGGGTCATTACACTCAACCACCGGAGCTTCTTCCAAGTTGTTTTGTGGAATATAGCTGAAAAGTTTACGGATAATCTGAATTGCTTCTTCACCATTTTCTGCTGCGAAGTGTGTCACACCGGATTTAGTGGCATGTACAACTGCACCACCCAGATTTTCTTGCGTAATATCTTCACCAGTCACAGTTTTCACAACTTTCGGACCTGTAAGGAACATATATGATATTCCTTTAGCCATAATCGTAAAGTCGGTAAGAGCCGGAGAATAAACAGCGCCACCTGCACATGGACCTAAGATAGCTGAAATCTGAGGAACAACACCTGATGCAAGGATATTGCGTTGGAAAATTTCAGCATATCCGGCAAGTGCATTCACACCTTCTTGAATACGAGCACCTCCTGAGTCATTCAAACCGATAACAGGAGCACCCATCTTCATTGCCATATCCATGATTTTACAAATTTTGAGCGACATTGTTTCTGACAAACTACCAGCCGACACTGTAAAATCTTGCGCAAATACATATACAAGGCGACCTTCGATAGTTCCATAACCAGTAACTACACCATCACCAAGATATGACTTTTTATCTTGACCAAAATTGTGGCATCTGTGTGTCACAAACATGTCTAATTCTTCAAAGCTCCCTTCATCAAGGAGTTGAGCAATACGTTCACGAGCTGTATATTTACCCTTTTCGTGTTGTTTTGCGATTGCTTTTTCACCGCCTCCCATACGCGCTTTTTCGCGCATTGAGATAAGTTCTTGTACTTTTTCGAGTTGAGTACTCATAATTAAATATGTGTATATGTTATAAAAATTATGCGTTAGGATTTTCGCAAAGTTCTGTCAAAACGCCCATTGTCGATTTTGGATGAAGGAATGCAATGTTCAAACCTTCAGCACCTTTACGTGGAGCCTTATCAATCAATTTAACTTCTTTTGATTCTACTTCCGACAAAGCATTAGCTACGCCATCGGCAACTGCGAAAGCGACATGGTGTACACCTTCACCTCTTTTTTCGATAAATTTGGCGATTGTACTTTCTTCATTTGTTGGCTCAAGAAGCTCAATTTTTGTTTGTCCCACTTTAAAGAACGCTGTTTTAACTTTTTGATCAGCAACTTCTTCAATAGCATAGCATTTTAAGCCTAATACTTTCTCATAATAAGGAATCGCTTCTTCAAGATTTTTTACTGCAATTCCTAAATGTTCAATATGCGAAATATTCATTTTATAATGATTTTAAAAAGTTAATTTTTTGCAAAATTAATATTATATTTCGCGGCAAACAATTTTATTTCAGTATTTTTTTCTTTTTTATCATCTTTACACAAAATCCGCGATATTCTCTGCCGATATGTCAGTAAAAATTTTTTTTTGACGCATTTAAAATATTTCAACTTTTTGGCATAAGTTTTGTTTATTACTTAGTGAAACTTATTTCTCTATTGTCGATATAGAGAAAACTAAATAAAGAATTAAAAACTAAAACATAAATTATGGGAAAAATTATTGGTATTGACTTAGGAACAACAAACTCATGCGTGTCAGTTCTCGAAGGAAATGACCCCGTTGTAATTCCTAATAGCGAAGGTAGAAATACAACACCTTCAATTGTAGCATTTGTAGATGGTGGTGAACGTAAAGTTGGAGATCCAGCAAAACGTCAAGCTATCACAAATCCGGCCCGTACTATCTACTCAATCAAGAGATTTATGGGCGAAACATTCGATCAAGTAGCCAACGAAATCAAACGTGTACCATATAAGGTAGTAAACAGTGATAATAACACTCCTCGTATTGATATCGATGGTCGCAACTACACTCCTCAAGAAATTTCAGCTATGATTCTACAAAAAATGAAGAAAACAGCTGAAGATTATCTCGGACAAGATGTTACCGATGCAGTCATCACCGTTCCTGCATATTTCAACGATTCTCAACGCCAGGCAACGAAAGAAGCCGGTGAAATTGCAGGTTTGAATGTTCGTAGAATTGTAAACGAACCTACTGCCGCTGCATTAGCTTATGGACTTGACAAATCAAACAGCGACAAAAAAATTGCCGTATTCGACCTTGGTGGTGGTACATTCGATATCTCAATTCTCGAACTTGGGGACGGCGTGTTTGAAGTTAAATCTACAAATGGCGATACACACCTTGGAGGTGACGATTTCGACCACGTAATCATCGATTGGATGGCTGATGAATTCTTGAAAGATGAAGGTGTAGATCTACGCAAGGACCCAATGGCATTGCAACGTCTTAAAGAAGCTGCCGAAAAAGCAAAAATTGAACTTTCAAGCACGACAAGCACTGAAATAAATCTGCCATACATTATGCCTGTAAACGGTATTCCAAAACACTTGGTAAAAACGCTTACACGTGCCAAATTTGAACAACTTTGCGACAAACTGATTCAAGCTACTATTCCACCGTGTGAACAAGCACTAAAGGATGCCGGTCTCACAGCTAAAGATATTGATGAAGTTATTCTTGTTGGTGGTTCAACACGTATTCCGGCAATTCAACAGATTGTAGAAAAATTCTTTGGGAAAGCTCCTTCCAAGGGTGTAAATCCGGATGAAGTTGTTGCCGTTGGTGCTGCAATTCAAGGAGGTGTGCTTAGTGGCGATGTAAAAGATGTACTTCTTCTTGATGTCGTTCCTTTGTCAGTCGGCATTGAAACACTTGGTAACGTTATGACCAAATTAATTGAGGCCAACACTACAATTCCTGTACGTAAGAGCGAAGTTTTCTCTACTGCAGTTGACAACCAACCTTCAGTTGAAATCCACGTGCTTCAAGGTGAACGTCCTATGGCGAAAGATGACAAAACTCTTGGACGATTCATTCTCGATGGTATAGCACCGGCTCGTCGTGGTGTTCCTCAAATTGAAGTTACATTTGAGATAGATGCTAATGGTATTCTCAATGTCTCAGCAAAAGACAAAGCCACTGGCAAAGAGCAAAGTATCCGCATTGAAGCATCAAGTGGTTTAACCGACGAGGAAATCAAACGTATGAAAGATGAAGCCGCCGCTAACGCTGCGGAAGATGCTAAAGCTAAAGAACGTGCTGATAAAATCAACCAAGCAGACTCAATGATATTCCAAACAGAAAAGAGTCTTGCCGATCTTGGCGATAAGATTCCGGCTGATAAAAAATCAACTATTGAATCTGCATTGGCAAAACTTAAAGATGCTCACAAAGCTCAGGATATAGCTGCTATTGATACAGCAATGAATGAACTTAATACTGCATTTCAAGCTGCATCGCAAGACATTTATAATGCACAACAAACTGCAGGAGCACAACCAGGAGCCGATACATCTGCGAACGCTCAAAACCCATCATCTGACGACACTGTCACAGATGTTCCTTTCGAGGAGGTGAAATAGCGTAAATTTGTACTTCTTATAAGGATAAATCAGCCTTTTAGCATAAACTAAAAGGCTGATTTACCTATAATTCTGTAATGAAGAATAATAACATCTTAGAATTGTATGACACAATAAATCTATAACTTTGTATCATATTTTTAATAAGATTAATCTACATGACAGACGAAATAAATAATTTAAGGACTTGGGGATTTACCGGTTTTATTCCTGTTAAAGATCTACGTTTAATTAGTGATAAATTGCCAAATATCAGAGGCGTTTATGTCGTAATTAGAGATAAAGACATTACACCAACATTTGTTGAAAAGGGATCCGGTGGATTCTTTAAAGGTAAAGATCCTAATGTATCAATTGACGAACTTAAATCAAATTGGGTTAAAGATTCTAAAATAGTTTATATCGGCAAAGCCGGTGATCCTGGGAAAAAAGCTACAATAAAAACAAGGTTAGAACAATATCTCCGGTTTGGTGGTGGAAAAAATGTTGGGCACTATGGAGGGCGTTTTATTTGGCAATTATCAGATGCCGAAGAATTACTATTCGCATGGAAAACACTTCCAGATGAAATTCCGTCGGAAATAGAAGCTCAACTGATAGATGACTTTAAAAAACTTCATAATGGCAAACGCCCATTCGCAAACCTTAAATAGACACCCCTATTCCCGCAACTAATTGAGAAACACTCAGACCATTTAAAATACCTAAATTAAGGTATTGTCATTACTGTTTGAGCATAGTAACTTTGCACTGAGAAAAATTTAATAGTCAAAACATATGAAATTTTATGCAGTAATTTCCTTTATACTATGCTCATTTGCATATATTTTTGCTGAGAACAAAGCGTTGTGTGTGTCACTTAATGATGGCACAAAAGCCACATTCACGCTTGCAAAGAAGCCCGTAATCACTTTTTCCGCGGAAAATGTAGTTATCTCCTCCGATAATTTCAATACCACATATCTCAAAAGCGATGTCAAATCATTTACCTTTGTTCCTGATGAAAATGGCAACGTCAATGAAATCGCTGACAATAATTCATACTATACTTTTGTAAATAATATATTTTCCGCAAATGCCGATAACATCTTGATATATAATATCTCCGGACAACTAATTAAAACCGGTGACAGAGTCGTATCGCTTCAAGATAGTTCCAATGGCATTTATATAGTTAAAGTAAATAATCAAACAATAAAAATAATTAAACGATGATGAGACGCCTATTATTAACATTCTTGTGCATTTCAACTATTTCCATAATCAATGCTCAAAACGATATATTAAAAATTACATTTAGTAATGGAGCAACTGCCACATACAAAGTTGATGATATTTCAGAAATGACTTTTGAAACAGAATCCTCTCCTGACACTATTGTTTTTAAGGAGTTTAAAGGATATACAACTGCCTCATCAAGGTATTTTACCGACCTTTTTTCCGGTGGGTCTTCTACACTGACGGTATGCACAGTAGGCAATGAGTATATTGTTAAATATAGCGACACAACTTGGGGCGATGGCATTTTTAGCAATGTTGCCGTCGGAGCGACTCTAAGTGGAGATGGATATTTGGATATTGCATATAATGGTGCGCCTGTTAAACGATATGAAGCAACTATCGGTGGTGCAATGACCTCTCCTGAAATTACAATTCCCGGCATTATGAGTGGATGTACTCTCAAATTTATCATTGGCAGTCCTTCTAATGCCCTACTATATGCCGGTTCTTATTCCGGAACAAATTCGGTTGTTGTAGGTGGTGCTTTCACATATACTGCTGATATAGATTATAAAATAACTGCAAACGTTGATGGTACAATCAATATTGAGGTTCCAGAATACTCCTTAGCAAACACGGTTATGGGAAACCTTCAACTTGGCAAATATACAATTTCCAATATCGCATATAACTCTGAGAAAAATGGATTTTATCGAGAATACGGAACAGACGGAATAAAACAACATTTTTCTGCGGAGCAGAATGGAAGCAAAACCATGGATGGTGATTACGAGCTTAATGGGAACAGCAATATCCTTATTGAAAAGAACGGTAATTCAATTATAATTACCAATAGTTTTTCTCTCGGAGCCATGCCATTCCCTATTGTTGCCACTTTTACTAATTCCGTAAATTAATAAATGAATCCACTTGTCGGACATAAAATATTATTGATTTTCAGTTTAACATTTACGCTGTTGAGCTGTAATGGCTTGTTTGACGGGGTATATGACCGGCCAATAGAAAACGAGAATGTTACGACATCCGGCAGGTTATACATTGACGCATCAGATTGGGAGGAATGGCACTACATAGATTTTGATAAAATATCCAAATTGTCAATT
>JAFLTZ010000090.1 GCA_022509045.1 Muribaculaceae bacterium | reverse complement strand
CTCCTCAAAAATAAACTTATCAACTTCGTAAAGAAGGACTTTAAAGAAACTTGGCTTAAAAATCAAGGTGACCCATCTCGCATTCTTTCAATTATTGAGAAAATTAATCCGAATGCTCTTTTAATAGGGTTTGCTCGTCGCTTTGCTACATACAAACGTGCACACTTGCTGTTTACCGATCTTGATAGGTTGGCTAAAATTGTAAACAATGATAATTTCCCTGTTCAATTTATTTTTTCCGGCAAGGCACATCCTGCCGATGGTGCCGGTCAAGGTTTGATTAAGAGAATTGTGGAAATTTCGAGAATGCCGCAATTCTTGGGTAAGATTATTTTCCTTGAAAACTACGATATGATTGTAGCTAAGCGTCTTGTTACTGGTGTCGATATTTGGTTGAATACACCTACCCGCCCACTTGAGGCATCTGGAACTTCTGGTGAAAAAGCCGAAATGAACGGTGTGCTTAATTTCTCGGTTCTCGATGGCTGGTGGTACGAGGGTTATCGTCAATGCGCCGGATGGGCTCTTACCGAAAAACGCACTTTTACAGATCAATCTCAGCAAGATAAACTTGATGCGGCTACAATTTATTCTATGCTTGAAAACGAGATTATCCCATTGTATTTTGCTAAAAACTCTAAAGGATACTCTCCCGAGTGGATTCAATATATCAAAAATTCCATAGCGCAGATTGCACCGCGTTTCACTATGGAACGTATGATTAATGATTATATCGATAGGTTCTATATTAAAGAAGCTAATCGCTATAAAGTATTGGCTTCCGATAATTTCGCTCAGGCTAAAGAATTGGCAGAATGGAAGTATAGAGTTGCTTCTAAGTGGGATGAGATTAAGGCCCTTGATATCAAATTGCCTGATTTAAACTCCATGAGTGCTGTCAATGGTGATAGTTATTCTACTACAATTGTCCTTGATACTGCTGGGCTGGGCACTGATATTGGGGTTGAAATGGTTGTTTACGATAATGAGGACGGAAATATGAAATTTGATAAGGTCGTTCCGTTGAAAGTTATTTCACAAAACGAGGATATTGTTACATATCACCTTGATACGGTTTTGAAAAATGCGGGCTCCTTTAAATTTGGTTTCCGTTTATATCCTAATAATCCCAATCTGCCACATCGTCAGGATTTCGCTTATGTGAAATGGATTTAATATGATATAATTATAGTGGGTGCATCTGTTCAGAATATATTGCGTGTTGTATCTCGACAGCGAATAATACTGATGGCTGTTGTAGGTGCTGTCTGTACCTCGTGTTTTACAGGTATTGAAAGTACACGCACTATTTCTGATAAAGATGTAGCTAAGGTGGTTACTAATTCTGATGCACCTTTTATTTCTGTTGCCGATACTATTTCTACTGGGTTATTGGAGTTTTGGCAATCGGGTAAAAAATTATACGTGTCAGATAATAATCTCAATATGCTGCTTATTCCCGAAGGATATAACCCCGATTCTTTATTGCTCGAAGGTTCTATCCTTGAATATGATGGTTGTATTGAAGATAATATTAATGGTGTCAGCAACACTGTTATATTGAAGTTAAGAACGGCTGATGGATTACTTCTGTACTATGATACTTCGAAATCTCGAAAAGAGCTGTCTGACTCGTTTGTAAATCGGAAAATGCCTTTTTTGATAGATTGTGATTTGATTAACAATGTGAAAGCTGTATTGATTGATAAATCTTTATATGTTACATCTGCATTGTGGATTGATAGCGTTGGTAACTATATACAAGGCAATAAATTTGAACAGGTTACAGTAAAAACCGTTGAACCTGGAAATAAGGTGTATTCCTTAAAAATTGGTTTTGGTCTTCCTGATGGTTCTGTGAAGTATATGTATGTTGCTTTAAAAGAGGATTCTGTGCCTTCTCGAATGTTTGGAAATATTTTCTCTTTTTCCGATCCGCATTTGCTGTATCCTAATATTTCTGATTCTATATGGGATTTGATAAAAAGGGGGAAGGTCTGTGATGGAATGACGAAAGAAGAATGTCGTCTGTCTCTTGGGAATCCTGTAAACATACGACGTATCCCTACATATAATGGGCTTCATGAGTATTGGTTCTATGACAATGGTATTGCCTTGAATTTTGTTGATGGATGTCTGGAAGGAGATAAGAAATAACTTTATGAATGCGACAGACCGGATAACGATTAAATTTTTGGGAACAGGAACCTCAACAGGAGTGCCTCAGATTGATTGCAATTGTCCGGTATGCCGTTCTTCCGATTGGCATGACAAACGGTTGCGCACATCTGCTATCATTAGTCTTTGTGGTGTAAATATCTTGATTGATTGTGGTCCCGATTTTCGACAACAGATTATTAATGCTGGTGTTCCGCGTATCGACGCTGTTCTTCTCACACACAGCCATTATGACCATGTCGGTGGATTAGACGAACTTCGCTCCATAACGTCTCATTACGATTTGCCAATATATTGTAAATCCGATGTCAAACATGACATTATGACTCGGTTGCCATATTGTTTTAGAGAGCATCTTTATCCGGGTGTGGCAAAATTAAACCTTAATGAAATATCCGATTCAGATATTTTTGTCGTTAACGGCATCTCGGTGACACCCCTTTTGGTTTTACATTATCAACTGCCTATTTTGGGATTTAGAATTGGCGATTTTGCTTATATCACCGATGCTAAAACAATCCCTCAATCTACCATGGAAAAACTATATGGAATTAAGACTCTAATTATTAATTCATTGAGAATAGAACCGCATTTTTCGCACATGTGCCTGGATGAGTCTTTAGACGTTATTTCTAAAATTAAACCGGATATTTCGTATTTAATTCACATGAATCATGGTATAGGTTTTCATCATCAAATGGAAGCAAAACTTCCGGAAGGGGTTAAACTTGCTTATGATGGATTGGAGGTAGAACGTACCATTAAATTTTAGTTCATTTTTATTCATTTATTTTAAAGAAGATGGGGCTATGATTAAAGTTTCGTCAAATTATTTTTGTAATTTTGCAAGATAAAACGCATTCTCATATATGATAATGAAGAATATACGAAATTTTTGTATTATTGCTCATATCGATCATGGCAAAAGCACTCTTGCCGACCGGCTTTTGGAGTTCACAAATACCGTCGAGGCAAAGGATTTGCAGGCTCAAGTACTTGATGATATGGAGTTGGAACGAGAACGTGGCATTACCATTAAAAGTCATGCTATTCAGATGAATTATCGTTACAACGGAGAAGAATACATTCTTAATCTTATTGACACTCCGGGGCACGTCGATTTCTCGTATGAGGTGTCTCGTTCCATCGCTGCTTGCGAGGGTGCTTTGCTCATCGTTGATGCCACACAAGGAATACAGGCCCAAACCATATCAAATCTATATATGGCGTTGGAGCATGACCTTGAAATTATTCCTGTCGTGAATAAAGTGGATTTGGATAGTGCTAATCCCGACGAGGTTGAGGACCAGATTATTGATTTGATAGGGTGCAAGCGTGAAGAAATCATTAGAGCAAGTGGTAAAACTGGTATTGGTATTCCTGATATTCTCAATGCTATTGTTGAACATATACCCGCTCCGGTTGGTGACCCTGATGCACCATTGCAGGCTCTCATTTTTGATTCGGTATTTAATCCTTTTAGAGGTATTATTGCATATTTCAAAGTCGTTAATGGCGTTTTGCGAGATGGCGATTTTGTTAAGTTTGTTAGTGCTGGTAAAGAATATCACGCCGACGAAGTCGGTATTCTAAAACTTGATATGGTACCCACTAAAGAGATATCTGCAGGGAATGTGGGGTATATCATATCTGGTATAAAAACATCTCGTGAAGTAAAAGTGGGCGATACCATTACTCATGTTAACAATCCTTGCGAAAAGGCTATTGATGGCTTTGAGGAAGTTAAACCTATGGTTTTTGCTGGAGTCTATCCGATTGAAACAGAGGATTTTGAAAATCTTAGGGCTTCTCTTGAAAAGCTACAGTTAAACGATGCTTCTCTCACATTTCAGCCGGAATCATCGGTTGCACTTGGATTTGGCTTCCGTTGTGGATTTCTTGGGCTCCTCCACATGGAAATTATCCAGGAACGCCTTGGTAGAGAATTCGATATGGATGTAATTACTACGGTGCCCAACGTTTCCTACAAGGTTTTCGATAAAAAAGGAAATGAAATTGAAGTCCATAATCCTTCCGGATTGCCCGATCCTACATTAATTGATCATATTGAAGAACCGTATATCAGAGCGTCTATTATTACTGTGGCTGATTATATTGGTCCGATTATGACTCTCTGTTTGGGAAAAAGGGGAGAGCTTGTTAGGCAGGATTACATCTCTGGGAATAGAATAGAACTCATTTTTGATATTCCTCTTGGTGAAATAGTGATTGATTTCTATGACAAGTTGAAATCTATTTCTAAAGGTTATGCCTCGTTTGATTATCATATCCACGATTTTAAAGAATCAAAATTGGTAAAACTCGATATTTTGCTTAATGGCGAATCTGTTGATGCCCTCAGCACTTTGACTCATGTCGATAATGCAGTCTCTTTTGGACGTCGTATGTGCGAAAAATTGAAAGAACTCATTCCTCGTCAGCAATTCGATATCGCTATTCAAGCTGCTATCGGTGCCAAAATTATTGCTCGCGAAACGGTTAAAGCGGTTCGAAAAGATGTTACTGCCAAATGTTATGGTGGTGATATCAGTCGCAAGCGCAAGCTTTTGGAAAAGCAAAAAAAAGGAAAAAAACGTATGAAGCAAATTGGTTCGGTTGAAGTCCCGCAGAAAGCCTTTCTCGCTGTGCTTAAACTTGATTAATAATCTACCTTACAATAAATTATAATTAAATTATGGAAATTCCTGTATTTATTTTGCTCCCTTTTGTGGCGATGCTGTTATGTATTGCAGTTGCTCCGCTTGTCGTTGAGCATTGGTGGGAGCGAAATTCTAACAAATTGATTGTCTCTATTGTCCTTGCTTTGCCCGTTGCAATATGGATGATTGTTAATGGCTTGTCTGGTAATCTGGTTCATCAGATGCTTTACGACTATGTCCCATTTATTATTCTGTTAATGTCCTTGTTCGTAGTTACCGGAGGAATTAACATCAAAGGGAACATTGAAGCCACTCCTAAAATCAATACCACTATCCTTGGTTTTGGTTATCTCTTGGCTTCATTTATGGGTACCACAGGGGCAGCAATGTTACTTATCCGTCCTTTAATAAGCACTAACCAGGAAAGAACATATAAGGTGCATACCGTTTTGTTCTTTATTGCTTGTGTCGCTAATTGTGGTGGCGTGCTTACTCCTCTCGGCGACCCGCCATTGTTCTTGCTATTCCAACGTGGTGCTGATTTCACTTGGTTCTTCCGATTAGTCCCGGAATGGGCTTTTGTTGGAGTTTGTCTCCTCGTTATGTATTACTTTATTGATAGATATTACTATAAAAAAGAACCGCAGGAATGTATAGAGTGTGATAAGAATAATCAAGACCCTCTTAAATTCTCTGGTCTCATCAATATTGTATGGCTATTGTGTGTTGTGCTTTGTGTTATGTTTGTAAATCAAACATATATACCGGTAATAGGGGAGCACGATTCTCCTGTTTATATTAAATTGTTGCGCGAGATATGCCTCGTGGCTATTATTCTGCTTTCTCTCGCTACTACTAAAAAACAGGCTCGTGTTGACAATAAGTTTTCTTGGACACCGATTATCGAAGTCGCTGTGCTGTTTGTGGGTATCTTTGCGACAATGACACCGGCCCTTATTTTCTTGCAAGCTAATGCCTCTCAACTTGGCATTACTGCTCCTTGGCAATTCTATTATTGTACGGGCGCATTAAGCTCATTCCTCGATAATGCACCTACTGCAGTTGCATTCCATTCTGTTGCCGGAGGGCTTCCAATTCCCGATGGTGCTTCTGTGGTTGCTGGTATCCCTGAAATTCTATTGAAAGCAATATCGTTAGGAGCTGTATTCTTTGGTGCAATGACATATATTGGTAATGGTCCGAACTTTATGGTGAAAGCTATTGCTGAAGAAAATGGTATCTCTATGCCATCATTTGTGGGATATATGGTTAAATTCTCATTAATCATATTATTACCGATATATATTATTACGCAGCTTATTTTCCTATAAAGAATAATATATTGCAAAAGAGTAGGGCGGAGGTTAATTCCTTCGCCCTATTTATATATTTGAACATCTACAATAGCCCCAATTTTTCATTTTTTCACTAAAACACTTGATATTTTAAAATAATATAAGTATGTTTGTAACGGATTATACAACATTTAACATAAAATGAGTTTTAACAAACACAATGAAAATCCCATCCGTGGCGTTCTGTATAGGGATGCCCGGTGAAATTCTTTATGATTTGGCATATATCTTCTTCGAGCCACCAATGAAGCTGAGGGTATCACACTATCAGCAAAATTTACTAAATTAGCATTCTAAACCACTAAATAATTATCAATATGAGAACAAAATCAAACCTACTGTCATTAATCAGCATCATTCTATTGTTTTTAGTATCATGCGATAGTAAAGAAGAATTAGATCTTGTAACGGCATGGAGAGTGCGTTATGAAGTACGTATTGATTCATTCAGATACGGGGGAATATATGACCCATTCGGTTGGGATGAACAACTGCTTTTTCAGAATAACGTGCAGTGGGATGAAGTTACTTATTCTGAAACAAATCCACAGGATTTTACAATTAATCATTATGCCATTACGTCAGCCGACAGTATATCTCTTAATCACTATATATTCACGATTGAAAAAGATTCAACGTATCATGGTAAAATCATAGCAGAAAAGAATAATATATATTTTGAGTCAACCGATGGAGTTACACAACACCTGTATGACTTTAATTATGTGATTAGAAATTGTATCGGTCGGGCATTACGAGATGACAAGTTAATACCGATTACATTACAGCTTTTTACAGAACTTAGTTACCCGGAACCCCCTGGTGATATTAGGCCTATATGCGGTTGGTCGTTCGATTATCCATTTGTTTATGATAATTTTGGAGGCGTTACAATGGTCTATCTTGGTTCTACAGCCGGTATTTTTGCACCGGTAGAAAACGTCCCTTCAGGAAAAAAACGTGTCTTGCTGCAAATGTACAGACCTCATTTATTTAGCTTTGAAAATAGATCATACTATGAACAGTTTTTGTATTATATAAACACAAATAATCCCGTATCAGAATATCTTCCCGATAATTTTTGGAAAGAACCTTCCGAGCGTTCTGAGGTTATTTAAATTACCGCCAATCTAACAACACCTTTCCCTACAGCACCGCTGCCAACACCCCCGTTAGCAGCGGTGCTGTTTTCCCCCTCCCGCCACTAACCAACCACAACCCC
>JAFLTZ010000009.1 GCA_022509045.1 Muribaculaceae bacterium | reverse complement strand
GGAAACAGGTTTCATTCCATCAAAAGTAACAGGTAAAGTAACAGAAGCAAATACAACAGCAACTAAAGCAGCAGGTATAGCAGAAGTACAAGGCTGGGATGCATTTAACCAGAAGAAATACTACAAAGGCTATCCGGCATTTAACTGGCAAGAAGATGACAAATCAAGTTCTGTAGGTGATGTATTCGGTGACGAAGTTGATGAAAACGCTCCGGTAGAATACTACAATCTCAGCGGTGTTCGCGTTTCAGAACCAACTCCGGGTATCTACATTAAGAAACAAGGTACAAAAGTAACTAAAGTGATTGTTCGCTAATCACCGGTTGTTACAAACATAACAGAAGGAGGACACTCAGGTGCCCTCCTTCATTTTTATTTGCTGTCATTAAATATTATTGAACTTGCGTTGAAGAACCGCCGGCATTATTGCCTCCTCCGCTTTGCACATCGTCGTTGCTGATTGACTTACGAGCTTTCTTCACGTAGGCATTGAGCGAACCGAAACGATATGAAACAGAGATTGACACCTTTGAAGAATAGGTGCTGTAATCGTTTGAAGTGGCATAAGATGGCGTATCGGAAGAGAATGACACAGAACGCCATACGGGGAACGGTGTATTTACGTTTAATCGGGCGGTAAGGCGGTCCTCCTTAAGCCATGATTTGGATAATGAAATTCCGTAATAATAATAGCCGTAGGACTTTTTAGTGTATAAACTGTAGGGAGCCTGAACGAAATATCCGCCGAAGCAGTTGAGGTTAATATTCCAGAATATTTTTTGCGATATGTTGGCATACATGCGCCATCCGATGCCATCGTTTCTTTCGTTGGTGCCAGGGCGTTTGAGATATGCGTAGTCGATGCCGCCATTGAGCATGAACGTGGTGGTGGAAGAAGGCCGATATTGAATGTAGGAATTTAACGATGCGTTGCGTGTGCGTCCGATATTGCCATATTTTGTCCAGATAATGCCATTTTCGGCGTATGAATAATCCATAATGGTGTTGTTCGCAAAACTGAAAGCGGCATTGGCCGAAATCATAATCTTCGGTCGCATGAGCGAATATGTGATACTTGAGTTGTGGTGTCGGGCGCTCACAAGGTCGGGATTGCCCTGCGAAGCCGTGGTTGGTGATTTTACGAGTGCCGGATTGAGATAATAGATGCTTGGACGACGCACACGAGTGGCAAAATTGATTTTAAAAGTGTTGGCATCGTTGAGTTTCCAGCTGCCGCTGAATGTAGGCACCACATCTCCCACGTGGTGAGAGAAATTCGGATTGTTGCCCAGCGGATATTTCACATTGTTGTAGGCAAACTCATATCTGATACCGGCTCGAGCGCCAAACTTGGCGCTGTAATAAGCGTATTCGGCATAAGCCGATGCAATGTGAGCCTGATGTTTGAATTCTTCATATTTATTGTTTGGCGACACCCACGTGGGATTGTCGGAGAGGGAATAACGCTGTTCGGTATTGCTTGAATTGTCGCGGAGAATATATTTAAGTCCCGCATCGATACGGTTGTATTTCAAAAACGGTCGGCTCCAATCGAGTTGAAATGTGTTTTCGATTGAACGTTGATTGTTTCTTGACAGATACTGAGTGTAATCGAAATTAGGGTTGCCGGTAATATCGATATAGTCGGATTCAGATTCTGTATTATTTCCATTGCCATCAATCATATAGGAGAAAGTTATTGTTTCATCTTTGCAGTTAGTGAAACGCTGGTAGTCGAGTTTGCCTCCGAAATTGTTGTATTTATAATAGGGAAAGTAGGTGTGTGTGGTGTAGCTATAGACTAAATCGTCGGCAGCATTGAGATATTGTGAATACTGATATGCATTGCTGATGAATTTAGGCATAAACCAACCGTGAAATTCGGCAGTGATGAGGTTGAGAGTATCGATTTCATAGCTTGCCTCAAATCCGAAGTTGCAGTTCAACACCGTGTTTCTACGGTCGTGAGGGTTTGCGAAACTTATCATTCTGTCGCCGGCCTCTTTGTAATGTGTTTCGGAGTGTTCTTTGGTCTTTGATACATATTCAGGCTGATAAAACATTCCCAGATTTACAGAAAGCACCAGTTTGTCGTATTGAGCAGTGAGATATCCCCCGCAGCCGGTGCCGCCTCGTTCGTTCACATTGCCCGCGATGCTGCCCATAACCCCCTTTGCGGTGACATCGTCATCGGTAACAATATTCAGGATGCCATCCACCCCTTCGGCATCGTATTTGGCCCCCGGTTCGGTAATAACCTCTATACGTTTAATCATTGATGCCGGTATTGACTTGAGCACCTCCTTTGGGTGCTTTTCCCATTGTGTGTTGGGGCGTCCGTTTTTGAATATGCGGAAATTCGACTGCCCTTTTACTTTAATTTCATCGTCGCCATCAACTGTAACCATCGGCACTTTGCGAAGCATATCGAAAATATTACTGCTTTTGGATTCTTCATCGGCCTTGATGTCGTAAATAAAGCGGTCGATTTCAGTGGTGACGAGAGGTCGTTGAGCTACCACATCCACAGCATCAAGCACTGTGGATGTAGCTCGAAGGATAATCGTACCGAGATTTGTATCACGTTCGATACGGGTGTTTATGAGATATGTAGCTTTGCCAAGTGAAGAAACGGTTATACGATAATCTCCCGTGGAATCCACCTTTTCGGAAAAATTGCCATCTACATCGGTGGTGGCAATTTTAAGAGCTTTAACCGAGTCGGGCAATAGAAATATTCGCACAGTGGCAAATGATTCCGGTGTGGATGTGGAATCGGTAACCGAAAAATTAATTTGATGTTGCGCCGTAACGGAAACTGCCGAGAAAAATGCAGCCGCGCAGATGAAAGGTTTTAACAATCTTATCATAAATGAGGTATTTAATAACTTATATTTTGACAAAAGTAGTTATATATTTTAGTGTGAAAAAGTTAAAAATGTATAATGCCACCGGGGGGGGTAATTGGTTGACAATCAGAATGATAAAAGTTGAAAAAATTGTTTTGCAGTTAAATTTTTACTCGTGAAAGATTTAGAAGATTGTCCCCTTCGATATTAATCTCAACATTCCCGGCAGGCCGGCGCAATTCCATTTGCCGGACAACACTTGTGGAGTCGGTAAACAGTGATATATATTCGTATGAAGTGGATGAAATATAAAAAGTATCGATTTCGGTATCGAATTTAAAAGTATATCGACCGGAATGTGTATCTCCGGGCTTATCATTATGGTTTACATAAACCGTTTTGATATGGCAGTTGCGAAAATAATTGCTTTCGCGGCAAGTGATATACAGTTTGTCGGCAGTGACTCCCATTATAGATGGATTACCCCAATATTCCAACTGATTGTCAATAGTAGTTAGCCCGTTAGGTATGGTTATCTTTATCGGCATAGGGTTTCCCTTCATGAAAGTCATATTTTGAGAATTGAATTGTGTTGATATTTCAAGCGAAAGCACACCATCGTGAAGAGAGCATGATAAATTGTCGCCCCAACCTTTGGCATATTCAACGGTGGTTTCAGTGACGGAGTCGCATTGAGTAATCCATACCCCCGGGAAGGGGCGCATATCGACGGATAACATGCCGGATTCGTCGGGACTGACTAACCGAATGGTGTGGACATCACCGGCAAGCTGCGTTTGCACAGGATTGTCGGTGAGATTGATATACTGAAATCTGTTTTCGGGGGTATATATAAAAGTTGTATAAAATGCAGAAAATGCAAAGAAGGCAATGATAAAACCTATAATGCCGAAAATGATATATGATGTAGTTTTCATTTTTATAATTACTTGTTACAATGGTTGATATATAATGTTTTTAATTCTTCGGGGGTAATCTCGAGCGAGTGTAGGCGGTTGAAAAAATATTCTATTTCATCGTCGAAAAATTCTTTGCGCCTCAGTTCCTTAACCAAAGCCGAAGCATTATCGGAGATGAAAAATCCAATGCCACGCTTATTATATATGATACCTTGCTGTTCAAGGCTGTCGTATGCCCTCATAACTGTGTTGGCGTTGACTTCCACTTCCGCTGCATATTCCCTCACCGACGGGATGCGATTTCCCGGCAGATATTTCCCGGACAATATGCTATCGCACAGTGTGTCGGAAATCTGAATGTATATAGCTTTGTTGTTTTTAAATTCCATAAATTACCAACGATTGATGATTTCTGATTCTTTATATCTGAAGTAGGACAATATCCACATTAACAGAGTGATAATGGTCAGGGTGGTGCATAATAGTATTTCACCGGATTCTTTTGTTGTAGCAATCGAATATTTGTTAAGAAGCAGGCTGAGGCCGATAAAGTCGGTTGCCATAGTGAATATTATGCAAAGACATACGGCAAAAGTTTTTTGAAAAGCATACTTTCTCCACAAAAGACCTCCGAGTATAAATCCGGACTGGACGGATAGTGCAAATATAAATGAGAAGTATATGGGAACCCCGGATGGTCCGGTTGACAATATATTGCGAAATTGATTGTCATTAAAATGGTTAGGAAATATTCCGTGCATTGCTTCACAAAAAATGAATCGGAGTCCGTCGGCAAGATATGTAAAAGCTGTGAAGCAAATAAAAAATAATGGAACATAGATAATCCACCGAGCGATAAATTTTTCGATGTGCAATGCCGGAGTCATGATGGTGTGTGATGCAAGTTCTTTGGTGGAAAGATTTTTAAACATGTTCGAACCGAAAATTGCTCCATATAAAATTATGCCAAGAAAAAACAGAGTAGATGTATCCTTATAATAAAAGGAGATGTTGCGGTTCATCAATACATTCATGGTAATAATGAGAATGATTACACCGAAAGTGCTGACGGAATATAGCAAATATGATTTCCACTGCTCTCTGAAATATTGGTTTAACAGTTTGTATATGCGGCTGAGGCTTATGTTGTCGGTAACAGTCATAATTATACGATTTTAAGATTTAAAAATTTCAATGATTTTTTCCCGATTGCAAAGTGTGCAATCGAACAGAGTTTCAAGATTCAGTTCTGTGGGAGAATCATCATCGTTAGTGGTGATTACAGACGCTCCACTCAGAGATTTAATACTGTATAAGGCATTTCCGATTATGTCGTTATCAGTGGTGTCGGCAAACTTTAGTTTGTTCAGAATAGATGATACATCTTCATTTAACAGCACTCTTGAATCATCAATGATAATAACATGGTCGAGAATTCGATCGATATCGCGTACTTGGTGAGTGGAAATAATAATTGTGCGCTTCTCATTGGCGCATCCGACAATAAAACGACGAAAAGCACTTTTCCCGGGTATATCAAGACCATTGGTGGGTTCGTCCATAATCAGCAATGATGTGTTGCATGCAAGAGCAAAACACATATATACTTTTTTCTTCTGCCCCATAGAAAGGCTTCCGAGGCGTTTCCCGTTGCTGTATATATCTTCAAGCTCAAATGTGCGGAGATTCGTACGCAAATCGTCTTCGTTAAAGTTGGGGTAAAACGGGGCATTACATTCTATGTATGTTTTTAGCGAAACATTTGGCAAAGTGAATTCCTCAGGAACGATATATGTGTCGCTGAGGATAGATGGCAAATGCAGCCATGTTTTTTTGCCCATATATGTGATTTCTCCCTTTGTGGGTTTAAGCAGCCCGGCAATCAGGTGGAGCAGCGTTGTTTTGCCGGCTCCGTTTCGTCCCAACAGCCCGTAGATACCACCTGAATTTAAATCGAGAGAAAAGTCGTTTAATACAAGCTTGTCCCTTCTTCGATACTTGAATGAAAGATTAGAAATTTTAAGCATATAATATAATTTTAGAGGTGTATTAGTGTAATAGTACACCGCAAAGGTATGCAGTTTTTTTTAAATAACAAAAAAATTTGAAAAAAAGTGAGTATGAAAATATATGTGGATTTATTTTGCAGAGAGTGTGTGTTGCTGTAATTTTGTAGTCACCAAAATAATAAGAATAATATAACATAGATATATGGAAAGGAAAGTACGTGTGCGTTTTGCACCATCACCAACCGGACCGCTTCACATAGGCGGAGTGCGGACGGCGCTGTTTAATTATCTTTATGCTCGCAAGCATGGTGGCGATATGATACTTAGAATAGAAGATACCGACTCTGCACGTTTTGTGCCCGGTGCTGAAGAGTATATCAACGAGGCATTGGCATGGCTGGGAATAAAGATAGATGAAGGTGTGCGGGAAGGTGGAAATTATGGTCCATACCGTCAATCGGAGCGCCGCGACATATATCGCCAATATGTGAAGCAATTGCTTGACAACGGTAAGGCGTATATTGCTTTTGATACCCAGGAAGAGTTGGAAGCAAAGCGCAATGAGATTGCAAATTTTCAATACGATGCATCCACCCGCAATATGATGAGAAATTCGCTCACAATGTCGGATGATGAGGTAAAACGTTGCATCGATGCCGGAGAGAAATATGTGGTACGCTTCATGATAGAGCCGAATGTGGATGTGGAGGTCAACGATTTGCTGCGCGGAAAAGTTGTTATCAACTCAACGATTCTTGATGATAAGGTTCTGTATAAAAGTGCCGACGACCTGCCTACATATCACCTTGCAAATATTGTTGACGACCATTTGATGGAGGTGACACACGTTATCAGAGGAGAGGAATGGCTTCCGTCGTCACCGTTGCATGTGTTGTTGTACAAGGCTTTTGGATGGGAAGATACGATGCCTCAGTTTGTGCATTTGCCGTTGTTGTTGAAGCCTGTGGGTAATGGTAAACTCAGTAAACGTGATGGCGACAAACTTGGGTTCCCTGTGTTCCCGCTTGAGTGGCATGACCCGAAAACAGACGCTGTCTCTATGGGGTATCGTGAGGAAGGATATTTGCCGGAAGCTGTGGTAAACTTCCTTGCTCTGCTTGGGTGGAATCCGGGTAATGACCAGGAAATTATGGATATGGATACGCTCATTGACTTATTCTCATTTGAACATTGTTCCAGAAATGGTGCAAAATTCGATTTTGAAAAAGGGAAATGGTTTAACCACAAGTATCTCAGCGAAAAACCTGATAACGAACTTACAGCACTGTTCCGCCCGATACTTGAGGAAAAAGGCATTTCAGGATTTTCCGATGAATATATCGGTAAAGCAGTGGGTATGGTGAAGGGAAGAATCACTTTTGTGAAAGATTTGTGGGAGCAAGCTTCGTTCTTCTTTGTCGCACCGGACACTTTCAGTGAAAAAGATATTAAAAAGCGTTGGAAACCGGAAACTCCGGAAATAATGAAAGAACTGATTGGTGTGCTTGAAAATATAGAAGATTTTTCATCAAAACCATCGGAAGAAATTGTGCTTAAATGGATAACCGACAACGGTTATCACATGGGAAATGTGATGAATGCATTCCGTCTTACAGTAGTGGGAGAATGTCGCGGTCCGCACATGTTTGATATTACCGAATTGATGGGTAAATCGGCCACGATAGAAAGAATCCGTAAAGGCACTGAAATTATAAGTAAATTAGCTGATGCGCAATAGATTAGGTGCATATTTTGCGTGGTGTGTGTGTGTTATATCCTCTTTTACGGCTGTGGCACAGAAAGTGGAATGGGATATTGATTTCAATACGGTTTTTGATAATCGTGAAGGAGACCGCACATATAATGACCCTAAGACATTTTTACATACGCAGTTGTCTCCGGAGGTTGGCATCTCTCTGATGGATGGCACACACGCCATTATGGGAGGTGTGGTGTGGACACAACCCATAGGATGTGAATGGACGGGACATAGAATATCGCCGACCCTATATTACAGATATAAGTCCGGTTCGGGATGGGCTTTCTCTTTTGGTATGTTTCCGAAATTGCAGCTGTTGGAGTCGATGCCAAACTATATTTGGAATGACTCTATAAATTATTTGCAACGTAATATCCGGGGAGCGTTGATTCAATATAGCGGAGTAAAAGGTTGTTTTGAGGGTGTGCTCGACTGGCGAGGAATGCAAACCGACACGCAGCGTGAGGCATTTAATATAATTGTTCGTGGCGAATGGCGTCCTAATAATTTGTTGTTGGCAGGCGGGTTGGTGATGATGAATCACTATGCGAAACAAAAAAAACCACCGATGGGACA
This sequence comes from Muribaculaceae bacterium, assembly GCA_022509045.1. Taxonomy (GTDB): domain Bacteria; phylum Bacteroidota; class Bacteroidia; order Bacteroidales; family Muribaculaceae; genus JAFLTZ01. The sequence goes on along the minus strand of JAFLTZ010000009.1, from coordinate 26,693 downwards.
AGCGATTGTGGACAATTTCGTGATAAATCCGTATGTAGGGGTAAATCTTAAAAGCAAAACACTGCTTGACAGCCTTACGATAAAGGTTGGTGCTCTCACGGGAATCACTCGGCACAGAGCTGAAGGCGAGTGGAAAACACCCACAGGAGTGTGGATGGAAGGTGTGGTGGAGAAAAAATGGTTCGGTTTAAAGGAAACATTCTATTACGGAGGCAGATTGTTCCCGTATTACGATGAGTCGGCATGGATGCTGCACCAGGGTGAACCTTTTTATCAATCGAAGTATTTCAGTCGTACACAACTTTATGGATATATCTTGCGAAATTCATTTATGAATCTACAGGCATCGCTCGATTTCAATGTTGCTCAAAATTGTTTTATATTTTATCAACGCCTGATATTACGAATTTATATTGACAGTGCAATTTTTAAACACGGAGTGTGGGACAAGAATAAAAAACTAAAGGGAATATACTGACAGCGATAATGAATGGGCTATACAATCTGGGAATAAAATTATATGCAGCGGCTATAAAAATGACTGCACGCAGCAATGCCAAAGTGGCTAAAATGGTTGCAGGTCAGCAAGAAACTATTGCCATGCTAAAAAGAAACCGCCGAGAGGACAATCCTGTGTGGATTCATGCTGCTTCTTTGGGAGAATTTGAACAGGCACGCCCTCTTATAGAACTTATAAAAGAGAAACACTCCGATATCCCGATAGTGTTGTCTTTCTTTTCACCTTCAGGCTACGAGGTGAGAAAGAATTATCCACTCGCCGACAGTGTAATATATCTTCCACTTGATTATAAGGAAAACGCAAAACTTTTAGTGGAGGCACTTCAACCAAGACTTGCGATATTTGTAAAATATGAGTTTTGGGGAAACTATCTTGAACAACTGCGTAACCACAATATTCCCACTGCAATTATATCGGCCATATTTCGCCCATCGCAAATTTTCTTTAAACCATGGGGCGGCATGTTTCGCAAAATGCTCGATGCTTTCAGTGCCGGAGTATTTGTACAAGATAAGGCTTCGCAGTTATTGTTAGATAAAATAGGTGTTAAATCGGAAGTTTTCGGTGACACACGATTTGACCGTGTGTTATCGATTATGCGGCAAACAGTTGATTTCCCCGCCATTGAGAAGTTTGCAAAAACTGCACGAACGCTAATAATGGGCAGTTCATGGCAACCCGATGAAGATGCTGTAATCCCTTATTTCAATAAGCATCCGGAATTGAAACTGATAATTGCTCCTCATGAGTTTAATGAAGAAAGATTACTTGAATTAGAAAAAAAGATAAAACGACCGGTTAAACGATATACCCAACTTGCTCCGGGGGAAGATATTGACGCAGATTGCCTTATTATAGACTGTTTCGGAATATTATCGTCGTGCTATCGATATGCAGATATCGCATATATTGGAGGTGGTTTTGGTGCCGGAATACACAATATAAATGAAGCGGCAGTATATAATATACCTGTAATTTTCGGACCAAAATATCACAAATTTAAGGAAGCTCGCGATCTTGTTGCATCCGGCGGTGCAAAGGTTATTACATCGGGGGATGAATTCAGCTCTGTAGTGAATGTGTGGCTTACAAATTCAGCTTATTTGGAAAATGCCGGGAATATAGCCGGGAAATATATCAAAGATAATATCGGAGCTACTGAAAAAATATATTCACGAATTAATAGTTATTTGTGATTTTTGTTGGCATATCGAGGATGGTGCTCAAGAATTTCTGAGCGCAGTCTGCTACGGTCGATATGTACATAAATTTCTGTAGTTGTAATTGACTCATGTCCGAGCATCATTTGAATGGCTCTGAGATTGGCTCCACCCTCGAGCAGATGGGTCGCAAAGGAGTGTCGTAAAGTGTGAGGGCTTACATTTTTGCTAATTCCTGCAATTTCGCATAAATTCTTTACAATATAGAACACCATTACGCGTGACAACCTTCCACCACGACGATTTAAAAACACAATATCCTCATCGCCTGATTTTGCCGGCACATTCCCACGAGTGTTTTTTAAGTAGTCGTCGATATAGTTAAGCGCCGTGTGTGATATGGGAACAACTCTTTGCTTATTACCTTTGCCAATCACCACAATAAATCCATCTTCACGATATATATTTTGCAACCGCAGATTTACAAGTTCACTTACTCGTAATCCGCAAGAATACAGTGTCTCAATGATAGCAAGATTTCTTTCACCTTCGGATGATGCAACATCAATTGCACGAATCATATTGTCAATTTCTTCAACAGTAAGCACTTCAGGGAGATGAGCGCCCAGCGTAGGTGCTTCAAGGTAAATCGAGGGGTCGTTATCAATTAATTGTTCGAGTGTCAAATATTTGAAAAAAGCCTTTATCCCTGAAATAATACGAGCTTGAGAGCGAGGAGAAATGCCTAAATCATGGAGAGTAGCGGCAAAATTATGTAAATCATCAGCAGAGACATCGGTTATTGATGTTCCGGATTCTTCAACATAATCCCACAATTTACGGACGTCATTTAAATAGGCACTCCATGTGTTTGGCGACAATCCTTTCTCTAACAGGAGATACGCTTTGAAATCACGAAGCAAATATCCTTTTTGTATATTAGTGTGACTGCTCATTGCCAAATAAAATGTTTTTATCTCGAATTACAGCCGGCGACACAATCTCTGTGGGTATGAATTTCCAATTGTTCAGTTTGTGAGGTATCACCTCTCCGTGGCGTTTTATATATCGTGTAAGATAATAGCGTAAATCACGATCTGTAGAGAAAATAACGCGTTTAGCAAGGTCGGCATGTGCAATCCCGGCACCTTTGGTAAGTATTTCGCCACCACCATTGCCTCTATATGAGTTTAGGGCAACTTTGTACGTGGCGTCAAGATTAAACTTAGAACCATCGGCAAGAGAAATAATTCTGATTTTCTTACCTTTTGGTTTTGTTACATCCACCTCATAGATTATACCGGCGGCCGAATCAAAATTATAGCTTGGATATTTGAGAATAGAGCGTGTATCGTCACCATCTTTGAAGTCATCTTTAAACTGTAATAGATGGTCTTCTGCCGATGTCATTTGTCGTGTCCATAAATCGTATGTGTATTCAAGATAATTTTTTATTTCTATGCCGGACAAAGTCATAACATACAGAAGATTCTCGTATTTATATAAGTTAAACATATCACTCATCTTTATTTCTCCGGAATCTATTTGTGCATCAAATGATAAAGGGGCTGTAAATGAGATATCGGCATGTGTGATACCCAACTGAATTTCATGAATAAGGTCAGTAAATTCGGAATCTCCAAAAAACGCATCGTGGGTATTAATACTTTTCTTGATTGTTCCGATTGGACTACCTACATATTCTTTTACGTTCTTGTAATCAGCCGAAAACTCTTTCATAAATAACGGATCAGGATTGAAGTCCGACATTGGGAGAAGATTACCGGATACGCTTTTATTCATGAATTTACCATTCTCATCAAAAGTGATGTCAATATCAATATCACTAATAACAACACCATTGGCTCCCGGGTCCATCACCAAAACAGAATCTCCTGCTACATTAGCAATTTTAGTACATTCAAGTATATGGTCATGCCCCATGAGGACTATATCAAATCCGGGAACATTTTTGGCGACTTCCATAGAAGCATTTTCTTTGAAGCCAGATAAAATATTCCCCTTTCCACCGGAGTGAAATAACCCTACTATAATGTGTGGGGCTTCTTTTTCGATAATCTTAGGAATCCACTGTTTTGCTGTGATTTCCATATCGTCGAAACGAAAATGCGCCCACATTGATTTCGGAAGCCATGCAGGAATCGCGGGAGTAATCATGCCCAGAACTGCGATTTTAACACCCTCCTTTTTGATAATTGTGTATGGTTCGAAATAAGGCTCATTGGTTTGAGTATTAATAATGTTTGCCCCTAAAATAGGGAAATTGCACAACGAAGCATATCTGTTTAATACATTAAAGCCTGTTTCAACATCATGATTTCCGACATTTCCTGCATCATATTTCATGAAGTTGAGAATTCGTGAAGTTATGTGTGGGACTTCGATGTTTTCGTAATTATAATAATATGCCGATGGTTGACCTTGCAAAATATCGCCATTGTCGAGTAATATTACATTGTCGCCAAAAGTTTTTCTTACATCCTTTAGGGCAGATGACACACGCGATAAACTTCCAGACCAAGGACGGTTGGTGATAAAATTATATGGAAAATAATTGCCATGAATATCACTCGTTTGAAATAATTTCAAATTTACTGTTTTTTGTTGGGCTGATACTTGTGTTGCGAAAACTATAATTATAAGCGATAAGAAAGAAAATATCCGTTTCATACCAATATTTATTTCAACTAAAAAATAACAGATAGCTAAACTTACATCTAACTATCTGATTATATGGTGACCTCGGAGGGGCTCGAACCCTCGACCCACTGATTAAGAGTCAGTTGCTCTACCAACTGAGCTACGAAGTCATAAAATTCCGCTAAAACCGACTGCAAAGATACATATAATTTTTTATATGCAAATCTTTAACTCCTTATTTTTTACTATCAAAACGGCAAGTCATCGGTGGGTTCATCATTACCAATCGCAAAATCCGGTGCTGAGTCCACTTGTGGTGCTGTGTATGTTTGTGTTGCGGGAGTATTGTTTTGCGCATCAGTTGAAATAGTGGAGCCTTCTACTTTTTCAGATTTCCAGCCACGGATTGAAGTGAACCATTTTCCCTGATATTCGCGACTTTCAATGTCAAAAGATAGTTTGATTGTATCCCCTACGTTGAGTGGATATTGGTCAATGCGGTCACCGAAGAAGTCAAAATGCACTTTCTTAGGATATGATTCTTGTGTTTCGAGCACATATTCCTGTTTGCGCCATGCATTACCTGCTTTTGATGTCCCCGATTGTAATTCAAGTTTATGAATTATTTTGCCTGTAACTTCCATTTAATTGATAATTTTGAATTTATATCTACAAAGGTAGTACAACGTTATCTTATTCGCAAATAAAACCTCGGCTTTATGGTAAAAAAGCTGTGAGATACTGAAAATTATTCCAATAACAATGATGCGTCACCGTAACTGAGAAAACGATAATTATTGTTAAGTGCATAATCATATATCGAGCGCCAATTACCTTTGGTAAAAGCTGATACCAATAATAAAAGTGTGCTTTGCGGCTGATGAAAATTAGTTATCATGCCATTGATAATCCTAAAATTATATCCCGGAGCTATCATTATTTGTGTACTTCCGACATATCTGCTCATATTGTGATTGTCAAGATAGTTTACTATAGTTTTGAGCGCATCCACAGCACCTGTACCTCCAATACTTTCGTACGGTTTCCATTGAGGGACGATTAGATTCTTGGTATTGATATCATTATGCAGCGTGAGTCCGATATAGTAAAGACTTTCCAAAGTGCGTACGCTGGTTGTGCCAACGGCAATTATCGGATTATTAGCTTGGATTTGCTCTATAAGGTCGCATAGTAATCCACGCTCCACAGATATAAATTCGGAATGCATAGGATGACCACCTATAGTTTCGCTTTTTACCGGTTGGAAGGTTCCCGCACCAACATGCAGTGTGAGTTCTCGCCGTTTGATACCTTTGTCGTCTATTTTGTTGAGTACTTCAGGAGTAAAATGTAATCCGGCAGTAGGAGCAGCCACACTGCCATCAATATGAGAAAACACTGTTTGATAATCAGAAGAATCACATTCTTCCGTGTTGCGGTTAAGGTATGGTGGAATGGGAATTTCACCGGCTACTTCCAATAGTGTTGCAAAAGTCACGGGTTCCTCGGATTCAGTGACCCATGAAAAGTGTATCTGAAACGAAGAGGTTGTTTGGATACTACGTGTGGCGGTAAGATTGGCGATATTGCCATCCGGCAACGGAATTTGCATTTGCAGTGATGATGCTTTCCAACGTTTTGCATTACCAACAAGACAAGTCCATGTACACTCTGAAGTGCTTTGAAAAGATTGCGCGTAATCGCGCGGTATATCCGGCTCAAGACAGAATATTTCGACTACAGCTCCTGTATCAGGTTTACGAAATCTTAATCGGGCATTTATTACACGAGTGTTATTATAAACCAACATTGAGTTGTGCGGTAGCAGAGATGGGATATCGGAAAACTGACAGGTGAGAATGTTTTCTGGTGCGGAGTTGTGATACACTAATAATTTACATGCATCGCGTACTTGCAATGGGTGTTTTGCAATACGCTCGTCAGGCAGATGGTAGTTGAAATCCTGTATTTTTATGTTTCTGATATCCATATCACAGCTTTTATTCTGCTGCAAAGTTACAACGAATATCCGTCATAAAAAAAGCGTTGTGACACTACATTCGTTCGAACATAAAATCTGCGTACATATACTTTATTGAATAACAAGATCTTTTGTGGGAGTGTCTTGTAAAATCCTAATTGGTATTTGCGTCGGGGAGGTCGTATTTTTCGAATTCGGAATGTTTTGACTTGAACTCAGGCACAATTTTCTTCATAAGAATTACCATGTCAGGAATGTTTACTTCTACAGAAAGATTTTCAAGTGCATTGGTTGTGGATACTGTTTCATTGTAATCATACTGACGTACCTTGGCGACAAAAATACGCTCATGATCTGTTGGAATAGTGTTTTCCTTTGTGGCGAGCACTTCTTCATAAAGTTTTTCTCCCGGACGCAGACCGGTATATTCAATCTTAATATCCTTACCGACTTCGAGTCCTGCGAGGTTTATCATTCGTTCTGCGAGTGTTGCAATCTTCACTGATTCGCCCATGTCGAATACAAAGATTTGAGTGCCGGTAGCAAATGTGGCTGCTTCCATAACCAAGCGGCATGCTTCAGGGATAGTCATGAAGAAACGACGAATCTCAGGGTCGGTAACAGTAACCGGACCTCCGCGTTCGATTTGCTCACGAAAACGAGGTATAACAGAACCGTTAGAGCCAAGAACATTGCCAAATCGTGTGGTGACGAATTTGGTGTGACCATTGACTTCACCTCGTTCGATAGCGAGACCGAGGCTTTGTACATATATTTCAGCCAATCTCTTTGTGCATCCCATAATATTGGTAGGATTCACAGCCTTATCGGTAGAGACCATTACCATTTTTTCAACGTTGTATTCTACGCATTTGTCGGCTACGTTGCGCGAACCAACAACATTAACATGCACAGCTTCACAAGGATTCTCTTCCATAAGGGGTACGTGCTTGTATGCAGCTGCATGGAAAACGATTTGTGGATTATATTTGCGGAATACAAAATCTAATCGAGCTTTTTCGCGCACATCACCTATAACAGGAACAAAATTTAACTGTGGGAATGTCCCTTCCAATTCCAAACGGATATTGTGTAACGGTGTTTCTGCATTATCGAAAAGAATAAGTTGTTTCACTCCAAAAGTAGAAAGTTGGCGACATAATTCAGAACCGATAGAACCTGCGGCACCAGTAACCATCACCACTTTGCCGTTGAAATTTGCAATAATCTCATTCATTGAAATTTTAATCTCAGGACGCCCAAGAAGGTCCTCGATTTTGACTTTTCTTACAAAGTTGGCAAGAGGAGATTGTTCTGTCATTTCATCAATATTCGGAGTGAGATATGTTTTCACCTCGGCTTCATGGCAATATGAAATGAGTTGATCTTGCTCGGCTCGAGCATCAGCTACGAATGGGAATAAAATACCGTCAATGTCGTATTTATTGGCGAGATTTTTTACATCATTGGCATTATCGAAATAGTACACAGGCAAACCATACAACAAGTGTCCTTTGCTATCGGTACCATGTGTAATGAAACCTATTATCGAATAATGTTTTGAATTGTGAAGTCGTGGTACCAATGCTACCGCTTTGTTGCTAATGCCATATACGAGAATGCGTTTAGTGTGTCGATTTTGGCGATTACTATTCGCAATTAATCCATAAATTACGTACAGAGCTACCCGGACAAGAACCAAAAGGCAAATAGTGAGCAGAAAATCTACTGTCACCATACCTATAATCAAACTACTGTCAGTTCCGAAAGATGTGAATGCAAGCATTCCAATCCACAGTAGTAAATCTTTTCCCAGCGCAGCGAGACATATACGCCCTATTTCATGCAGTGAAGAATAACGGATGATTGCCCTATGAATTTTTGTGAGAACAAATGCAATTGCTGAAGCCACAAAAGAAGATACAATCCAAGTGAGTATCACATTGGAATCGAATGTGGTGTGAGGCAATAGTAGGAAAACAACTAAGAATACGCCTAAAGACGCGATTAATGAGACCAATAAATCCATCAAGAGTACAATCTGTGAACGCAGATACACACTCTCATGAAGTTTTTGTGCGAAACTTTTTAGTCCAAACATAAGATTCTTTTTATAAATTTTTTCGTGTGTTTCAGATAAGCCTGCAAAGAAGCTAACAATACACCAACATTGTTAACTTAAAACTACAGTTTTGCAAAGATATACAAATAATCCATATGTTGCAACATTTAAGGGGAAATTGTACCAATAAAATTCTTTTAAAAATAACGGGGATGTTTGCTGACAGTAAGATTTTATATTAAATTTGCACATTATTTGGTATTACATATTTAAAAATCAAAAAATTAAAATAATATATAAAATGAACCAAACAGTAGTAGATCGCTTTCTGAGCTATGTGAAATTTGACACGCAGAGTGATGAGCTAACAAATCTCACCCCTTCAACACCAGGTCAAATGATATTTGCACAGCATCTTGAACAAGAACTTAAATCACTTGGCCTTGAAAATATATCTCTTGATGAAAACGGATATCTGATGGCAACACTTCCGGGAAACACAAAAAAGAGTGATGTTCCGACTATAGGTTTCATAGCGCATCTTGATACTTCGCCAGATTTGTCAGGACGTCATGTAAGCCCACGTATAGTGGAAAATTATGATGGAGGAGATATAACGCTGAATGCAGATAACAATGTGGTGTTATCGCCAAATCAATTCCCGGAACTAAAAGATTATATAGGTCAGGATCTCATAGTGACTGATGGTACTACGTTGCTTGGTGCTGACGACAAAGCCGGCATAGCGGAAATTATTTCGGCGGTTGTTTATCTTCAGAATCATCCAGAGATAGAACATGGCGATATACGCATTGCATTTAATCCTGACGAGGAAATTGGTAAAGGGGCACATAAGTTTGATGTAGAGCGATTTGGTGCTGATTGGGCATATACTATGGACGGTGGTGCTATAGGAGAACTTGAATATGAAAATTTTAACGCAGCAGTAGCAAAAGTGACTTTCACAGGACTTAATGTGCATCCTGGATATGCGAAGCATAAAATGTTAAATTCTATTCGTGTTGCAAATCAGTATGCCATAATGTTGCCTCGCTGGGAAACTCCAGAACACACAGAGGATTATGAAGGTTTTTATCATCTTATCGGATTTGAAGGTTCTGTTGAGAAAACAGTGCTTACATATATAATCCGCGACCATGACCGTGCCCGATTTGAGAGCCGCAAGCGAGAACTTGAACATCTTACTCGCAAAGTGAATTGTGAATTTCCCGGATGTGTGAGCATTGAAATAAAGGACCAGTATTTTAATATGCGTGAGAAGATAGAACCGGTAATGCATATTATTGATATTGCTGTAGAGGCGATGAAGGAGTCTGATATTACGCCTAAAGTGGTACCTATCCGTGGAGGAACTGATGGTGCTCAACTTTCATTTAAAGGACTTCCATGCCCGAATATATTTGCCGGAGGTCTGAATTTCCATGGCAGATACGAATTTGTGCCTATTAAGTCAATGGAAAAGGCAGTGGAAGTAATTTGCCAAATTTGCCGACTTGTAGCTCAAAAGTAATTATTGCACTATATTTGGTTTTGTGCTCACTGCATATATGAAAAAGCTGTTGGTATGAGAGCAACAAGGTCGTATGTGACAGAGAGATTCGATTTGTATAATGACTTGTGTTTTGGTGGGAAGCTACCTAAAATACCTGTGCGAATGAGTGTGGCAAAGGGTTTTCTTGGGAAAATCAAATATAAACACCGAAGGAGGCTTTTTCATTCAGATGAATATTATGATTTTTCATTGCATATAAACTCACGCTACGATTATCAGCCGGATATAATAGATGATACGATAATCCATGAGATGATTCATTTATATATTTTGTATAATGGAATCAAGGATAATGCTCCTCACGGTGTGGTATTTAAGCAAATAATGAATACCATTAATAACACCCACAACAGGCATGTTTCCGTAAGTCATAAACATACAGGTACAGAACTCGATTCGGATACACGCAGAAAGTCGCATATACTTTGTTTGAGCCTAACCACAGATAACAGATGGTGTGTTACTGTATGCGCACAAACACGCATATTTGAAATATATAGAGTGTTAAATGAGTCTCCAATTGTGAAACAAATGGAATGGTATTACAGCACAGATCCATTCTTTAATCGCTTTCCGGAATCAAGAATTGCAAAATTGTATAAAATAACAAAAGAGGAGATTGATAAATATATTGAAAATGCCCGCCGACTTGAATGCGACGGGCATAAAATATATATGAGATAATAACCTTTATTAATTATTCCTGAATGCCTGCGTGACGATATCCGTTAATAATTTTCCAGTTGCCGCGGGTGAAATCAGGAAATTCAACTGGAGCCGAGCCGTTTTCAATAGATATAGCTGACAGAGGGGAAACTGCACACCATTCTGCGAGGTCGTAAACGTCCATGTCTAAAGGCAACCCATTGCGCAAACAGTAGATGAGTCGGTAATCCATAATGAAATCCATACCACCGTGACCACCTACAGTTTTTGCAATTTCACCAATCTCTTTAACAATAGGGTGTAGATATTCCGCTTCAAGAGCAGCACGTTGGTTATCGGAAATGAAGGTGTGGCTATTTAGATTCTGATGGTCAGGAACTGAGCCTTCCGGTAGCGCTTCTGACTCAAATGCATATCCTGCGATTGGATATTTGTTAGCAAATCCTTTTGTGCCGGTAAGTTGATACATGCGAGAGTAGGGGCGAGGATTTACGACATCGTGTTGGATATGTATAGTTTTTCCTAAATCGGTGCGAATCATTGTCATAGTATGGTCTCCATTGAGGAAAGAATCTGGATATTCGCCTGTAGTTTCTTTAATATATTCTTTTGCAGAAACCGATTTGGTGTCCATAGCAACGAGAGTTGTCATGCGGTCGCCACGATGAATATCAAGGAGCTGGCATGCCGGTCCCATGCCGTGTGTAGCATATACGTCGCCTCTGTGTTTCTGATTGTAATCAAGACGCCAATTGTTCCAATATTCACTCCAGAATTCTTTAAGATTATGGATATAGCTCCCTTCTACATGCAAAATCTCACCAAACAAGCCCTTCTGAGCCATGTTGAGTGTATTTATTTCAAAGAAATCATACACGCAATTTTCAAGTTGCATACAATGTTTGCGTGTGCGCTCAGATGTGTTGATAAGTGCCCAAATTTCATCGAGATTAGTAGCTGCCGGAACTTCAATGGCAACGTGTTTCCCATTTTCCATAGCATAAATTCCCATTGTTGCATGATTTATCCAATCAGTACATATATATATGAGGTCAATGTCATTGCGTTGGCAAAGTTGGCGCCAAACAGTTGTGTCTCCACTATATTCAGCAGCACGTGGCACGCCGTTTGCTTCTAAAATTTTTTGAGCTTTTTCAACTCTGTCGGGTTCAACATCACAGAGGGCCACAACTTTGGTTCCCGGGATGAGCGACAGCCGTTTGACAGCACCAGGACCACGCATCCCAAGACCTATAACACCAACTCTTACCGTGTCAATGGCAGGAGCCGCATATGCTACCATGTGTTGTTGATCGGCAGGTCGTACAGGAATATCTGTAACAATCAAAGAACTTTTGTTTTGTTCGCCACAAGATATAGATGCTAACATCAAAGCACCGATAGAGGCAATGGCTAATGAATGAAGAGAAAATTTCATGTTAATAAGTATAATTAGGAGTTAAAGAATAATTTTTTGCAAAGCTGAGGGAATAGCATCTACGATATCAGATGCAAGCATTCCGAAAGAGCCTTTCTTACTACAAGCAATATTTCCTGCAACAGCGTGAATATATGCACCTGCCACAGCACTAACTTCAGGTTTATAGCCTTGTGCGAGCAATGAAGCAATAATGCCGGTGAGTGCGTCACCGCTACCTGGTGTTGCCATGCCTGGATTCCCTGAGATATTAACAGTAATTCTGCCATCGGGACGTACTATGATAGAATGGCGACCTTTTAACACGATAATTATATTGTAAAAATGTGCCATTTCGATAGCTTTTCTCAGTCGAGTCTCATCGGAAAAGTGTTTACCAAATAGGCGATCAAATTCCCCGGCATGAGGCGTAATAATCGATTTTACCGGCAACAGCTCGAGTAATGAAGGTCGCTCACAAATGCAATTCAGCGCATCTGCATCGAAAACACAAGGAGCTTCGGAATGTTTGTTAAGGAATTGTTCCAATGCGTCAATTGTAGATTTATGTGTTCCTAATCCCGGACCTATAGCGATGGTACGATAACTGCGTCGAGGGGTGATATCAGTCGGGATTATCTCATGTTTGTCTGCTACATACATGGCTTCAGGGACAGAAGCCTGTAATACCGACATGCCACAGCGTGGTGCATGCACAGTAACGGTGCCGCATCCTGTGCGTAGGGCACTTTTCGCTGCAATTACAGCGGCACCCATCATTCCGTAACTTCCGGCAACAAGGTATAGGGTTCCAAAATCGAATTTGTTACAATTTGGTTCGCGTGGTTTGAGCGCTTTCTGAATGTTAGCTTGCTCCACAAGGAACATATTTGAGTGAGTCTGAGCAATAGCCCGTTCATCGTAGTCTATATCAAGGATTAATACCTCTCCAACAAATCGTGCGTTTTCATTGAAAAAGAATGATAGCCGTGGGAATCCAATAGATAATGTGAGGGTGGCTTTTATGATATTATTCCTGTCATTTTCTGCATTCCATTCGCTGAATAATCCCGAAGGGATATCAATAGAAACAATAGTGGAAGCATTTTCGTTGATGTATCGTACCATTGATTGAAATCCGCCTGTCAGAGGCCGATTTAAACCTCCACCAAAAAGCCCATCTATAACAATGTCGTCATCGGCAATAAATGGCGGAGAGAATTCCCCCTGAGTAAATTCAAAAAAATCGGTATGGCGCAATTCAAGGAGTTTATCTCGGTTTATGAGACATTGGGGTGATAGATTGTTTCCACCTATGTTGAAGAGAAATGTTTCCACTTTGTATCCCTGCTCGATAAGCAGGCGAGCCACAGCAAGCGCATCGCCTCCATTATTTCCCGAGCCGGCAAATACGATAAATTTACGTGACGGAGTCCATCTGCTGATAAGTTCACAGGCGATAGCAGAAGCTGCTCGTTCCATCAACTCAATGGAAGAAACTGATTGTGCCTCAATAGTGAGCTGTTCGATAGTTTTAATTTCGTTGGAAGTAAAAATCTTCATATAAGCGGATATTTAAACCGAATATCAGTATAAAGCACAAATGTAGTTTAAATTATCGATTTATACAACGATGTCCCACCGGTTGTGAAAAAATTTCCATCAAAGTTTTCGGACCGATGGGGGTTTTGAGAAAAACTATTTGGTGTGACGCTTTTCAAAGGTGCGGGCGAGTTCGGTAATATTGAAATAGAAACCCTCGGGTGTTGATTTGCCGGAGTCTTTCTCAGCAGTAGATTTTACGGTTAGATAATCAATGGTGCCATTATCTTCGTCTTGATGCCCGGTTACTATGTAGTTCATGAAATTTAGCAGGTTGTATTCGTGTACGGGACTAATGACGTACCATGGCATTTCTTTAGTGCCATATCCGCTACTCATGATAGCCCCCACGAGATGATTCAATTTGAATTGCCAAATGGATGCACGAGCATGTTTTTGTTTTTCTTTTAACGCAATAATAAGGAATGTCATCTGTCGGAGATCAAAAGGGTTGTCGGTGAGTGATAACTCCGCATATTTCATTATAGTATCACATTCTTCTCGAGAATGTTTTTGCTTGAAATACAATTTCTCTACACGTTCGGCATGGGCTGAAATGCGATACGGATCATAATCTTTCTGAAAAATAAAACCATAATACAGATGGCGATATTGCTCAAGTGTCATGGATGTATCATTCGACATAAATTGCTTGAAAAGTTTTGGATAATGGTATTGGCTTGAAGGGTCTGAGATATCTTTCTTAATAGTTTCGAAATCGGGAGCTTCGGCTGTAGAACGCGCTAAAGCTTTATCGCCGTTTGTAGCCGCTGCAATTGAAAGCGACAATAAGGCGATTATGAATGAGGGGATAATATATTTGAGTTTTATAATCATTGTTGTCGAATTTGGTCGAAATAACGGTATCACTAACTTAACATAGTCATGCAAATATAGTTAATTAATTCCGTTTCCGAAAACCGCATCGCGTAGATATAAATATTGTTAGAAATAATTATATTTTTTTAGTATTTGCGGAGTTTTTAAGCTCGGGATATGAAATACGTGTATGATACATCGTTTTTAGCCGTTCGATGAACACTTCTTTAATGATTTGTATATCACGGAAACTGAGAGTGGAGTCTATAAATAGTCCATCTGCAATTTGCGAATCAATAATTTTATTTACAAGATTGCGAATATTATCATCATTGTATTCCTTAAGACTTCGCGAAGCAGCCTCAACGGCATCTGCCATCATCAGAATAGATGTTTCTTTGTTGGATGGATTGGGACCTGGGTATGTAAAGACTGAAGCATCTACTGTATTCATATCATCGGCTGCGTTGCAAGCGAGAGTGTAGAAATATTTTGCTTTACCTTTGCCATGATGTTGGGCAATGAAATCGATAACAACTTGTGGGAGTTTAGCTTTATCAGCAAGTTTCAGGCCATCGCGTACATGATTTATTACAATTTCAGCACTTTGTTCAGGTGTTAAAGCCGAGTGTGGATTCACACCATGCTGATTCTCGGTGAAAAATGCCGGATTATTGAGTTTGCCGATATCGTGATATAAAGCACCAACCCTTGCCAATTGAACATCGGCGTGAATCCGTCGAGCAGCATCAGCACTGAGGTTAGATACTTGAAGGGCATGTTGAAATGTGCCGGGGCATTTCTCAGATATTTCTCTCAGAAGTGGATTGTTGACATCTGCAAGTTCTACCAAGGTGACTGTAGAGGTAAATCCAAATAGTTTTTCAATAACGAAAATCAATATGTACGATAACGAAAGGAATATAGCATTTACGGCAAAATAGGCGTACATGCGCCAAGTGTCATCAATCAATACCCCTTCTTTCATCAATTCAAATGCAAAATATGAGATGCAGTAGCAAATAAATACGTAGATACCGGCACGCATTAGTTGAGCTCTTTTTGATAACTCACGGACGGAGCAAATGGCGATAACGCCTGCCATAAACTGAAGAAAAATAAATTCTATTGGGAAGGAGGCGAGCAGAGAGCACATCAACACTTCGTGAATGTGCATATATAAAGCAGTGCGTGAGTCAAAAAATGTTGTAATAAGAATAGGAATCATCGCAAATGGCATGATATATAGCGCGTTATTAGTATGCCGTGCAATGATAAGTGCTGCTACTGTAAAGACCGTGAATAAGCACATTAGGAAGGTCATTTTATGGAAATCACCAAAAAAACGCCAACGGAACATGTATAAGAATATATATACGCTGCCAAACAAAATAAGAATGATGAGTATTTTGCCTGCGAGGGGATAATGCTTTCTTACTGCACCGTCGTTATGAGCCAACTCCATCTGTTGATATGTGTTAAGGATGGTGAATGTCTGAATGTTGATAATTTCACCTCTATCAACAATGCGTTCTCCTTTTTGCAATAGTCCTATAGGGGCAAGTGCTTTTTGATATTCCGCTTCACGAAGTTTAAGAGAAATAGTTTCGTCGATTATTACATTAGGAGATAAGTAATTGGCAATTCCCACCTCGTGAATTGTTTTTAACAATACTCCATCTATCGAATCAATAGAAGCGTATGCACTTTTTACCGATTTCAGTTTGTCGGTAGGGCTGAGATAGGTATTGTTGTCGGCAATAAAGCGTATGTTGGGCAATTCACCCAAACGTATTTTATCAAAGGTTGCATTATCTACGATACCATCGTTATATATCTGTTGCAAGCGATTTTGAATTTTGTTTTTTTCCGATATGGTTATTTTTAAAGAATCTAAATGGTCTTTAAAAGCGGAAAGTTGTGACTCGCTTGTTTCTGTGTCGAATTTATAGATATCGATAAAAGAGCGATCAATACTGTCGCGTTTGGTTCGTACGGACGCAGTATCAAGTTCGATAGGAATGTCGAATGGAGCTGTGAGTAGGGAATATGCCCACGGTTTCCCCAAATTATATGAGTATGAAAATTTATCATTCCGCGGGAGGCATAAAGAAATTATCGCAGTAGCAAATACAAGCAGCAGAGCTCGCGATATGTTATATTTGGTAAATATCTTTTTCATATGTGATATATTTAATTAATCAATTCTGTTTGCTACTTTTACGCCATCAAGTTTTAATAACTTTTTACAAAGTTGAGTTACTTCGTTAGTATCTTCAACGATAATTTCAAGTTTTCCATCGAAAACACCATTTTCAGCACCCATATTAAGTTGACGTATATTAATGGAAAGTGCCTGTGAAATTACCTGGATTATTTCTTGAAGCATACCCATACGGTCAATCCCCCGGATATTTATGGTTGCCATAAATTTAGCGGTAACATTTTCCCAACGAGTGGTGACAATGCGATTGCCGAACCCGCTTTTTAGCTTCATAGCCTCAGGACAATTGAGTTTATGTACAATCACATTGTTATCATCATCGATATATCCAATGACGTTATCGCCAGGGATTGGCTTGCAACATTCCGCTACTATATAATTATCCTTACCATCAATAGTGTGAAGCACATATTCCTCTTTGGTGTTTATTGGGGTGTGCGGTGTCGCAATTTTTGAGTCTGCCATTGAAGAGGTATCTTTCTTTGTGCTGAAAGGATTTCGCAATACTTTTGACAATAACCGTTTTTGCCAACTGCGTTTTGCAGTTTCTACTAAATTATCAGTGAGTTCAATTTCACCGTTGGCGATAGCTGCATAAAGGTCATCGGGAGACTTCATCTGTTTCACGCCGCAAATTTTCGTAAGCACCTCATTGCTATATGGAATGTCGTGATTGGCGAGGAATTCGAGAAATTGTTTTTTCCCGGCAAGAATAATTTGTCGTTTATCTTTTCTAAGAGCTGCTCGGAGCTGAATTTTTCCTTTTGCAGTGTTAAGAAAATCAATCCACTCCGGCTGTGGTTGTTGTGACTTAGAGGTAAGGACTTCCACCTGGTCGCCACTTTTGAGTTTGTGAGATAGGGGCACTAATTTGTGGTTTACTTTACCGGCAATACAATGGGTGCCGAGATAAGTATGTAGATTGAAAGCAAAATCAAGCACCGTAGCATTTGAAGGAAGTGTGATGAGTTCCCCTTTGGGTGTAAATACTACAATTTCTCGAGAAAAAAGATTTAGCTTAATAGTGTCAAGAAAATCCATTGCATCAGGCTCCGGATTGCTAAGGATATCCTGAATGGTCTTTAGCCAAACAGCAAGCTCGCTTTCCTCTTCACCTTCGCCTATTTTATATTTCCAATGAGCAGCAAATCCTCTTTCGGCAAGCTCATTCATGCGTTTACTGCGAATTTGCACTTCGATCCAATTGCCATCGTTTCCCATAACAGTGAGATGTAGTGCTCGGTAGCCATTCACTTTCGGAGTGCTTACCCAATCGCGTGTGCGTTCGGGATGAAGCTTGTAAAGATTTGTGATTTCTGAATATATATTCCAGCACCACCGTTTCTCATCGGCTTCATTATCACAATCAAAGATAATACGTGCTGCATAGAGGTCGTAAACTTCTTCAAATGGAATGTGTTTGGTCTCCATTTTGTTCCAAATGGAGTATATTGACTTCACACGTGCCTTCATGTCGAAATTCAAACCCAATGCCGTGAGACGTTCTTTTATCGGGGCAGCAAATTTTTCAAAAATATGTTCACGTTGAGCTGCTGTTGCAGCGATTTTTTCCTGGATGTTTTTGTATGCCTCCGGATGTTCATACTTAAACGACAAATCTTCAAGTTCTGTTTTGATATTAAAGAGTCCAAGTCGATGCGCAAGAGGAGCATATATGTAAAATGTTTCACCGGAAATCTTAATCTGCTTGCTTGGCAGCATGCTGCCAAGTGTGCGCATATTATGAAGTCGGTCTGCCATCTTGATGAGTATTACGCGTATGTCATCTGCCATTGTGAGCAGAAGTTTTCGGAAATTTTCAGCTTGTACAGATGCTTTGTCTCCAAAAATACCCCCGGATATTTTGGTGAGACCCTCAACAAGAGATGCTATTTTTTTGCCAAATTGTGATTCAATGTCTTCAACAGTGTAGTCTGTATCTTCAACTACGTCATGAAGTAAAGCCGCACAAATAGATGTGCTTCCAAGTCCTATTTCCTGACTTACAATTTTAGCCACAGCAATAGGGTGCATGATGTACGGTTCTCCACTACGCCTGCGCACACCTTTGTGCGCCTCCTTCGCAAACTTAAAAGCGCGGTTGATAATATCCACCTTTTTCCGATGATTACTCGCAAGATACCCATCAAGAAGGTCCCTATAGGCATCTTCTATCATCTTTTCATCGGTTGGAGTATCCACAATCTTTGGAGAAATATGTGTGAGCTCACTACTCATCGTAATACGGCTTTAGTTAGTTTCAAACTACAAATTTAAGGTTTTTGATTGATACAATCGTAATTAAAGACAATATTCTGTCATTTTTACGTAGAATTATACCGAAAAATCCGGTTAGGAGTACAAAATAATGACTATCAATGCATCGTTAGTCAAATGTCGTATTATGTGTGATTATGTCTGCGAGAGATTCGGTTGCACATGCAATTTGAGAATGGTCGTCGAGTCTGTCGGCATTAAATTCAATATCTGCTTGCGAATATATTTTATTGCGTTCGGTTAAGGTTTTAGATATATAATTCTCCATTTCCGGCAATGTGAGATTTGCCAAAAGTGGACGTTTTGCTTTCGCCGATGGAATACAAAGTCGTGCAGTCAATACTTCAATGCTCGCGTTGAGCCATACAGTGGTGCCACGCGATTTCATATATTCCATATTGTCGCCATATAATGGTGTTCCACCACCACACGAAACGATTACATCTTCAAATTCGCCTACTTCATGAAGCATATTTTGCTCTAAAATACGAAATTGTTTCTCCCCGCGTGTGTTATACAGTTCTTTGATTGATGCACGAAACCGATTCTCGATAAATATATCAAGATCGATATATGACATATTAAGTTTACGGGAAACGGCATATCCTAATGTGGATTTGCCGCTTCCCATAAAGCCTACCAGAAATACAGGTTTCATTTTTTATTGAATTGTATTCTTATAGAGTGACTTATTTATCTGTAAATTTAGGTTTCATTCCTAAGTTGTACATAATAAATGAGTATATATCTGCTTGTTCTTCAATAACTTTTGAGATGGGTTTACCACTGCCATGACCGGCTTTGCTATCTATGCGAATTAATTTGGGGGCATTACCGGTATCCGCAGCTTGCAATGTGGCTGCATATTTGAATGAGTGTGCCGGTACTACACGGTCATCGTGGTCAGCTGTTGTTACGAGTATTGCAGGGTATGTGACATCACCTGATTTAATGGTGTGCAATGGAGAATATCCATGAAGATATTCGAACATTTCTTTGCTGTCATCGCTACGACCATAATCTGCTGCCCAATTCCAGCCGATAGTAAATAGATGATAGCGAAGCATATCCATAACGCCCACCTGTGGGATGGCTACTTTGTAAAGGTCTGGGCGCTGATTGACAACAGCACCGACAAGTAAACCTCCATTGCTACCGCCTTGTATTGCGATGTGTTCTGGTGTAGTATAACCTTTAGAGATAAGGAATTCTGCAGCTGATATGAAATCATCAAATACGTTTTGCTTATTCATTTTGGTCCCCGCTTGGTGCCAATCTTCGCCATACTCACCACCTCCACGCAGATTGACGTAAGCATATACACCGCCATTCTCGATAAACGGAATGCGTGAAGCACTATAACCGGGAGTTAATGAGATGTTAAAGCCACCGTACCCATATATAAGGGTTGGATTTGAGCCATCAAGTTTAATGTCTGTTTTATGAGTTACAAACATTTTGATTTCTGTACCGTCTTTTGAATTGAAAGTCAGTTGTTCGGTAATGTAATCTTCCGGATTAAACTTGAGTTCCGGCTGTGCGTAGATTTCAGTGTCGCCGGTTGCCAAATTATATGAATAAACTGTGCTCGGCAATGTAAATGATGTGAGCGTGAAGAAAGCATCGTTGCTACCTTTTTCAGCCCAGAAAGAGGCAGTTCCATAAGTGGGAAGTATAACTTCTTTTACCAAATTACCATTAAGGTCAAAGAGATAAGGATGTGATGAAGCATCTTGCAAATATGTAATAAGAATATAATCTCCTGCGAGTTGTACACTGTTAATTACACTTTCTCCTTCCGGAATAACATCTTCCCATTTGCCAACGGAAAAATTATCAAGATTAAACTTAACAATCTTATTTTTAGGAGCGTTGATATTGGTAATAGCATATATTGTATTCCCGATATTGTCTATTATATCGAACTCATCTTTTATGCGGTCATTTATAAGTTTCCACTTGCCACCACCTTTGCGTAAATCCTTGATATACACTTTTCCGCCATGACCTTCGCTTTCGTTAAGTACCATAAATGATTCGTCATCACTCACTGAAACACTATAAAAACGCAAAGGATAGTTGAAATCTCGGTATTCAATCACGTCATCAGATTGTGGAGTACCGAGTTTGTGATAACATACCTTTTGGTATTCGTTTGAAGCGGAGAGCTCATTGCCATCAGCCGGGGTATCATATGCACTATAGAAAAACCCATCGCCAAGCCATTGAGCATCGGTGAATTTAGCCCATGTAATGTGGTCGGGAAGTAATTCTCCGGTTTCAAGATTGATGACAAATATTTCATTCCAGTCGCTACCGCTGCGAGATATTACATATGCAAGATATTTGCCATCGTTAGAGAAATTAATTCCTTTCAAAGCAACTGTTCCATCATCAGAAAGGGTGTTTGGGTCGAGAACAATACGGGGTGTGTCGCCAAGAGTATCTTGCGCATATAGTACACTTTGATTTTGCAAACCGGAATTGCGATAACTGTAATATTTACCGTGTTTTTTAAATGGAATTCCGATTTTCTCATAATCCATAAGCTGTCCGAAACGTTTCTTTAACGCAGCTCTGAATGGAATCTTTTCGAGATAGGCCGTTGTAATTTTATTTTGTGCGGTTACCCAATCAGCAGTTGCTTCTGAAGTGTCATTCTCAAGCCAACGATAAGGATCTGCTACGAGTTCCCCGAAATAATCATCTACAACTGTAGTATCTGCAAATGTTTCAGGATAGGTTATTTTACCATTCCTGCCATCAGAGCACGACCACAAAGTTGAGATTGCCATAAGTGATAAAGTTAGACTTTTAAGTTTCATAAAGATTTATTTTAATGAATAATTATTGTTCTTTGAGATTAAAATACACATCAAGCACATCCTTTGCAGCCATGAAAGAACTTTGTTTGCTGTCAAGTATTAATTGTTGTTTTACCTTCAGCATGTCGGCAATCAGACTATTATTGTAGAAGTTAGCTTTGAGGGTCTCATCGATTGATTCATACATCCAATATTTTTCCTGTTGTTGGCGACGAAGGTTGAAATAACCATTTTTATGAACGAAATCAAAATATCGGTCTATCATGTCCCAAACTTCGGGAATTCCCAACTCATAGTATCCGGAGTAACATAGAACTTCCGGTGTCCAGCCGCTTGGTGGAAGTGGAAACAAATGTAGTGCATTACGAAATTGTGCCATGGCGAGTTGAGCACGATTGATATTATCACCATCAGCCTTATTTATTACGATACCATCGGCCATTTCCATTATACCGCGTTTGATTCCTTGCAATTCATCACCGGTACCGGCCAATTGTATCAGCAAAAAGAAATCAACCATAGAGTGTACAGCTGTTTCACTCTGACCGACACCCACAGTCTCTACAAAAATATTATCGAAACCGGCAGCTTCACACAACACTATAGTTTCTCGTGTTTTTCGTGCCACGCCGCCTAATGATCCGGCGGAAGGACTAGGACGGATAAATGCATTCGGTTCTACCGATAGTTTTTCCATGCGAGTTTTATCGCCCAAGATACTTCCTTTTGTGCGTTCACTGGATGGGTCTATCGCAAGAACTGCCAGTTTACCGCCTTGCTTTAGCACATGTAGTCCGAATACATCGATAGATGTACTTTTCCCGGCACCCGGAACTCCGGTTATGCCTATGCGTCGTGATTTCCCTGCATATGGAAGGCATTTTTCTATTACTTCCTGTGCAAGTTGTTGATGCTCTTGTGCTTGGCTTTCCACTAATGTTACAGCTCTACTGAGTATCGTTATATTACCTTTAAGAATGCCCTCAACGTAATCGTTAACCGTAAGTGCCGCTTTCTTGCGCCGTTGCAAATACGGATTGATAACAGGTGGTTGTGCCACACCTTCGTTTACATTGAGAGCTGCATATTGTTGGTCATTCTCAGGATGTTCCATTGTTCTCGTTATTTTATGTTAATCTAATTAATCAATTCCCCGGCAATACGTACCGACATTGTGGAGTTGTCGGGATCATTGGTGAGAATATTTATTTTTGATATATATGCTTTATCTTCAACTTTTTTGCCATCAATCTCTATCTTGAAATCTGCATTTTTACCAGGAGCAATTGTAGTTGATATAGGGTTAACAGTAATTGCCTTATCTATCCAATAGATTTTACGTATAATCAATGGTGATTTCCCATTGTTTTTAATGGAGAACGATGCCTTTTCAGTTTTTTTCTTCGAAAACTGAGAAAGTACGATGCTGTTAGACGAAAGCACGGCATGGGGAGCAGAAGCACGTTGTTCCAAAGTGATATTAGAAAAATCCTCCAATACCGTAGCGAGTATTTCAATATTTGCATATGAAACAACATGTGTTTTGAGGTTTGTAGCTGTAATTTTAAGTTCAGTTTTTAAAAATCCCCATTCCGATTGTTTATTGGAATCATAATACAAGGAAATTGTGAATAAATCTCCAGGACCAATTTTGGGAGGGATAGTTTCAACCTTTATATGTGAAGGCAAATTTGGCATATGTACCACAACAGAATCGATGCTGCGATTATATCCTTTAATAAGTTGCATGGGTAATTTCCCCTTCTTTACCTCTCCGAAAGGAACAATTAACCTATTTAATTTTAAGTTGCCAACTTCATATGGATAAATGTTGTTTACTGTTTTGTCCGAACCTATCACATTTCCCTCTATTGTAAGTTTCATGCGGCGGGGTGTGCTATTTGTAACTACATACGCGTCCTTGGAAAATTTTCCCGGACGTCCATAAGGGTTGTATGTGAGTACGATTGCGGCAGTATCGCCTGGAACAATGGCATTTTTAGGATAATCGGTCGCTGTGCATCCGCATGTAGGTCTTACTGATTCTATTACTACATCATCAGCCCCTTGGTTAACGAAACGCATGGAGCAACTCACTTTGCCATTATTCTCATCAATAGCACCGAAATTATGTTTGGTCTCAAGCCATTTTATTTGAGCCACAACCGAAAATGCAGTCCCCAAGGCTATTGCACAGAATAGAAAATATTTATTCATAGAGACTAAATTACAAATCATCTTTACCGGCAGGTATAGTGTTTCCAATAATACAGAGCACAATGTCTTTTTTCTTTTTGCTGTTGGTTTGCACCTTAATTTCTTTCTTAAAAGCACCGGGACGACCAAACGGATTGTAGCCAACCTTGATTTCCCCGGACTCTCCGGGCATTATTGGTTGCTTAGGATATTCTACAGCCGTACATCCGCATTCAGCTTTGGCATTCAAGATTACTAAAGGTTTGTCTCCACTATTTTTAAATTTCATTTGACAATAAACAGTGCCTCCACGTTCATGGATTACTCCAAAATCATGCATTGTGTTTTGAAAGTCAATTCTGGCACCAAGAACAGATTCTCCGCAACAAATTGCGGTTACAAATAATAGTGCACAGCAAACGAGAATTATTCTAATAGTCATTTCTCAGCAGTTTAGTTATCAGTTACAAAATTAATGTAGTTTATCCAAATTAAAAATGTTTTTCCCGAAATTTGTTAAATAGCGGTAATACACACGTGTAGATAGACAATGTGTTCAATAGATTTTATGTGAAATATTTATTGTTTTTCAGGGAAATGTTTTGATTTTTAGCTATAAAAATTTAACTTTGTCATTACAATTTTGATAAACGACTTTTTCATTAACACACATCCATTTTATTATTATGAAGGATTTAAAAGAAATTGTGTCGCATTTCGACACCGAAGGGACAACCTTTGAGATTAAACCGTTGGGTAATGGACTCATCAATGATACGTATATAATCCGTACCGTAGAAGCTGATGCACTGGATTATGTGATGCAACGCATCAATCATTCTATCTTTACCGATCTCGATTGTCTTATGGATAATATAGAGGCTGTTACCAATCACCTTCGTAAGAAACATGAAGAAGCCGGAGAAACCGATATCGACCGCAAGGTGCTCCATTTTATAAATGTACCTGAAACAGGTAAAAAATATTATTTCGATGGTGAGAATTATTGGAGGATTATGGCTTATATTCCGCGTTCTGCCACTTTTGAAACGGTCGATGCCAAGTACTCTAATCTTGCCGGGCAGGCTTTCGGTAAATTCCAGGCAATG
Organism: Muribaculaceae bacterium; assembly: GCA_022509045.1. GTDB lineage: Bacteria > Bacteroidota > Bacteroidia > Bacteroidales > Muribaculaceae > JAFLTZ01. The sequence continues at coordinate 1,601 of JAFLTZ010000009.1, read as the reverse complement.
CTTGCCGATATCCCGGACACATTGCGCGAAACTATTCCGAATTTCCATAATATGGAATTTCGTATGCAGCAATTTCACGATGCAATCAAAGAAAACCGTTCCGGCAGAGCCGACGAAGTTAAGGATTTAATTGCTGAAATCGAAAAACGCGCTTATGATATGTGTCGTGCCGAACGTCTGTATCGCGAAGGTAAATTGCCAAAACGAATATGCCACTGTGATACTAAAGTAAATAATATGCTGTTTGACGAAGGTGGCGATGTGCTTTGCGTTATCGACCTTGACACAGTAATGCCGAGTTTCGTTTTCAGCGACTATGGCGATTTCTTGCGTACGGCTGCTAATACAGGATTGGAGGATGATCCGAATCTCGAAAACGTAGATTTCAACATGGAGATATTCAAAGCATTTACTGCGGGATACCTTGAGAGCGCGAAATCATTCCTTACTCCGGTAGAAATAGAAAATCTGCCATACGCTGCAGCGCTGTTCCCTTATCAAACTGCGGTGCGATTCCTTGCCGATTATATCAATGGAGATATTTATTTTAAAACTCAATATCCGGAGCACAACAAAGTCCGCACACGTGCACAACTTCGTCTTGTAGAACAGATAGAAAAGAAGATGGCGCAAATGCAAGATTATATCAACGGATATATTCAATAATTAAGTTATACGTATGAGATATTCATTTATAATTGTGGTGACGGTTATGCTTGCCGCATGTACACAGTCTGTTGCGCAAGATAGTGTTCAGTTGCCAAAACCGGGTAATGATGTAAAAATGTCATTGGTTGATGCATTATGGAAACGGCATTCTACAAGGCAACACCCCGAGACACCAATTACAGACAAGGAACTTGGTTATTTGTTGTGGGCAGCTTCCGGGATAAATCGTCCTGATGATGGTAGGCTTACCGTGCCATCTGCTATCAATGCACAGGATATCGCTGTGTATGTTTGTCGAGCCGACGGCACGTTCTTATATAACGTTGCTAAGCATAGTATCGATCGTGTAAACGACAAAGATTTGAGAAAAGCGTGTTGCGGAAATGATAATAAGCCGGAAACGGCTCCAATTATATTGCTGTTGGTTAGTAATTTAGAAAAATTTGGGAGTAATCAAACGCCAAGAACAAAAACAATGGCTTCAATTGATGCTGGTTATGTGTCTCAGAATATCTGCTTGATGTGTACTGCTCTCAATCTAAATACCGTGCCGCGTATGACAATGGACTACGAAGTATTGACAGCAGAACTCGGACTGTCCGATCTGCAATTGCCATTACTTAACCATCCCATAAGCAAACCATAGCACAATCTATACTGAGCCGCCAATGTGTACATCGTCTTCATCTTAACTCCTCACGACCCTTCTGACTTCAAGGGCACGGAGGAGGAAACTCTCGCGAATTTCGCCGTATGCGCGATGAAATCAAAGATGTATTTAAAAACTCTATAATGATTACCACAAGGGAGAAACAGATTTATAAGGTTACAGCAGTTGGTAGTGTTGTAAACATCTTCCTGACGGCTTTCAAATTCGTTGCGGGAATACTTGGACGAAGTTCGGCAATGGTAGCTGATGCCGTACATTCTCT
>JAFLTZ010000089.1 GCA_022509045.1 Muribaculaceae bacterium | reverse complement strand
TACTCTCAAATTTGCCATCACTGCATACAGTATTAATTCTGACAAAAGACAGAGGCTGCTGGTTGCCGACACTAAGTTAACATGTGTAATCAACAATGCTTCCGGAACTTCTATTGATACACTCACTGTTACCACAGATTCCTGGGGGCGCGCTTCTACGGAATATACGTTGCCTAAAGATGCAATGAACGGGTATTTTTATATCCGTATTTTTAATAATAAAAATCAAATCGCTTACAAAGAATTTCAAGTGGCTGAATACAAAGCACCCACATTTTATGTAGAATTTGACAAAACCCCTTATTGCTTCCCGTATGATATTGACACCGTACTCATTTCCGGGAAAGTACGTACATATTCCGGAGTACCGCTATCTAATTCTAACGTTAAAGGAGAATTGAAAGCAAGCTCATTTGGATGGAATTTTTCATCTGTTTTATCGAGTCAAACTATCTCGTCATTCACCGATAACAAGGGCGTTTTCAAATTAAAAATCCCCAAATCCGAATTCGTCAAGTTGGATTCCATGATAAATGACCAAGCTATTCATTATAGGTTAATGTATAATCTTTCTGTTTCATGTACCACTCAATCTGGCGAAACTCAGAGCAATTCTGTTTCTTTCGCGTTCGGCAAAATATTTAATGCCCAATTCCTTGATACTAATATCGAAGCATTACCTGAAACCGAACTTCCTATTATGATAAATTCATTCGGGTTCACAGATAACGACTCTATATTCTTCAAGCTCACAAATAATGAAACAAAGAAATTATACTCAGGTTTTTTCAATGTATCTGACAAGATTGTAAATCTTTCTGAAATTCCATCCGGTGAATATTTGTTAGAAATATTTTCATCCGATAAAAGCGACGAACATTATGATTTCACAAATGTTGTCATATACCGCACAAATGATGAAATAAGTCCGGTAAAATCTGCACTTTGGGTGCCGGTAAAATCTCTCAATCAACACGCAAGCGGTTCTGTATCATTCATTGCCGGAAGCGATACCGACACATATATTTATTATGTAGCATATACCGAAGATGGTGAAATTTCAAATGGTTGGATTGAAATGCCTTCAGGTCAGCACATATTGAAAATTTCATTACCAAAATCTTTAAATAAAAAAGCTACTATTATGCTTCACACCGTTAAGGACTACAAGACCACTGCAGTCAATTTATCGGTGAAGCCTTATATTACACCCGAAAACATTTCTCTTTTTATAGAATCATTCCGAGATAAAGTCACATCCGGCGACACGGAACATTGGTGTTTAAAAGTTACTGATCAAAAAGGAAATCCTGTAGAAAGTGCTATAATTCTTAATGTATATAATGCTGCCATTGAAGCCATTCGCCCGAATTCTTTCTCAATGAACTTTCGTGATTTCTCAAATTACAATCTTTCAATATACTCAAACTACAAATTTCGCATAGTGCCATCTATTAGCTGGACAGACAAGAATCAATATAAAACAAATCAAATTTTCTTGCCACAGCTATATACGTATGGGATAAGTAACATCATTCATAACAAACTGTTGAGAATGGCGGCACCCACAGTTAAAAATGTCGGTTCTGACTATACTTATGCTGCTGCTAAAATGGAAAGTGCAGACGTTATGGCTCGAGGGGCATTCGATGATGCTATTGCCCAAGAAATTATAGAGGAAGAAGCTGATGCAGGCACTATAACAGATTCGGCAATGAGCAATGTACAACTTCGCGAAGGCGAACTCGCTAATGCTCTTTGGAGTCCGTACCTGTCCACTTCTTCAGATGGTTCTGTTTCTGTAGATTTCGAAGTTCCCAACTACAATACTCAGTGGATTTTTGCAGCCATTGCCTACAATGCTAATTTATGCACAGCCTCATTATCAAAGAAATTTGAGGTCAGCAAACCTATTATGGTTCAACCAAACCTTCCTCGTTTCCTGCGAAATGGCGATGATGCCACCTTATCGTCTCTCATAATCAACAATATTGACTCCGAACAGAAGGTAAACGTAAAAGTGGAGATATACAACCCGCTTGATTCGTTTATCTATTTATCATCAAACAAGGTATTAACTCTTGCACCTGGCGAGAATCTGCCTTACAGCATTGCATGGAAAGTTCCTGATAAAACTGCCTTGATTGGATATCGCATTATTGTTGCAAACAGCAAATTCAGCGACGGTGAGCAAAATGTTATTCCCATTCTTGACGCTGTAGCTCATATAATTGAGGCTCAGACCTTCTATATCAATCCAAGAGAAAAGACATCTGAAATAACACTCAACGATTATCCCGAAAATTCACATATTACATTATCATATTGTGACAATCCTGCATGGCTGTGCATCAGCGCATTGCCTTCAATATTCAATACCTCGACGATTACAGCCATCTCTTTGACCAACACACTTTTCTCGGCATTTACGGCGAGAGGAATTGCGAATCAATATAAATCGGTTGAAGATGCCATCACATATTGGGAATCACACCCACAAGATTCTATGTTGATATCTCTTTTATCGAAAAACAATGAGTTGAAAATCGGGTCTTTAAGCAACTCTCCATGGATTTCTGCCGCAAATATGCAAACCCTGCAAATGCAATCCATTAGCAAGTTGCTCGATAAGCAATATATCGACAATGTAACCACCGAAACTCTATCTTCGCTTAAAGCGCTCCAAAATGCAAACGGGTCATTCAGTTGGTTCCGAAATTCCAAAGGTTCATTCCATATCACAGTTTCAGTCCTGCAGCGACTTGGTGAATTAAACGAAATGGGATATCTTCCAACCGACAATGAGAGTCTGAATTCTCTTATTACTAAGGCTTTAAATTACCTTGACAGAGAAGTCATAAATTTATACAATATGCAGAAAAACAAAAAGGATTATTCTGTTTTTCAGGAATTTGCATATACACGCGCGCTGTTCCCTCACTATGGTTTATCGAAAACCTTGCAAGACCTCACCGGCAAAGGGTTAAATCAAATGCTTTCTTCTTGGAAATCTAACTCATTGACATATAAAGCTCGTTTGATAATAATGCTATGCCACAATGACAGACGCTCAGATGCTATGCCAATTTATAAATCTATACTTCAATATGCCATCCACACACCCGATAAAGGCACTTATTGGGACAATTTAGGTTATAATTCTTTGGCATCTACGGCTTTGATACTTCGAGCAATCACTACTATCGACCCGATGGCTTCCATTATTGATGAAGTACGCCAATGGCTGCTATTTCAAAAGCAAACCAACCATTGGGAAGAATCAGAAGATATTGCAAAAGCTATCTATTCTCTTATGTCGTCCGGCACCGACTGGATGAGACCATCCTCCGACTCTGACTTCTCCATCTCATTAGGCGAGAAAGTCATCACCAAAAACGGTGTTGAGAAATTCACAGGTTCTCTGCTACGCGATATCGACATCGCATCACCGGCATCGAAACTTTCAATTTCCCGGCTCTGCTCTTCTCCGGCATGGGGTGCCGTAATTGCTCGCTATTCCGCTCCGATAGATAAGATTAAATCAGCCGACATTAATGGTCTTTCCCTAACTAAGAAACTATACGATATCAATGGCAACCAACTATTGAGTGCCAAAAATTTCCGCGTTGGTGACAAAATAAGAGTAATGCTTACTGTTAAAACCAAACAGGATATGGATTACGTCATGATCAACGACAATCGCTCAGCCGCCATGGAGCCTGTTAATCAACTCTCTGAATATACATTCAACGATGGAGAGTTCATGTATCGGGAAATTAAAGATGATTGTGTAAACTTTTTCATACCACACCTGCCCAAGGGCACACACACCATATATTACGATGTTGTTATCTCTGCACCAGGAGTATATAGCGTTGGAGTAGCCTCAATTCAATCGCAATTATCGCCTGAATTTGTAGCTCACAGCGACGGCAGTGTTATTACAATCATATCAGAGTCTTCCCGCACTGAATAATATTGTGAGGCGCGCACACCCGCAACCCACAGGATTTTCCCTTCACATTCCAATATCCATATCGCCCGTTTATCTACGGGCGATATTTTTGCATCGTTAAACAAGTCTGATATCAACCGTTTGCGCCCACGCATTCCGTATGGATATATAACATCACCTTTTCTCCAATGCCGCAATATCAACTCTTTGCCTATTATTTCCTCCGAGAGATACAATTTCTTGTTATCGCGAGTAAACTTATATCCTTTTTCACACCGTTCACGCTTCACAATTAATCCTATAGGATATTTGTCGATATCAGCATGTTCTGTAATTCTGAATTTGTATTCCTCTTGATTGCTCTCATTTATTTTACTTATCAACAGTTTGCCTCTGTCATTTTCCACTCTGTATTCAGCAGATAGGATTTGTGCGCCTTGTCCTGATTCTGCGATGGTTTCCGCTTGGCTCGTGTTAAAGCCATATTTTTGCAGCATCTCATGCAGCAACGTGCGCCATCCCGGGTTTTCCTTTACAGACTCTATATCTATAACTACCACAGGCCCATCCGATTTCATATATTCTCGGATTCTGTGATCTATTGCATCCTCATAAAACACGCACGCATCTGCCATATTATTTACGGTTCTGGTCAACGCATTATCCGGAAACAATTGTTTAATATATGGTAGTAGCAAATTCCTCACTTTATTTCGTTCATAATCATTGGCAAGATTTGTTGAATCTATCCTGTATGTTAACCCAATTTCTTTCAAATATTCTTCAATTTCACTTCTGCGCACATCAAGCAGCGGACGAATTATATTACCGTTTTTATATTTTATCGACGCTAACCCTTTCACCCCGCTGCCACGCAACATATTTAATATAAATGTCTCTTCACGGTCATCAAAATTATGTCCAACAGCTATGAAACTACATCCCTGTTGTTTTGCCTGTTGAAAAAACCAGTCGTAACGAAGTGCCCGGCATGCCATTTCTATCGATTCTCCTTTGTGTTGCGCCATATAATAGTCAACATCAAAACGGATTTTCACGAGTTCAACTCCCATGTTTTTACATAACTGCTCCACAAATGCCTCGTCTAAATCTGATTCTTCTCCACGAAGTCCGAAATTACAATGCGCCGCCACACACTCATACCCCAATTCTCGAAGCACTTGTAGCAAACACACAGAATCAGCACCTCCGCTCACACACACCAACAGCCGGTCACTTAGTTCTATCCGACTATTAGTGCTTATCGTAGCGGCTACCTTTATAGCGAATTTTGATTTTTTCATATTGCAAAAATAATAATAAACCATTAATTTTGCAGTTCAAAACGTTATCCGACAATATACAATGTTAGAAAAAATTTCACAACTCATTGAGGAGATTTCTAACCTCAACGCTAAATCGCTCGAAGGGGTCGAAGCCCTTCGCATTAAATATTTAAGCAAAAAAGGGCATATCTCTTTGCTGTTCAACGATTTTCGCAATGTTCCAAATGAACAGAAAAAAGTTATCGGTCAAAAATTGAACGAACTGAAGAATCTTGCTTCTGAAAAAATAAATTCACTCAAAGAGACATTAGCTGTTGCCGACGATACGGAGACCGATATCGACCTTACTCGTTCGGCAGCAACATCTCATCTTGGCACTCGACACCCTCTCTCATTGGTTAGACAAGAAATTATCGACATTTTTGCTCGTCTCGGTTTCACTGTTGCCGAAGGACCGGAAATTGAAGATGATTGGCATGTTTTTTCTTCTCTTAATTTTGCCGACGACCATCCTGCTCGCGATATGCAGGACACATTCTTCATCCAACGTTCCCCCGACATTTTGCTCCGCACACACACATCTTCTGTGCAAAGCCGAGTGATGGAAGTAACAAAACCGCCAATCCGTATCATTTGTCCGGGGCGCGTTTATCGTAATGAAGCTATTTCATACCGAGCACATTGTTTCTTCCACCAAATCGAGGCTCTTTATGTTGACGAAAATGTTTCTTTTGCCGACTTGAAACAGACACTTCTGTATTTCGCTCAGGAAATGTTCGGTCCGGAAACAAAAATCCGACTCCGTCCTTCTTATTTCCCATTCACAGAACCTTCTGCCGAAATGGATATTTCTTGCAATCTTTGTGGAGGTAAAGGGTGTAACTTCTGCAAGCACACCGGCTGGGTGGAAATTCTTGGATGCGGAATGGTTGATCCCAACGTGCTCGAATCCTGCGGAATCGACAGTTCTAAATACACCGGTTTCGCTCTTGGCATGGGCGTTGAACGTATTACCAACCTTAAATATCGCGTTAAAGACCTTCGAATGTTCTCCGAAAACGATGTCAGATTCCTTGACGAATTTAAGTCTGTCCATTAAATTCTGAATATTCCTCCTTATGCATTCATTCGTTTCAAATATTATTTATGTTGCTGCCGGAGGGGCTTTAGGTGCTGTCCTCAGATATTGTGTGTCGGTTATTTTCTCCGGCACACACTCTTTTATACCTCTTCCAACCCTATTTGTGAATATTACAGGTTCTTTCTTGATGGGGCTCCTGTTCACCTGTTTTTCCATTTTTTACACCCCGTCACACACACGATTGCTGTTATTGGTCGGGCTTTTGGGCGGATACACTACTTTTTCCACTTTTGCTTTCGATTCATCGGCTCTCTTGCTAAAAGGCGACTGGGTTCCATTTGTCCTAAATTTGCTCTGTAACAATGTAGGTTCAATTTTGGCTGCAATAGGTGGAGTATATCTCGGAAAATTCATATTCCAATGACCACAAAACAACGATTTCTTGCAGTTATCAAATATTTCTCTCAAGCGATGCCTGAGGCAAAAACCGAGCTAAACTACGAATCGCCTTATCAGTTGCTCGTTGCCGTAATTCTCTCTGCTCAGTGCACCGATAAACGGGTTAATCTTATCACCCCGGCATTTTTCCGCGCATTTCCTTCTGTTTATCACCTGGCAAAAGCATCTACCGATGATATTTTCCAATATATTCGCTCTATTTCATACCCAAACAACAAGAGCAAATCGCTACTCGGTATGGCAAACATGATTGTGGATGTCTATAACGGAAATGTTCCCGATAATTTCGATGACCTCATAAAAATCCCTGGCGTAGGGCGCAAAACAGCGAATGTCATTCTTTCCGTAGTTTTCAACAAAGATGCAATGGCTGTGGACACACACGTATTTCGTGTGGCAAACCGCATCGGACTCACTAACGATTCCCCTAATCCGCTCACCACAGAAAAGACTCTCGTCAAATACTTCCCGGCTCATTTGCTCGGCTTGGCACACCATTGGCTAATCCTGCATGGCAGATACACATGCACTGCTCGCTCGCCAAAATGCCTCGATTGTGGTATCTCACAAGTTTGTAAGTTCTACAACTCTTCTCTAAAAACACAAAAATAGCCGGCAACAATCATTGTTGTCAGCTATCATTTGAGCCGCGAATGGGACTCGAACCCATGACCTTTTCGTTACGAATGAAATGCTCT
>JAFLTZ010000088.1 GCA_022509045.1 Muribaculaceae bacterium | reverse complement strand
TAACCGAATTAGGAATAATAATTGAAGTTAAGCCTGTACAGCCAGAGAACGCTTCGTTACCTATTTTAGTAACCGAGTTGTGAATAGTAATCGAAGTTAAGTATTTACCACCGGAAAAAAGATAATCTTCGATTTCTGTCACTGAGTTTGGAATAACTATTTCTGTAACTTCTACACTGTTAATAAACAGGTGTTTAGCGTAGTGTAATGGATTTGAGTAACAATCTTCGAATTGGATATGGCAAAGGTGCTCAAGGCTGGTGAATTCCGCTTTTGTCAAATTTGCACAGTGTAAGAAAGCCCTCCCGCCAATATATGTAACAGACTCCGGGATGGTGATGGAGGTTAATGCCCTGCACTCTACGAAAGCAAGTTCACCAATTTTAGTTACAGAATTAGGAATATTGACTGAAGCTAACTCGAAGCACCAATAAAAGGCCCTATCACCGATTTTAGTAACAGAGTTAGGTATCACAATCGAGGTCATGTTTTTACAATTAGCAAAGGCGCTATTACCAATAGTTTTTACAGAGTTGGGTATCACTACTGATTTTAAATTTAGTAGATTGTTAAATGTAAAATCACCGATTTTAGTGACAGAATTTGGTATCACAACATCATTAACATCCTCACCGTTTATGTACAAGCGACCGGTTGAAGTTAGTGGATTTGCCCAAGAATCATCAAACTGAATATTGCAAAGATGCTCAAGACTGGTGAATTCCGCCTTTTTCATATTATTACAATACAGGAAAGCAGTGCTACCGATTTTCAGTATTGAATTAGGAATTCTTATGGAAGTTAAATTATTATTATTATAGAAAGCCAATTCACCTATTTCAGTCAAAGTATATTCTATATCACCGTCTTTAGGATTTGCGGGGAGCACAAGGTCCCCGGAAACAGTGTTGCCCGGATACATCACGTTATCTAAACCTGCTTTTGTGGAGCAAGTTTTGGCTTCTTCGTCAAGGACTGTGTAGGTTATGGTTTGACCCTCGTAGGTGTATGTAAAGTCGCGGGCATGCAACGGAATTAACATTGGCAGAAACATGCCGAATGTGATTATGAACAGCAGCTTTTTCATGTTCGTTACGTTTTATTGGTTGCTAATAATTAAATTTCCTACAAATATAGTCATTTTTTTTTTTTTTGCAAGGCCTTTTGACAGAAATATTCGATATTAAGAATATTTAACATTTGTGTTTGAGTTGAAAAACGAAAGAGATAAAATGTACAACGGTTGTTGTGTGAAGCGTATATTTTTTGTATTTTTGCAACTGAATAAAAAATGTAAAAAAACTTTCAGAACAACAATAATTATGCATGGTAAAATAATTGTACGCGTGTTTATTTTTGCGGCTGTGATGCTGCTTAACGGTGCATATGCCAATATTGAGGCTAACGAAGTGTGGCTTCATGAAATTGGAGTGAGTCCACATTATTTGCAAGATTGGGGTTCACCACAGATTAATCAAACAGTTGTGGGAACGCCTTTCAGCATTGCAGGCACACATTATGAAACCGGAGTGGGAACACACGCGATAAGTCGATTCTTTTTTAAATTGAATAAAAAGGCACATCGTGTGCAGGGCATTGTGGGTGCAGATGACAAAAATGACTTTCACACGAAATTGCAATTTAAAATTATAGGAGACAGAAAAGAGTTGTGGCGCAGCGGCGTGATGACAAAAGGTGATATGGCAAAGCCTTTTGATGTGAATCTCAGCGGGGTAGATAAAGTTCTTCTTCTTGTTGAGGAATGTGGCGATGGCATAATGTATGACCACGCTGATTGGATAAATGTTAAATTTATTACAGACGGAGAAGTAGAGCCGATACCAGTGTGGGCAAAACCTATTCCCAAACAGCCGTATATCCTTACACCGGCAGAGCCAAAGAATCCTCGAATCAATAATCCCGGTGTATATGGGGCAACCCCGGGTGCAGATTTTTTATGGTATGTGATGGCATCCGGCGAAAAACCTATGAATTATGAAATTAAAGGTTTGCCTAAAGGTCTTCAGTATGACAAAACCACCGGAATTATTACAGGTAGAGTAAGAGAAAAGGGGGATTATACCGTTACGTTTATTGCAAAAAATAAATATGGCGAAGACAAGAAAAATGTTGTGATAAAAATAGGGGACCGCATAGCGCTCACTCCCCCTATGGGATGGAACAGCTGGAATTGCTGGAGATTTTCGTGTGATGATGAAAAAGTGCGTCAGGCAGCCGATATTATGCATGAAAAATTACAGGCCTATGGGTGGAATTTTGTAAATATTGATGATGGATGGGAGGCAGAAACCAGGACAAAAGAAGGAGTGCTTCTTGGTAATGAACAATTCCCTGATTTCAAAAAAATGATAGATTATGTACATTCAAAAGGTCTGAAGTTCGGATTATATTCGTCGCCGGGCAATCATACGTGCGGGAACCGTTTAGGGACTTACGGGTATGTTGAAACAGATGCTAAAACGTGGGCAGAATGGGGAGTGGATTATCTTAAATATGACTACTGCGGATACATGGATATTCAAAAAGATGCTGAAGAAAAAACGATTCAAGAGCCATACGTGTGGATGCGTGAGGCAATGGATAAAGCGGGTAGGGATGTCGTGTATTGTGTAGGTTATGGTGCTCCGAATGTTTGGCGATGGGGTGCAGAAGCCGGTGGTAACCAATGGCGGACTACACGAGATATTACAGATGAATGGAATGTGGTATTAGCAATCGGAACATTTCAGGATGTATGCGCATACGCCACCGAACCGGGAAGGTATAATGATCCGGACATGATGGTGCTCGGTTATGTGGGCGGCGGATGGAACACGCCAAAACATAAAACATTGCTTACTCCTGATGAACAGTATTCGCATGTGTCACTTTGGATGTTGCTGTCAGCTCCAATGCTGCTGGGGTGTGATATGGCTCTGATTGATGACTTTACTTTGTCATTAATTACAAATCCGGAGGTTATAGCCGTTAATCAGGATATATTATGTGCTCCGGCAGTGAAAAAAATTGTAGAGAATGGACAAATATGGTATAAACCGCTTAGCGACGGTTCAATTGCATTGGGCTGCTTTAATGTAGATCCATATTACGTGATGTGGGATGAAACAGAAGCAGAAACAATGCAACAACGAGAATATGAATTTACAGTTGATTTAAACGCATTGGGTTTTAATACGCCGGTGACAGTGCGAGATATTTGGAAAAATAAAGATGAAATGACCGGTGTGAATGGTAAGTTTACAGTGAAGGTCCCGTATCATGGGGTTAAATTCGTTAAATTAACAAAAGAATAATACTAATCTGCTAAGTATAAACAAATGATGAATCAAAAGAAAATTTATTCAGCAATAGTAAGTGTTGCGTGTGTTATATGTGCATTTATAGCGAGTATGGTTGCGTGTGGCGGAAATGAGCCGACATATACTCCACCCACAACGGAGCCGGAACCATCTGATACGATAAAACCTGTTGTAAAAAAAGTATATAATTGGGAAAAACTTAGAAAGAGCATTCTTAAAAATACGGATATGGTGCTATTATATGGCGGCAGCCACCATCGCCCGGTATATCAATGGGACCAAAACAGAACAACACCGTATGTTACTTATGTTGACAAAAATAATGAAATGCATTGGTTGTTTGATAGTTTCTTGCTCATTGAGTTTACATATACCGAGCCGGGACAGGTGCAGCGTGATTATGCATTAGGCTATTCCAATTATGCCGGGACAAAAGAAACTTGGACTAAATTGCTTGACTATTGGTTTTCAGAAGATACGGGTATCGGTGCAATTGATAAAACAATTGAAAAAGCAAAAGAAACGCTTGGTGAACCACCGTACAAACGACAGATTGTGCTCACTTTGCCGGAACCGATAGAACATGAACAGAAGAATGTTCCATTATCAACTACAAAATACTGGGGAGAAGTTGGAGGAAAAGAACTTGATTTTTCAAAAGTTGAAGACCAGTATGCAGCCCTTGAATGGTATATAGATGAAGCAAGGGCACGATTTAATGAAAAGAAATACAAAAATATTGATTTTGCAGGGTTTTATTGGGTAGCCGAGGAGGCAAGTCATGCCGCAGGTGTAATGCCATTGATTAGCGAATATATGCATAGTTACAATTATTCTTTTAATTGGATTCCATATTTTACCGCAGCCGGGCGTTTCCAATGGAAAGAACACGGCTTTGATGTGGCATATCTTCAACCGAATCATTATTTTACGAATGATATTCCGGACACGAGATTAGATGATACAATCAAAGATATCAATGAGCATGACATGGGCTTGGAAATAGAATTTGATGAATCGGCAGTGGTTGGTGGCAGCAGCACCCGTTATGCAGCCGAGCGTCTTCGCACATACATGAATAAATCAATAGAATTAAAAGCATGGAGTGAACGTCGTATGGCTTATTATCATGGAAATGATGCCATATATAAATTATATGAGTCGGATAATGATATTGATAAAAAGCTATATCACGAATTCTGTCAATTTGTTGTAAATCGTCCTATCAGGATAAATTTTAAACCATAATGGCATTAAAACTTTGGGAAAAAACGGTGCAGGTAAACCACGATGTTGAGTCGTACACCGTTGGTCGTGACCGCGATATGGATATGTATCTTGCACCATACGATGTGCTTGGTTCTATTGCTCATGTAAAAATGCTTAATAGTATCGGGTTGATTGGTGATGATGAACTTGAAGAAATCGTCAAAGGATTGAAAGCAATATATGAAGATATTAAAGCCGGTAAATTTATAATTGAGGATGGAGTTGAGGATGTGCATTCTCAAGTGGAGCTTATGCTCACCCGCACTCTTGGTGATTTAGGAAAAAAGATTCATTCAGGGCGGTCGCGTAATGACCAGGTATTGGTGGATATGCGGTTGTTTATGCGTTCTAAAATAGAGCAGGTAGTTGGTCATATATCGCAGCTTTTCAATGTGTTGATAGCACAGTCGGAGCGATATAAAGATGTCATAATTCCGGGATATACGCATTTGCAGATAGCTATGCCCTCATCGTTCGGATTGTGGTTTGGCGCATATGCCGAAGCTCTTACAGATGATTTGTGTGTAATGTTGGCCGCGTATGATGTTAATAATCGGAATCCGCTTGGCTCGGCTGCCGGTTATGGCTCTTCGTTTCCACTTAATAGACAGATGACTACCGATTTGCTTGGATTTTCATCGATTGACTACAATGTGGTTCATGCGCAAATGGGAAGAGGCAAAACGGAACGCATAGTAGCGAATGCCCTCGCCGGGGTTGCGTGTACTGTTTCTAAATTGTCGTTTGATGTGTGTATGTATAGTTCGCAGAATTTTGGTTTTTTAAAACTTTCTGATGAATATACCACCGGTTCTTCTATTATGCCACATAAAAAGAATCCAGATGTGTTTGAACTTACACGTGCCAAATGCAACAAATTGCAGAGTGTTCCGATTCAAATATCAATGATAATAAACAACTTGCCGTCGGGGTATTTTCGTGATTTACAGATTATTAAAGAAGAATTTATGCCAATGTTCGACGAGTTGATATCAATTCTTGATATGACACGAAGAATGATAGCTGAAATAAGAGTGAATAAGGATGCCATTAATGATTCGAAGTATGATTTAATATATACAGTTGAAGAAGTGAACAGACTTGTTGCATCGGGAATGCCATTTAGAGATGCATACAAGAAAGTGGGTCTTGAGGTGGAACAAGGCAAATTTGTGCCATGTAAAGACTTCAAACATACACATGAGGGGTCGATAGGCAACTTGTGTAATGATAAAATTGTGGAATTATATAACAAAATCTTGGATAAATTTGATTTTGTCACATATCATAAGGCATTTGATTCACTCGCGGGCACGGAAAAATAATGATATGAAAGTAAAATTCAGAATAGTAGTATTGGCACTTTTTGCTGTGATTTTATCTCAAAGTTGCAGCAAAGTTGACAGTAATAGAATACCTTATTCGCCGGTGAATATCCCGTTAAATAACGATGGACTATGGAATACGTATGGAGTGAGTGCCACGGGAATGAGTAATATTTTTATTAAGCCAGACGTTCCGTCAAGGTCGTTCTATTCGGCAATGTCATATACCGGGTACGGTGGCGTGTTGCTATTCTGTAATGGAATGGGTGTGCCGGTAGCCTACGATTTATCATGTCCTGTTGAAGTAAAAAAGTCTATTCGGATTTTCGTGAATGAGGCGATGGAGGCAGAATGTCCGCAGTGTGGGTCTCGGTATAATATTTTACTCGGAGATGGAGGCCCAATCTCAGGGCCGGCAGCGGAAGATAAAAAGAAATATGGGTTGCAACGCTATAAAGTAGTGCCGCAAGCTAATGGTGGATATATAATTAGCAGATATTAGATGAAAAAAATTGTAGTTTTAGATGCATTTGTTGCCAATAGCGGTGATTTGTCGTGGGATGCTTTGCGCGAACTCGGAAATGTTGAGATTTATGATCGCACCTCTGTTGCAGAGTTGCCGAAACGATGTGAAGGAGCCTATGCGTTGTTTACCAACAAAGTGGTTCTTAATGCAGATTTGCTATATAATCTGCCCGAACTAAAATTTATAGGAGTGCTTGCCACGGGATATAATAATGTGGATGTAAAGACGGCTCGGGAATTAGGTGTTGTGGTTTGTAACGTGCCAAATTATAGCACATATTCAGTTGCCCAGCTCGTGTTTGCACATTTACTTAACATTGTTAATAGTGTAGGGAAGTATGCCGATTCTGTTAAAGAAGGCGATTGGTGTAAATGCGCAGATTTCAGTTATCGTCTGTCGAATATATTTGAACTACACGGTCTTACCATGGCTATCTATGGACTCGGTAATATTGGAAGTGAAGTTGCAAAAATTGCTGATGCGTTTGGTATGAAGGTCATATCATATACATCAAAAACACAAGAAAACTTACCTGCATATATAGAGAAGGTAGGCAAAGAAGAAATGTTTAAAAGGGCAGATGTTTTGTCGCTCAATGCACCGCTCTCTTCTGATAATGCAAATTTCATAAATAAAGAAACGCTTTCGTTGATGAAACCGTCGTCGATATTAATAAATACGGCACGAGGCGGTTTGGTTGATGAAAAAGCACTGGCTGATGCTCTGAACTCGGGGAAAATATTTGCTGCAGCACTTGATGTGTTGTCGAGCGAGCCTCCGCAATCGTCAAATCCATTGATAGGAGCGCGTAACTGCTACATTACTCCACATATTGCATGGCAAAGCGATACTGCTCGAACAGATTTGTTGCGTATCAGCGTAGAAAATCTGCGTGCATATATTGGAGGTAAACCTCAAAATGTAGTTTTTTAATTATAAATAGAGTTGCATATTAAGAAATGATGTAGTATCTTTGCACTCGTCTTAAAGGCTGCCCGGATGGTGGAATGGTAGACACGAAGGACTTAAAATCCTTTGGCTATTGCAG
>JAFLTZ010000087.1 GCA_022509045.1 Muribaculaceae bacterium | reverse complement strand
CACTTGCAACTGTTTGCCAACTTTGATAAAGGCGGCAATCGCCTTGTCGAGCTGTGTACGATTATGAGCAGCAGACAATTGAACACGAATACGAGCCTGCCCTTTTGGCACTACCGGATAATAGAATCCTGTGACGTAAATGCCTTCTTTTTGCATTAATGCGGCAAAGTCCTGAGAAAGTTTCGCATCATACAGCATCACTGCACATATTGCCGACTGTGTAGGCTTGATATCAAATCCGGCTTCAAGCATTTTAGTGCGGAAATATTCCACATTGTTCATGAGAGTAGTATGCAGATTGTCGGTTTCACTCAACATCTTAAACATCTCAATACTTGCACCAACGATTGCCGGAGCAACAGAGTTGGAGAACAAATACGGACGTGAACGTTGACGCAACATATCAATAATCTCTTTTCTACCTGTTGTGAACCCACCCATAGCGCCTCCGAATGATTTACCAAGCGTGCCGGTAAAGATGTCAATTTTACCATACAGATTGAATTTTTCGGCAACGCCACGTCCTGTTGGCCCTACAACTCCGGCTGAGTGACTTTCATCAACCATCACAAGTGCATCATATTTCTCTGCAAGTTCAACAATCTTATCCATTGGAGCTACATTACCATCCATAGAAAATACGCCATCGGTAGCAATTACTCTGAATCGTTGAGTTTGAGCCTCTTGCAGGCATTTCTCGAGTTCTGCCATGTCAGCATTTGCATAGCGATAACGTTTTGCTTTGCATAGACGGACACCATCTATTATAGACGCATGATTGAGAGCATCGGAGATAATAGCATCTTCCTCGGTAAAAAGAGGCTCAAATAATCCACCATTAGCATCAAAACAAGCCGCATAAAGAATAGTGTCTTCTGTATGGAAATACTCAGATATGGCCTTTTCAAGTTCTTTGTGCATATCTTGAGTACCACAAATGAAGCGAACTGACGACATGCCATATCCTCGCTTGTCCATAGCTTCCTTCGCAGCTTTGATTAGACGCGATTCATCGGCAAGACCTAAATAATTGTTAGCACAGAAATTGAGCACCTCATCATTGGCTCCTTTCACTTTTATGCCGGCATTTTGCGGCGATTCAATAATGCGTTCTTCTTTATAAAGACCTGCATCTTTAATGTCCTGTAGCTCTTTGGCTAAGTGTGATTTGAAATGGTTGTACATATGTAATTGAGAATTAAGTGTCTAAAATTCTTTGCCAAAAATACAGATTTTTTATGACAATTATTTATTTTTGCAATAAAATTAAATAACCTCAACGGTATAGCTCATGAAAAAGGTATTAATAATAGGAGCAACAGGGCAAATCGGCTCAGAGTTGACAATGAAACTTCGAGGTATATATGGTAGCTCGAACATAGTGGCAGGATATATTCCGGGTGCAGAACCAAAAGGAGAACTTAAGGAGAGTGGTCCATCGGAAATTGTTGATATCACTAATGCAGAGCAAATAGCAGCGGCAGTAGAAAAGTATGATATTGACACTATTTATAATCTTGCCGCCCTTCTTAGCGCAGTGGCAGAAGTAAAGCCACAGCTTGCATGGAAAATAGGTGTAGGTGGACTGTATAACACACTTGAGGTAGCACGTGAAAAGAATTGTGCAGTGTTTACACCTTCGTCAATTGGTTCATTTGGCCCTGATACTCCACACGATCACACTCCACAGGATACCATACAGCGTCCACAAACTATATATGGCGTAACAAAAGTTACCGGAGAAATGCTAAGTGATTATTATGCTCGACGCTTTGGTGTGGATACTCGTTCTGTACGATTCCCCGGGCTGATATCGTATGTAGCACCTCCGGGTGGAGGCACTACAGACTATGCTGTGGATATTTATTATTCCGCAGTAAAGGGCGAAACATTTAAGTGCCCCATTAAAGCAGGCACATTCATGGATATGATGTATATGCCAGATGCTTTACGCGCAGCCATTGAAATAATGGAAGCTGATATCACAAAATTCAAACACAGAAACTCATTCAATATAGCCTCAATGAGTTTTGATCCTGAAATAATATACAATAAGATATGTGAGTATGTTCCCGGATTCAAAATGGAATATGTTCACGATCCGCTTCGTCAGGCTATAGCTGATTCATGGCCTGATTCTCTTGATGACACATGTGCACGTGAGGAATGGGGTTGGAAGCCTGAATATGATCTTGATGCGATGACGCAAGATATGCTGAAACATTTGCGTGCAAAATTGTTATGATTTTGAAACGATTATAATGGTATATAAATACGATTATTTGGTAATAGGTTCCGGCATAGCTGGGATGAGTTTTGCACTTAAAGTAGCTGAAACAGGCAGAGTTGCTTTGCTCTGCAAGACAACACTTGAAGAGGCAAATACATTTTTAGCACAAGGCGGTGTTGCATCGGTAACAAACCGCCTTGTGGATAATTTTGAGAAACATATAAAAGATACTATGGTAGCCGGTGATTGGCTCAGTGACCCGATTGCAGTTGAGAAAGTCGTGAAGGAAGCTCCAGGGCAAATCGACCAACTTATAAAGTGGGGAGTAGCTTTCGACCGCAATGAAAAAGGAGATTTCGACCTACATCGTGAGGGTGGACATTCGGAATCTCGTATCTTACATCATGCTGACAATACCGGTGCTGAGATTCAAGACTCGCTCATTGAAATGGTAAAAAAACATCCGTCGATTGATGTGATTGAAAATCGGTTTGCCGTGGAAATTCTTACTCAGCATCATCTTGGGAAAATGGTCACCCGTCGAACACCAGATATTACGTGTTATGGTGCGTATGTGTTAAATCCTGAAAATGGAGAAGTGGATACGTTTCTCTCTAAGGTGACAGTTATGGCTACCGGAGGGATTGGTGCCGTGTACACGACCACTACAAATCCTCTTGTGGCT
The DNA here is from genome assembly GCA_022509045.1 of Muribaculaceae bacterium. Taxonomy (GTDB): domain Bacteria; phylum Bacteroidota; class Bacteroidia; order Bacteroidales; family Muribaculaceae; genus JAFLTZ01. The sequence continues at coordinate 4,750 of JAFLTZ010000087.1, read as the reverse complement.
ACTGGTGATGGCATTGCCATGGTGTATCGGGCAAAAGGCACTGTAAAAGATATGGAATTTGTACAATTTCATCCCACTGCATTTTATCACCCAGGTGACCGTCCATCGTTTCTCATTACCGAAGCAATGCGTGGATATGGGGCAGTGTTGCGCGATATAAATGGCAACGAATTTATGCAAAAATATGATGAACGGTTGTCGCTCGCACCACGTGATATAGTTGCTCGTGCTATTGATACGGAAATGAAGCTTGCCGGTAGCGACTACGTGTATCTTGATGTTACACACAAGGATGCTGAAGAAACTAAAAAGCATTTCCCCAATATTTACAAAAAATGTTTGGAGTTGGGTGTGGATATAACTAAAGATTACATACCCGTGGCACCTGCAGCACATTATCTGTGTGGCGGTATTAAGGTGGATACTAATGCATGTTCATCGATAAAGCGACTTTATGCAATAGGAGAATGCAGTTGTACCGGACTTCATGGCGGGAACCGCCTGGCATCTAACTCATTAATTGAAGCGGTTGTATATGCTGATGCAGCTGCACGCCATGCAAAAGAGCATATTGACGAATATACTTACCGCGAGGATATCCCACAGTGGAATTCTGATGGCACTGAGCATAATGAAGAAATGGTACTTATTACTCAAAGTATCAAGGAAGTGGGGCAGATTATGGGTAATTATGTTGGAATTGTACGTAGTGACCTAAGATTAAAGCGTGCTTGGAATAGATTGGATATTCTGTATGAGGAAACCGAAAAACTTTTCAAGGAAAGTAAAGCGAGTAAAGAAATTTGTGAGCTCCGCAATATAATTAACGTTGGATATCTGATAATGCGCCAGGCTATGGACCGCAAAGAGAGTCGAGGTTTGCACTTCACAATAGACTATCCACATGTGACTGAAAAATAAATAATGGATAACAACGACTTCGACATACGTGAACAGCGATTTGAACGCGATAGCGACTTTGAACGCGCGTTGCGTCCTGTGAAATTTGACGATTTCTCCGGACAGGAAAAAATTATTGAGAATTTGCGTGTATTCACCGCGGCTGCGCGTATGCGAGGCGAGTCGCTCGACCATTTATTGTTGCATGGTCCTCCCGGGTTAGGAAAAACAACCTTATCCAATATCATAGCCAACGAACTTGGCGTAGGATTTAAGATGACATCCGGTCCGGTGCTTGACAAGCCTGGAGACCTTGCCGGAATTCTCACTTCGCTCGAAGAGAAAGATGTGTTATTTATTGATGAAATACATCGTCTAAGTCCTGTCGTAGAAGAATATTTATATTCGGCAATGGAAGATTACCGAATTGATATAATGATTGACAAAGGTCCGGGAGCTCGCTCTGTTCAACTGTCACTGGCTCCATTTACTCTAATAGGAGCCACTACTCGCAGCGGTTTGCTCACATCGCCGTTGCGTGCACGATTTGGTATAAATTGTCATTTGGAATATTACGACCACAAAGTGCTTAGAAACATAGTAAAACGCTCAGCGCGATTACTCAATGTCACATGTAGTGATGAGGCTGCCTCTGAAATAGCACTCCGCAGTCGTGGTACACCTCGTATTGCAAATTCACTGTTGCGTCGCGTGCGTGACTTTGCACAAGTAAAAGGTTCAGGCAAAATTGACACCGAGATTGCTCGCTATGCACTTGAAGCCTTGAATATTGACAAATATGGGCTTGATGAAATCGACAACAAGATTCTCACCACGATAATTGATAAGTTTAAAGGTGGACCTGTGGGATTGACGACCATTGCAACCGCTCTTGGAGAAGATGCAGGTACTGTGGAGGAGGTTTATGAACCATATCTTATCAAAGAAGGATTTATTAAACGTACTCCACGTGGTAGAGAAGTGACATTGCTTGCTTATCAACATCTAAACCGCACGCCGGCTGTTAAAAGCAGTTCGATATTTGAAGACGAATTCTGACAACAATTAGCATATTGGCAACTATAAAATCATTAGCAAAAGATACTGCAGTTTACGGGCTGAGTAGTATTATTGGAAGGTTTCTTAATTGGTGCCTTGTTCCTGTATATACGATAGTCTTCCCTGCCGAAGAATATGGTGTGGTTACCTACATCTACTCGTTTGTAGCCATTGCGCTTGTGATTCTTATTTACGGGATGGAAACCGGATTCTTCAGATTTGTTAATGATGCTGACGAGAAAAATCCAATACGAGTATATAGTACGGCATTACTGTCAATAGCTGCCACATCTATTATGTTTCTTATTGCCGTATGTTGTTTTATCACACCCATATCTGATATTATGGAACTTCCGGCACATCCAGACTACATCCTCATAATGGCGGCAACTGTGGCTATAGATGCGTTCACGGCTATTCCTTTTTGTTATCTACGCTATAAAAAATGTTCGATGAGGTTTGCTACAATCAAGTTGATCGGGATAGCAATCAATATAGCATTAAATATTTTTTTCATAATCGGGTGCCCATATCTGATGAAAGTGTCATCGCAAAGTGTATCCTGGTTTTACGATAGTCAATATGGTGTTGGGTATATATTTTTGGCAAATCTCCTAAGTTCATTAGCTGTACTCATCATGCTTTGCCCCGAATTGCGTATCAAGTATGTATATTCTGTAAAATTGTTTCGCAAGATGTTCCGATATTCATTTCCGATATTAGTATTGGGTGTGGCCGGAATCATGAATCAGTCCATTGACAAAATCTTAATTCCATATATTTTACGCGATAGTGCCGAGGCTTGGAGTCAAGTGGGAATATATGGTGCAAATTATAAGATAGCAATAGTGATGGTAATGTTCATACAGGCATTCCGCTTTGCATACGAACCGGTAATTTTTTCTCAGAATCGAGAAAAAAATGTGAAAAAAACGCAGTTGTATGCTGATGCAATGAAATATTTTATCATATTTGGATATGTTATATTCTTAGGTGTAATGTTTTATCTCCCAGTGCTAAAATTCTTTATAGGTAAAGCATACTTTGTAGGACTCTCTGTGGTGCCAGTTGTGATGATGGCTGAACTGTTCAACGGAATATTTTTTAATCTTTCGTTATGGTATAAACTCACCGACCGCACAGTGTGGGGCAGTTATTTCTCAATTTTGGGCTTGGTTGTGACTCTTACCTTAAATTTCTTGCTTGTGCCAAAAATGGGATATATGGGGGCGGCTTGGGCAGCATTTTTCTGTTATTTGGTAATGATGCTTGCAAGTTATTTCGTTGGTAAAAAATATTACCCAATTCAATACGACATAAAATCAGCGACCTGCTATGGTGGACTTATGCTGATACTTTATATATTAGGAATGAATTTACCTATCAATTCAGATATATGGCTTCTTACTGCTCGAACACCTATTTTTATTGCTTTTCTTGTAGTCATTCTTATCAGGGAGCCACTTCCCAAACCCAAATTTCTCAAGAAAATTGTTTAACAATCAATAATAGATCTTTATGTTTTCTGGAATTGTTGAAGAAACAGCCTTTGTGAAAAGTATTGTAAAAGATAATGGCAATGTAAATATCACATTAAGTTGTAGTTTTGTAGATGAACTAAAAATTGATCAATCAGTATCACACAACGGTGTGTGTCTAACTGTAGTGTCGATCCCCGGAGATGGCACATATACTGTTACGGCTATAGCCGAAACGCTTAGCCGCAGCAATTTAGGATTGATAAAACCCGGTGATGCTGTAAATGTAGAACGTAGTATGCTTATGAATGGTCGTCTCGATGGGCATATAGTGCAAGGGCACGTAGATCAAACTGCCAAGTGCACTCATATTGAAGATGCAGATGGCAGTAGATACTTCACTTTTCAATATTCATTTGATAAAGTTCTTGCTGCAAAAGGATATTTTACTGTGGAAAAAGGATCAGTTACAGTGAATGGTGTGAGTCTTACTGTTTGCGATTCGACCATAGACTCTTTCCGTGTGGCGATTATTCCGTACACATTCGAGCACACAAATTTCCGCGATATCAAAGTAGGCTCTGTTGTGAATCTCGAGTTTGATATTATAGGCAAATACTTAAGCCGTATGATGGAAATCAATGGTAAATAAATATGATATCACCTTCTGAATTTTTAGAACTCGCCACAACTCGTCAGAGCACCAGGGCTTATGATGAAAAAAAGCGTGTTGAGCGAGAGAAGTTACTACGTATAGTAGAATCAGCGAGAATGGCACCGAGCGCTTGCAATGCTCAACCGTGGCACATGATTGTGGTAGATGACGAAAATATGTGCAAAAGGGTAGCAAATGCACTTGCATCAAATGGTATGAATAAATTTGCCCTGGATGCCACAGCACACATTATCATAGTAGAAGAACGACCAAATTTCACCTCTTGGATTGGTGGTATTGTGAAGAATAAACATTTCCCCCACATTGATTGCGGCATACTCTGTTCGTATATTACTATGGCAGCTACATGTGAAGGGCTTGGTAATTGTATTTTGGGTTGGTTTGACGAAAAGAAATTGCGTAAATTGCTTGATGTTCCACGAAATCATAGAATACTCCTTGATATCGCTTTGGGCTACACTACAGCGCCTTTACGCGAAAAAATTCGCAAGCCAATTGAAGAAATCGTTACATATAACAAATATTAAGCAAACCAAATTATTGGCTTTCCCTAATATGAATTGCCAAGATTATTCCATACCAGTCGATGTAGGTTTCCCTTTCATCTTGGCTCATCCCTTCGGTGAGCATATCCAGA
>JAFLTZ010000086.1 GCA_022509045.1 Muribaculaceae bacterium | reverse complement strand
ATACTTATTGATGCCGCCGGAATTAAACCAAAACGCAGTTTGAAATACTATTTCAAAGTATATAGTTATAAATTGATAAAAAAAATAATGCTTGTATTTGGAAAATTCGGAAAAAGGATGCTCGATAAATATCGGACAAAAGCAGGCTCAAGCGATTATAATAATGCTTCTCCTAAGATGAGAGCAATTATGTCAAAAGTCGTAAACGATGATTTAAAACATTTAATGCCACAAATTAAAGCACCGACACTCCTCGTATGGGGAGAGAATGACACGGCGACGCCTGTTCGTGATGCAAAAACAATGGAGAATCTTATCCCAAATGCCGGTCTCGTTGTATTTAAAGGATGCAGCCATTATAGCTTTCTTGATAACCCAATTCAATTCAAGGCTGTACTTAATAGTTTTTTAGATGATGACAGAAATAAATCATTATAATTATTGATTAATGATGGAAAATTTTAGAATTGCTATATTTATAATTACCATATTATTCAGCATTATAAATCTGATGTTCATATTAAAGTATGATTTGCAAATGTTACAGCAAAATTCATATCGTAACAGTCGATACATACATTGGATTCGCAATTCAGATGAAACATCACGGATGCCTCGATTGATAACAATGGCACTTCTTGCAATGCTGTGTGCATATTGGTTCACATGGACACAGCTCATAGCTTGCATCGTATTGATATTTATGATTGTATCAATGGCGAACAAAAAGTATAAAAAGCCATTGGTTTTTACTCCTCGTATATGGAGATTAGTAATCGGATGTATTGTTTTATTTGCAACGATAGCTTTTTTGTTCTCAATGTATAATTTAGCGTATCTATCACGTGTATTACTTGCATTATCTGCAGTATCATATGTGATTGTAATAATAGCAAATTGGGCATTGCTACCGGTTGAGAGATCCATAAATCAGTCATATGTTGATGATGCAGAACGCAGACTGGCTCAAATGCCTGACATGAAAATAATTGGAATTACAGGGAGTTATGGGAAAACGAGTACAAAACATTATCTTAATCGAATTTTAAACGAGCAATATAACGTATTGATGACTCCCGGTAGTTATAATACGCCCATGGGAGTTGTTCGCACTATAAGAGAACTAATGGAACCATATCACGATATTTTTATTGTCGAGATGGGGGCGAAAAATATTGGTGACATTAAAGAAATTTGCGACATTGTACATCCTGAAATAGGAATACTAACGTCAGTTGGTGCACAACATTTAGAATCATTCAAAACAATTGAAAATGTGCAACGCACCAAGTTTGAATTAATCGATGCACTACCAGAATCCGGACTCGCTATACTTAATAATGATTTTGAATATGTAGAGAATAGGGTAGTGAACAACGTAAATACGATACGATATGCAGTCAAATCATCAGACAGAATAAACTATACAGCAACTGATATTAAATACAGCATTGCCGGAACATCATTCACATTGCTTAATAAATCTGATGGTTCAAGGCTTGACATCAAAACACGGTTGCTTGGAGAATCAAACATTTCCAACCTAATGGCAGCTATTATAGTTGCAAAAGAGCTTGGAATATCTGACGATAAGATTCAATATGCTGCATCAAAAGTAGAGCAAGTAGAACACAGATTGAGCATGAAACAAACACCAGGCAAAGTCACTATTATTGACGATGCTTTTAACTCTAACCCTGTGGGAGCCTCTATGGCTCTTGATGTACTCAGAATGATGGATTCCGGTAAACGTATTATTATAACTCCAGGGATGATTGAACTTGGTGAAAAACAAATCGAATATAATACAGATTTCGGTAAAAAAATGGCATCATCGTGTGATATTGCAATAGTTGTAGGCCAGTACAACCGAGAAGCTATCGTATCTGGGTTTAACATGGGTATAGGAGCAGATAATACTGCTGAACTACATACCGTTGAATCATTTGCAGAAGCACAACAATTTCTTCACAGCATATTGCAACCTGGGGATATCGTGCTATATGAGAACGATCTTCCGGATACTTTTAAATAATTGTACAGCCTAACTTCTGTAGTTATCCGGCAAAGCTGATTGAATACAATCAAAACTTTGTTTCATTGTATTTTCTATATCTTGTACGTGATTCGGTGCCGGAATCGGATGATGGATAGTAATATTAATAGTACCCGGCTTGATATTATATGTGTTGCGCGGCATTACAGAGAATGCGCCATCTATAGTAACAGGCACTACAGGCAGTTTAAATTCGTTTGACAATATAAAAGCGCCACGCTTGAATCTGCGCATTTTACCATCACACGTACGAGCGCCCTCCGGAAAAACAACAAGAGAATTTCCGCCCCTCAATCTACTTTCAGCCGTTTGCATTGTTCGCTTTATTGCGCTCGCCGATGATTGGTCCACCATTATATGTCCGGCTTTTATACAAGCAAGACCAACTAATGGTATTTTCTCAAGGCTTTTTTTCATCATCCAACAAAAACGATGATTCAGATATCCATATATTGCAAATATGTCGTATGCTCCTTGGTGATTGCAGACAAAAATATATGATGTTTTTTTATCAATATTTTCGCGACCTTTTACTTTAATTTTCACAAACATCAAAATACACCACAAACGTGCCCATAAATGAGGCGGATAGTATCCCGCCCATTTACCAAACCCCAACAAACCACCAAATATCGTGGTTATTGCCGTAACTATGGTTGCAACAATAAGTATCGGCATAGCAATACACCATTGATACACTAATATCATATATCTGCTCATAGATTGATTGTGATGATTAATTATTACTATATTTTCACGCAACAAAAATAGCTACATTATAATAAAAAAGCAATATTCAATTTGATGAATATCGCTCTTTTATTGTTGTAAAGCTAAACATTATTCTGTTTTTGCCTCAATCTCAGGAGCAATCAATTTATATCCTTTTCCGTGTATGTTTATAATTTCAATTGTAGGATCATCTTTCAGATGTTTTCTCAACTTGGTGATATATACATCCATGCTTCTTGCATTAAAATAATTATCATCAATCCAAATAGTTTTCAACGCAAAATTGCGTTCCAAGATTTCGTTTATATGGGCGCACAACAAATTTAATAATTCCGACTCTTTTGTAGTTAGCTTTGTAGGAGCCTTACCATCGAGCAACAACACTTGTTTTTGGGTATCGAAAGTGAATTTCCCGATTTTATACATGGTAATTTCTTTTCCTCTTTTCCCCTTAACACGTCGCAGAATAGCCTCAATACGGAGCACTAATTCTTCCATGCTGAATGGCTTGGTAATATAATCATCCGCTCCAATCTTGAAACCTTCCAAAATATCTTCCTTTAAAGATTTTGCTGTTAAGAAGATAATTGGCACCTCGCTGTTTACTGTTCTGATTTCCTGTGCAAGAACAAATCCATCCTTTTTAGGCATCATCACATCAAACACGCACAAGTCATATTTCCCTTTTAAAAATGCTTTATATCCGCTTTCACCGTCTGAAAATAAATCAGCACTATAGCCTTTCGCCTGAAGATATTCTCTCAGTAACATACCAAGATTTTCATCATCTTCACATAACAGAATTCTCAATTTTTCTTCCATAAAACAATTCTTATATTAATGGTAATGTTATAATAAATTTCGTTCCTATTCCCAATTCACTTTCTACACGGATATCACCTTTAAATTCATTGACCATTTTTTTTACGTAAGCAAGTCCAAGACCGAATCCTTTCACATCGTGGCGATTACCGGTAGATACGCGATAAAATTTCTCAAACACCTTTTTTAAATCCTCTTTTTTAATTCCAATGCCGTTATCCGATATAGCTATTTCAAGGCGTTCATCTGCTATATCTCGCGTAGTCACATTCAATAACAGAGGCACATCCTCATTTCTATATTTTACTGCATTATCCAAGAGATTAAATATGACATTCGTAAAATGCATTTCGTCAACATTCACTAAAGCGTTTTCTGCATCAAGATTCGCAGTTATTTTCCCACCATACTTTTCAACCTTAATGTTATAGGTGTGTACAACATTGGATATTGCTAAATTGGCATCCAGTTCCTGAATTTTAAGTATTGTTTTCTGTTTGTCAAACATCGACATTTGCAACACTTTCTCTACCTGAAAACGAAGTCTCTTGGTCTCATCATTTATAACTGTAGAAATATGTGTAAGCATAGACGGACTTTTTCGCACTGAGTCATCATTCAACATTTGAGCTGCAAGTGAAATAGTGGATATGGGAGTTTTAAACTCATGCGTCATATTATTTATAAAATCATTTTTCATTTCGCTCAATCGCTTTTGACGGAATGCCACTATCACAGTATATACAAAAACTACCAGCAATATAAATGTGAGCACAAATGCAGGAATCATATAATTTATTGATGAGAATATATATTCCGATTTAGTTGGGAAATATACTTTAAGATAATTCATTCGATATATCGGGTCATTGGGGAAAAGTGTTTGTGTATATACTTTATCCTTTGTTTGTGGCATATAATCATGCGATTCATATATCACTGTACCTCCTCTATTTACTAATGCAAATTTAAATGGAATGTTTAAACCGTTATTTTCAAATTCAAATGTAAGATACCGTTTTACAACTGCAGAGTCTGCACGTTCCTCAATTGGGCGATCACTCGATTGACTTAAAATACTAAGAATTATCTCATTCAGCAGTCCTCGCTGATAAAGATACTGTCCTTTGAGATCTTCCTGCATCGACCTGAATGCGTCTTTATGAGAATTCGAAAGTGAACCACCATCCTGTTGAAATATTTTATTTTTATCCCCTGAATTTATATTATTATCCGACAATATGTTTGAGGAGTATAATGAAGAACCGGACACAAAACCTTCATCAAGAAAATATTTAGTCTCATCCTGCTCCAATTTGGCACAAACGCTATATAAACTCCTTTTTACAGCCTCCGAAAAATGCTCATTACGCATACGCACCATATTGTCCATATACACAATTTGCATATACAATAGCCCCACAAAAGCTAATGCCATAATAATAGTCAAAAACAAAATAGTTGATTTTTTCATTATATATCACTATTATTTTTTCTCATTTGTTAAATACAACGACAAATTTAACCATTAATTGTGAAAATCCAAACTTTCACAACATATTTTTTAACAAATACAATCCAAAGCAGATATATATTGGGCTATAACAAGTGATTTTTCGTACCGATTTTAACACACAATGCAATTAACAACAGAATTATATGTAAATTTGCACTTCAATTAAATATAACAGATAATGAAGAATCCTATTTGCCGTCTATGGACTATTCTTGCCGTGGCTTTTATTACATTTTTTATAGTATCGGCTTGTGATGGCATTAATATATTGGGAATAGAACTTAAGCCTTCCGCGTTATATAGTTCCATTATTAAATTGGACTCGGAAAGCGATACAGAAATCTCTATGATAGAAGAGCCGGACTCTCCTACGGAAACTGTTATCACATTTCCACAGCCTACAGATACTGCTACAAAAAACATTCTGTTTATCGGGGATTCAATGCTTGAAGGTCTATATCCTCGTCTTGCAGCATATGCAGAAAATAATGGGCACACATTAAACACTGTAATATGGTATAGCTCTACAAGCCAAATATGGGGTGAATGCGACACACTATCCCATTTTATAAAGAAATATAATTCTGACTACATTTTTGTATGTCTCGGTGCTAATGAACTATTTGTTAAAGATATCAAAACAAAACGAGCCAAATATGTAGAACATATTATTGCAGAAATTGGAAGTATCCCTTTTGTCTGGATTGGTCCTCCCAATTGGAAAAATGATACAGGCATAAATGATTTATTGGAGTCAAAATTGCCGGAAGGAAGTTTCTTCCTTTCTAATGGAATGCATTTTGAGCGTTCAAAAGACGGAGCGCATCCAACTCGTGCATCAGCTTCGCTATGGATGGACAGCGTGGTACGTTGGATGCCGAACAAAGCACTTCATCCGATAAAACTCGAGATTCCGACGAAGAAAAATGCACGAGCCAATAGTGTGGTAATACTACAGCCTAAACAATAATGGAAATTGTACACAATATTCTATCATTACTCAAATACTCTCCTGATTCGCCAATGTTATTTTCAGGAGGACTGTTTTGGGTAATTTTTTTGCTGTTTATACCAATATATAGTGTCATAAAGAATAAAAGGACACAAATGCTTATTTTCACAGTAGCATTTAGCCTCTATTTCTACTATAAATCAAGCGGATTATTTTTTCTACTTTTGGTATGCACCTCAATAATAGATTGGACTATATCACATCTCATTGCAAAAAGCACCTCAAAATATAGAAAAAAAGCATTGCTAACATTATCTATAACGATTTCATTATCTGTATTAGGCTATTTCAAATATGCGAATTTCTTTTTATGGAATTGGAATCAAATTGTTGAGAATAATTTTCAGCCACTTGATATAATATTGCCGGTGGGAATATCATTTTATACGTTTCAATCAATAAGCTATATCGTAGATGTATATAAACAACGCATATCACCCACATCATCATGGCTCGAATATATATTTTTCCTTTCATTTTTCCCGGCATTGGTTGCAGGACCTATCGTACGAGCTGATAAATTTCTTCCACAACTCAAGGAAAATCGGGGAGCGACACACACAGAAATTTTTTCCGGATTGTGGCTTATTATTTTAGGGATAGTAAAAAAAGCCATTATTGCCGACTATATCGCACAATATAATGATTTAATTTTTGACAATCCTACCGGATACTCCGGATTAGAATCATTGATGGGGGCGATAGGCTACACCATACAGATATATTGTGACTTCTCCGGATATTCCGACATGGCAATAGGCATTGCGCTTATTTTAGGATTCAACTTGGGAGAAAATTTCCGGTTACCATACCAGTCGAAAAACTTAACTGAATTTTGGCGCAGGTGGCACATCTCTCTCTCCACATGGTTGCGAGATTATGTATATATCCCTCTTGGCGGAAACAGGCACGGTGTTGTCCGTACATATATAAACAATTTTCTAACTATGCTCATAGGCGGACTTTGGCATGGTGCAGCATGGAAATTTGTATTTTGGGGAGCTATGCATGGGGTAGGCCTTGCCGTGCACAAAGCATCAAAGCCGATGCTTGAGAAGATTCCGGACAACTTTGTCACCAAAAATATTTTCAGGGCGATAACACTTGTATTTGTTGGTATGATGTGGATATTTTTTCGCGCAGCTTCGTTTGAAGACTCTCTGACAATTATTTCGAACATATTCACAAATTTCGATATACATCAACTTGTACCATTTATTGAAGTACGCTATACATGGTGTATTATGATATCAGTCATTATTATGACACACATGATACCCTACGATTTACATAATAGAATCAAACTATGGTTCGCAAATACACATTGGGCACTTCAATTACTTATTTTTATGACAGTTGTGCAGCTAGTAATACAATTCATGGGAGAAGATATAGCTCCTTTTATCTATTTCCAATTTTAACGCTATTTAATTGTCCCGACCGAAAGGTCTATATCTATCCCTAACACATAAAGAAAACATTGATTTATTTTCTTCTTAAATAAAATATAGTAATTTTGCAGTGTGTTTCACAAAGAGACACCGATTTATGACCTACAATGCAGTTATAAATATCATCCATAATCTTGCGAATCCCTTTGTGATGAACTGGGGTTATCTTGAAAATTGGAAAAGCACCGCTTCAGTCTGAGTGTCTTTGCCGTGCGAGGGAATAGTCCTTTGCACTCATGATAGTAATGCTCAGTCTAATCTCAAAATTTACATATTTTTATGAACAATCGAAGATTGCTCACA
>JAFLTZ010000085.1 GCA_022509045.1 Muribaculaceae bacterium | reverse complement strand
TCGATAAATTGAGGACCAACCTTTCCTACTTTGTTTAGCACAACCGGTTTGTCAATATTTTTGCCGGGTTTAGACTCTTTCATTTCCATGAAAAATGCTCTATCAGAAAGATAATCGAACACAAATAATAATTTTTGCCCATCATCCTCAATCAAGTCATTTAGATGAGTATCTTCCATTATCCACACATCTTCATCTGACTCTGAGCCCATATCCATCAGCGTGATTTCAGTGTTTTTGCTCCAATCATCATCGCATATAAAGAAAGAATCCATTTGGTCATTTGTATAACCAACAGCATCAAGAATTGCATTGCGAAGACTCAGGAAAGTGTCATCTGCATTAATTTCAATTGTAAGTTTGAAATCATCCACCTCATCAGTAACGATGTTGAACTTATATACCATATTACAATAGCGATTTAAATCCTAAATATTTTGCGAATATAGTAATTTTGGCTGTAACAACCATATATTAAAAATATATTTTTTACAAAAAATTGTGCGCTGATAATGTATTCCACATATCAGCGCCAATATTATTTATCAATCAGAATTATTTAACCAATCCGTATTTTTTAAATACTTTGTGAATTTTTTCTAATGCTATATCTATTTGTTCTTCGGTATGTGTTGCCATCATACTAAAACGAATCAATGTATCTTGTGGGGCAACGGCCGGAGAAACAACAGGATTAACAAAAATTCCCTCATCAAACAATTCACGAGTAATTGCAAATGTTTTATTATTATCACGAATAAGCAATGGTATGATTGGGGTAGATGTTTTACCAATTTCGCACCCCATATCTCTGAAGCCTTTCAATGCGCGGTGGGTGATAGTCCACAAATGAGCTTGTCGTTCCGGTTCGGAAAGCATAATATCAAGAGCCGCATTTACAGCCGCTAACGATGCCGGAGTAATACTGGCTGTGAAAATATACGGGCGAGAATGATGTCGAAGATAATTGGTAATTTCCTTGTCAGTGGCAATAAATCCACCTAATGCCGCAAATGACTTGCTGAATGTACCCATAATGAGATCAACATCTTTTGTGACACCAAAGTGATTGCAAACACCACGACCACAGTCACCAAATACACCGATACCGTGAGCTTCATCTACCATTACCGTGGCATCATATTTTTGAGCCAGCTTAACTATTTCAGGCAAATTAGCTACATCCCCTTCCATTGAGAACACACTATCGGTAACAATAAGTTTAACCTTGTCCGGATCACATTTTTTAAGTTGAGTCTCAAGGGACTCCATATCGTTGTGTTTATATTTCAAATAGGTAGAAAACGACAAACGACGCCCTTCAATTATTGAAGCATGATCCTGTTCATCAAGTATAATATAGTCCTCACGCCCAGTAAGCGTAGATACCACACCAAGATTCACACCAAATCCGGTAGAATATATTATTGCATCTTCCTTACCCACGTATTCTGCCAAGCGACATTCAAGCTGTTTATATATATCAAGAGTCCCATTTAAGAAAGGGGAGCCCGCCATACCAGTACCATATTTTTTGGTAGCTTCAATTGCAGCCTCTTTTACTTTAGGATGTGTTGTAAGCCCCATATAGCTGTTTGAGCCGAACATTAACACTTTTTTCCCGTAAATAGTTACCTCGGTATCTTGATCACTTGATATTTCTCTAAAATAAGGATATATACCGGCAGCCTTTGTCTGTTGTGGGATGGTGTATTTTGATAATTTAGTTTGTAAAAGCTTCATGTCAATTTGGCTTGTTATATCATATTACATTTATCTCTGAATTCAAATGCAAATTTACACATAATAACTTAAATATACACTTATTTTATTATTAAAATCATCAGCCAATACAAGTGTAAAGCGAACTAATTGACAATCACCACATGTTTAACAAATATTAATGGTCGCCATTCGTTAGCGACCATCAATTATCTAAATGTTTGCCTTCACTTATCACATTGTTTGAGCCAAAGCATGGGCATTATCAACAAACAATTTAACAGATATTGCCAATAATATCACCCCGAAAAATTTTCGAGTTATATATATACCCGCTTGGCCAATCAACTTTTGAATATTATCAGTGAGCTTAACCACAAAATACACAAGAATCATGTTTAAAGCCAATCCTATCAGGATATTTACGTCGGAATATTGAGATCTTAGAGATAGGAGAGTGGTAAATGCTCCGGCACCGGCTATAAGCGGAAAAACTAACGGTATCAGTGTTGCTGATTTAATTGGCCCCTGATTTTTAAATATCTCCACATCAAGAATCATTTCAAGCGACATCAAAAAAATCACTATCGCACCGGCAATAGCAAATGAGCTAATATTAATGTTAAATAATTTAAGTATCAAATCACTTCCATAAAAGAATGCAACAAGTAAAGCTGTTGAAATAAGAGTAGCTTTGGTTGCATTTATTGTACGACCTGTTTGCTTTAAAGAAACAATAATAGGGGTTGAACCCAAAATATCAATCACAGCAAACAATACAATAAATGAACTTAAAATTTGTTGCAAATTTAACTCATCCATAATCAGCATGTTATATTAAGTATTAAATAAATCAGTGCAAAGATAACTTACAATTTTTAAAATAGCAAAAATATAACATTAATCCTTACGATTAAAATCTACATCTTTCGGTGCCTGTTTTACAATTCCATCTCGAATTAAAAGTGCATCAATTGACGGTTCCATCCCACGGAACCTTTTATATAAAATCATCGGGTGTTCTGAACCTCCTCGCTGCAAAATATTAGTTTTAAATGATTCTGCACGTTCTGCGTCAAAAATCCCCTTTTCTTTAAATGAAGCAAATGCATCTGCATCAAGCACTTCTGCCCACTTATAGCTGTAATAGCCAGCAGCGTATCCACCTGCGAATATATGCGAAAACTGTGGAGACATAGCACATCCTTCAACCGGCGGAAACACAAGTGCTTTATTCATTGCATCATATTCAAACTTTATTGCATCATTAACAGGAGCCGTTATTGTGTGCCATGCCATATCAAGATATCCGAAACTCAATTGTCGCATGCATGCATATGCAGCGCCATATTGTGCAGAAGCCACAATTTTTTCAATTAGTTCATTCGGCATTTGTTCCCCTGTAATATAATGACGCGCGAATGTGTCGAGAAACTCTTTTTCTGACAAATAATTTTCATTGAATTGCGATGGTAATTCCACAAAATCACGATATACATTTGTGCCAGAAATAGATGCATATTTTGAATTAGCCAATAGACCGTGCAATGCATGACCAAACTCATGCAAAAAAGTTTCAACTTCAGAATAGGTGAGCAACGACGGAGTATCGCCTGTCGGTTTGGTAAAATTCATTACAATGGTTACAAGTGGTCGTGAGTTGTAACCATCTACATCAACATATTGTTCTTTAAAATTAGTCATCCACGCACCTGCACGTTTGCTTTCACGTGGAAAAAAGTCTGTATATAGCACACCCACAAATTCACCTTTTGAATCTGTCACATCATAGGCAGAAACATCCTTATGATAAACATCGTATGATTTATTTTCTGTAAATTGCAACCCATATAACTTCGTAGCCAATCCAAACACTCCTTTTATGGTATTTGACAGTTCGAAGTACGGACGCAATATCTCGTCATCTATACTATATTTTGCATCTTTCAATTTGTTTGAATAATACGAATAATCCCATGGCATGATCGTAAATTGTGAATCTTTCTCAAGTTCACGAGCAAATGTAGTCAATTCTTCCATCTCTTTCTCGCACGCAGGAATATATGCATCCCTCAATTGATCCAACAGTTTGTACACATTTTGTGTGTTCTGAGCCATGCTAAGTTCAAGTTTATAATCTGCAAACGTTTCATAGCCCAACAGATTAGCAATCCTACGGCGAATATCAGCAATATTTTTCATAATATCCACGTTAGAATATTCTCCAGATAAGCCTCTCGAATTTGCAATTTTATAAATACGTTCGCGAAGATCCCTACGCGATGAATACTTCACAAACGGTCCATAACTTGGAATAGATGCCGTAACAAGGTATTCACCTTTGCGCCCCTTATCAGAAGCAGCCTGTTTGTAAGTATTAATTGCGGACGTTGGCAATCCTGCAAGGTCAGATTCAGACAACCACATTTCGCATTGATTTAATGCTTTTAGTGCGTTTTGCCCATATTGAAGTGTCAGCGCAGATAATTCAGATGATAATTTTTTATATTCTTCACGGTCTTCTCCTTCAAGCAATGCCCCAGAACGCGCAAAAGAATTGTACGTATTCTTTAACAACATAGCATCTTCTACATCCAAATCCATTTTATTGCTATTGTTATATACGTATTGTATCTTCTTCCACAGACCTTCATTTAACGATATATCAGTCGATAGTTCACTTAATTTAGGAGAGATTCGCATAGAAATTTCCATCAACTCGTCATCAGCGTCAGCAGAAAGCAACGGGTAAAATACGGATAGCACCCGATTGAGAGTTGAACCAGATCTTTCCATCGCTACAATTGTATTTTCAAACGATGGCTCACTTTGATTGTTAACAATTTTATCGATTTCGTCCCTGTTTTCTTTAATAGCTATATCAATTGCCTCCTCATAATTTTTCTTTTCTATCTGCGAAAAGGGAATTACCTCATGTGGAGTTTCATATTTTGAGAGGAAAATATTTTTAGAATTTGTATTCACTGTAAATAACGTTAATAAACAAATGGTTAATAATACTTTTTTCATTCTTGATATTTTTGACATTTATAATTCTAAAACTAAATCTATACAAATTTACTTATTCTTATTGGAATATAAAAAACACACTCTATCCAAAATCATATTGAGTTCAGATTTATTTATATTTTTATCAATAAGTGTATTTTCGTCTTCCTCGAAATTTGAAATAAATTCATTTATATTACCATCCAACATTTTCACCGACTTCAAATAAAATTTTTCAGCATCGGCATAATTTGACTGAACGATATTTAAGTGCCCCATATTAAGATAATCCTCACTGTTTCTATCGGTCTCCGGAATTAATGAATAATACTTTTCACTTTTAATGTAATCTCCTCGCAGAAACTCACACCACGCTATAGGGCGCAATGTTCGAGCGATACCTCCCGACTTAAAATCGGCTTGATAGTAATATTGTATAGCCTCATTCAGGTGCCCCTGTGCAAGATATAAATGACCTTGATTTAAAATAGCACCTAAATTATCCGGCTCAATTTCAGCTGCGCGCTTGTAATATTTGATTGCCGTATCATAATCTTCTATAGCTTTATAACATTGTGCTAAATGAATAAGAACCCAGACACTATTATGATTCAATATTTCAGCCTTGTTGTAATATTCTATGGCTAATGAATAGTTATTCATGCACTGATGGCAGAATCCAATTTTTTGCAAAGTGGTGTGATTTACTTCGCCTTTATTAATGAGCATTTCTAAATAAACAATAGCCTCTCTATAGTTTTTATATTTCATTAAATAATCTGCACAAATCATGATATCTGCCGCGGATAAATCATTTTCACTAATAATAGCATTATAATCGGATAGCGGCACATATTCAAATGGATTTTTAACGCATTTTCCCATCCCGACAAATTTAAAGAAACGATACAAATCCTGCATGATATTTCTCACTATCAATTCATATTGAGTGGTTGTATTCAATTTCGCTTTTGAATTATATTGTTGCATTATATCGGTTTGCTCCTTAAAACTCTGAATCATCATATTTTTCATATCATCGCTTAGGCCGTTAATGGATAATGACAGTGCAAATTTATCCGTATCCGAAATCATGGCTGCATCAGCAAGCACATTATTTATTTCATCGGACAAATTCGAATTTATCATCATCGATGACGAATTAAATTCTGCGAACCAATTATGAACAATATTAAAAAATACATGATGACGTAATTGCTTAAATGTATTGATAAAAATATCAGCACCATCAAATTGAATTTCGCTAATATCTTTTAATGCAGATGTGAGATCCGAATTTTGCATCATTTTATCCCATTCAGGATTAGCATCAATTATCTCGTCAATTGTAATACTTTTTTTATTTTTGAATCCTTTTATTTTAGGAGACAATTTCATAATCTCCGGAAGAATCTCTTTTTCCACCTTGTCGTTTAACAAATCCGAATTACGGCTTCTAAGATGTTGTAATATCAATGATGAAACGTGTTTAGAGAAACCCGGCTTTGCTTTCACCAATGATAGCTCGTTACTAATCTCCTCTGACAAAAGAATACGTTTTTCATATCTGAAAGAAAGAAAATAGATATAAAGTAGTGCTTTTATTCGTAATTTTATATCTACATTTGAATTGATATAAACGTGTATCAGCAGAGAAAATGCAGAATCGCTATACTGATGCAATAGTAATAAAAAAATTGAAGATATCACCAACCCCTTATCCACATATACATTATTTTTATTAAAAATAATTTCGTTCAGAATTTTTACACGTGCATCCGTTATTGGGTTTTCATCATATGCAATGAGATAAAATAATGCTGCAATATCAGCATTGCTAATATTATTTATATCAAGATTTACTTCATTCGAAGTTTGCATATTTGCAGAGTTCGACAATAACGGATATTGCTGTTTAACAAGCACAAGGCGTTTTAAAAGGTCATCGTTAATCGAATACAACTCACATTTAATTTTTCGCAGCATATCATCTCGCATTGGATCATTTGCCCCTTTTACAAAATATTCCAACATATACTTGTATGTATTCTCCACATTCAATATGCGAGAAGACAAATCTGTTTCAGTCATTTTCTCACAAAGCAACTTAATTCGCCTCATCACATCATAGAGGCGATTGTTTGATATTGACTTTTCAATATCATAATAAAAAGAAATGAATTCGTTTAATGTCATTAATTATGCAATCATTGTAATTATTCTCAATATGATGTACAAAGATAGTGCCAAACAGTCTTATCCCATAAATATTGTAATATCTTTTTTTCTTTTATTATTTATAGTTAATTTTGCATATACATTAAAAACAAAAGAATTTAAATATAGTTATGGTAATTCAACGAATTCAGAGCCTGTGGCTGTTTATAGCAGCAGTTTTATTAGGTATTTTTTCATTTACTACATACGTAGATTTTTCTACTCCATTTGGAAATTTTGCGCTTAGCGTTATGTCAATCGACAAGACCGAGTTAATTGAGGTTTCAGAATCAGTTCCCAACACTGTTTATTCGTGGATGTATTTTGCATTAGATATTCTAATTTCTCTATTCATTTTTATCGTAATATTTTTATACAAAAACATAAAAAGACAATGCAAATATGCATATATGTCGCTACTACTCACCATATGCTTCACTGCGTCAATTGGAATATATAGCTATATGGTATTAAACTATTGGCAAATGTTAGATTATAGAATAACAGCAGCAATAGTATTACCTATTTGCTCTATTATATTTATAATACTTGCAATCAAAGGTATCAAACGCGATATCCGTACACTTTACAGCTACGACCGAATCAGATAATGATCAAAACAATTCAATATCGTAGTATAAACTTCTGCTATAATGTAGTTGGAGAAGGATATCCTGTTGTGCTTATGCACGGATGGGGATGCAACAGCTCTACATTGGCGAGTATATCAGACATTCTCGTACCAGGTTTTAAAGTTATAAATGTAGATTTTCCGGGATTTGGAAATAGTGATGAGCCTAACGAAATATGGAACACGTTTGATTACGAACAAGCCATTCACCAACTTATAAGAGTGGAAGGTATCTCTGTCCCGCCAATAATGATTGGTCATTCGTTTGGTGGTAGAGTCGGAATTATATATGCCTCACACCACGATGTACACAAACTTATACTTATTG
>JAFLTZ010000084.1 GCA_022509045.1 Muribaculaceae bacterium | reverse complement strand
ACAGCTTTTCCCTCTTTTGTGCGTTTGTCAACTTTACCACTTTTTGTTTTCTTCAAAGTGGATTGTGTCTTTTTGGAGGCACCGGCCTTCGTGGCACGGGCTTTGGCAAGGCGCTCCTTGAGTTCTTTATACTCTTTGGTCCGCTTATCCATCTTGCCAGCTGCGGTTTTTTGTATTGCCATGTTTAAATCAGTTTAATGTTATTATCGATCTAAAATTTCTTGCATTTTTGCCTTGGTGGTATTTTTCGGGATGAAGGAAACGCTGTCAAGAACATAGTCGTCAAGCACTGCTACCCAGTCGTCTGACGTTGCCACAACGACGCTAAGTCCACATTCATCTTTCATTTTTTTAGTGAATTCACCGACGGTCAATTCGGGTGAGAATTTGCCGGAAGCGTTGCATCCAATTTCCGAAAGCGCAACATCAATAACATCGTGATGAGAGCCGTCGGTAGAATTATAATGGGCATCATAACGCTTGTTGCCTTTCTTAATGCGAAGATGTCCGCCAAACATTTCGTGGAAAGCATCCCATAGTTGTTGCACTGTCATATCAGGAATAACAGAAAGACCGGATTCATCCTCTACTACTTCATTCGGATTGTAGTCGCCATTTACGAAATCAATAAGAACTCGTCCGAAAGTACGTGTATTCCATTTAGAATCGGCCGTTAACCCGATTTCTTTGGCAATTTTACGTAATGCTGCAATTGTGTTACCATGAACGCGATATGATTCAACTGAGCCTGAGTCACGCTTAACAATTGTGTATTCACCCACACTTGCCGTATGACCATCGCCATATTCTTTTACTAATTTATTACCAAACTGCCGTGTTGTCCAATTAGGATCAAATTCAAACCCTACGGCTTTAGCAGCCTCGCGTAGGGAATCCTTTACATTGTCAAAAATCTGACAAACACGGATGGTGTCATTGTCTTCCTGAGTGATTATATATTCACCGGAAATTGCTGAAGATTTTGCCATTTTTTTATTATTTTTGTCAATTAGTGTTGATTTATTGTTTACCAATGATTTTGTTGTAGCGTTTTTTAGCCTTTCCTCGAATTTCTCCATCATTTCATAATAGAGATATTCGTTGGATGTGTCGAAAGTGTGCCATTTCATTACATCGTAAAGAGCAAGAAAATTGGAATCCGACTCGATGATTTCCATATTCGCCGGTTCATTGAGAAATTGGCAAATATCACGATACGTTATGATTTGGTATTTCCGTTCTGTCTTGCTCTCAAGCTGAGGTACATTATAATTGGGTGCTATAATCAAAAAATGGGGAGATTGTCCGGTTTGAGTTGTAATGTGCTGCGCATAATTTATGTATCGATGTAATTGATTTTCGCCTTCTTGATCGGTTTGCACACTGTTAATATCCGACTTGATTTTGTTTTCGATGACAACAAAATTAACATTGTCCTTAATCAAGATATCAATTCGTCCACCTGAAGGAATGTTAATATTGGCATCAGTAATTTTTGCAGAAACTTCGCGATCTACAGTATAATCATTGTTTAATCGAATGTTGTATATGGAGAAGAATTTAATCCATAGAGATTTATACTGCTCGCATAACATGAAATAGGCAAGGGCATTGGAGATACGATTCTCATCGTCGCGCATTCGGCAAATGTCAAAAAGTGAAACACGGTGCCGGATTGAGGTGCCGTTGGCAAGTGGTTTCCACCCAACTTTGTCTGTCCATAAACTCGAATTCTCGACAATGTGACTCATTATATTATCATAATCAGAATTCCCGTCAGAACCGCTATCAGGATAAATATAGCTTTTGAGCGAAGTGCGTGGCATATTGTGACAACATAACACCACAGTAACGGACTTTTCTTCATGTGTATTTCTCGTATTCTTGCCATACTGCAAGAAAATACGAAAACCTGACGGAACATAAACCTTATCAGCCTTATAGGTAATAAAAATATTTTGTTGTTCTGTGTTTTTGAAGATGTCGAGAATTGAGATTCCACCATATGTGACACCTTCGGTCTCTATATACTCTTTTTGCACGGAAGATATAGCGGCTATTTCCCGGCTGATGTCGCGAGGCATAGTCATCGTAGCACCAGGTGCAAGATGTAATCCTCGTGCCATTCCAATTACCTCAAATGTGTCGGTAGAGTGAGCCTTAACCAATAACATTACATCTATCCCTTCGTGTTCATTACTCAAGTTGCCGGATGAATTTAGATAGAGGTAATGCCACCCATTATCGGCCTGAAATAAATTTATTATTTCATGACCGAGATTAGACGCAAGATAATCTCCTGCGTACATCCTGTTTATAACTATGCCAGGTTTTATGCCCAAAACAAAGACAGTGTCTTTTACGCTCTATAGACATCTCCTGATTTGAGCAGTTAAAGAAAAAGCGTGAGAGTCTGTACTGTTGCTCAATCTTTTCACAGAGGCTCTCGCATTGCCCATTGCAGTAGAAAGAGCAACGCCGAAGCCCCACGCTGTATGATATGACAATTACGGTAACCTCTCGGCAACCATATGTCGGAAATCATACCATGAAGACATCTACCGTTGCAGATTCTTGACTGCAATAAAGAATTTGCGAGATTCCTGTGAATCAAGAATAAGCGGAGTAAACGCTTTTATGTCAATTCTGCACCCACCAACTTAACCCCTATAGGGCTTCAGCAAGCGATACACGCGACAAATATAATAATTATTTTCCTTTTTTAAAAAAAGTGTGAAGATTTTTATTCAAAATTTCACATACCAACGATACTTTAATAGGTGAAATGAAAAAACACAGCCTCTTTGTTTTATAGTTCAAAGTCTTTGCGATTTTTCCTCTCGGGGTGTGTTATTTCTTTCTTCCTGTCGGACAACCAACGATACCAAGTGCGAAGTTTCAGATATAAGGGATTAGGTGCTACATTGATATCTCCGGATAGAGGATCTCCAAATGTTATAATTTGCGGTTGTTCGCCAAATTGCTCCGGATAAATAACAAGCAAATTGTTGTGAGCAAAATATTTTGACAGAAATGATGGCATATTATCCATCCACGAATTAAATGAAATTGAGGTTCTACGTGCACTTACTACGACAAAGAGGTCATCGTCAAGTATTCTGTTTGAGATTAACAAGAAATCGTCCCAGTCGTCGATTTCGCGATATTCGGCTCTTATTTCATAGCTCTGCTCGTATATGACTCCACGTATATAAGGCTTTGTTTCTTTGGGTGTGCAAAAAATTATTCTGCAGCCAAGTTGCGAAGCTATATTACAAAGTTTTATGACCCAATATCTGAAACCGGTTTCAAATTCGGCTTTTGGAGGGACAAAAACCACAATACGTGTTACTGTATTCAGGGGAATAAAGCAGCGAGATATTATTATCGTTTTGTGGCATAGTGAAACCAATTGTTCTACCATGGAACCGAAGAAAGAATCTACTACAGTGCTCTTTTGATGCAACCCCATCACAATATCAGTGATATTGCGTTCATTCACCGTATTTGCAATTCCGGTAACGGTATTTAAGTCAAAACGGTCGATAGTAGTTAGTTTGACATCGGCTCCGGCAGCAACTTCTTCTGCAATATTGAGCGCATTTTCAGCTCGAGCCTGAGCACTTAGTGCGTTGTCGTTGCGCACATGCAATCCGAAAATCGGATTTTGATTGTTTCGGGTGCGCATCAGTATGGCAAGATTAACAAGGCTGCCAACGGTAATAGGGTTGCTAACTGATATCAGCACTCGTGACCGCCTGCGGTGTATAATAGCAGAGTTGTTGGAAGCATTTTCGGTGTTTTCAGTTTCAGAAATATTGCCACTAAGTGACTCTACCTTAATTTTGGCAGAGGCTTGTTCTGTGACGATAGATGCAATTGTGCATGATGCTAATATCATCAATATTGTGCCATTGAGAATGATTACATCGAAAACACCTATTTCATAACCGATCATAACTGCGGCAAGTGCAGCGGCTACGTGTGCATTACTTAAACCAAAAATAATTTTTCTGTCAACAGCTTTTAATTGCAAATGTTTTTGTGTGAGAAATGCGGCAATCCATTTTGTTGAAGTGGCTACTATAATCATTACCATGGCTACGGCTATAGTAGTGATTCCACTGAATATCAGTTTGAAGTTTATAAGCATTCCGACGCCGATGAGGAAATACGGTATAAATATTGCATTACCAACAAACTCTATGCGATTCATTAATGATGAAGCGGCGGGGATATATCGATTAAGTACTAATCCGGCGAAGAAAGCCCCAAGTATGGCTTCAATTCCAATTAGTTGGCAGAGCGTAGCCGAAAGCATAACCATTGCTATGATATATACAAACTGCATCACGTTGTCGTGATAATGTTTGAAGAACCATTTGGTGATTCGCGGGTAACTGTAAATGATGGCAATAAGGCATATACAGAGTAATCCGAGCATCTTGAAGAGCTGCCATAAGTCGAATTCACCCGTACGCTCCGCACTCACAGCCGCGGCAAGTACTATAAGAGAACTCAGCACCGCAATAATAGTGCCTGTAATTGCTATCACTACAGACGGATGTTTTGACAGTCCGAATCGTGATACTATCGGATATGATATGAGAGTGTGTGAAGCATACATTGATGCCAGCAGTGTGGCTGTTACAAAGTTTAATTTAAGAATCCATACGCTTGTGACGATGCCGAGAATGAGTGGAATTATAAATGTATAAATTCCGAAAACAAGACCATTTCGCAGATTTTTTTTGAAATGGAACATATCAATTTCAAGACCGGCAAGAAACATCAAATAAAGTATTCCTACTTGTCCGAAAATGCCGAAACTGCTGTCGCGGTCGAGTATATGAAATCCAAAGGGTCCTACTATAATGCCGGCAACAATTAATCCTATGATATGAGGTATTTTGAAACGATTCAAACAGAGCGGAGCTAACAGAATAATACACATCACCGCAAGGAAGATATATACCGGATTGGTAATAAGAGCCTGTGATGTGTCAATATTCATTTTGTCACCGATAATGTAATTATAAGAAAATAGTTTCAAATCAATTCAAGCGTAAATGCCCGAATCTGAGCGCAAAGTTACACACAAAACTGCATATAAGCAAATCGGGTGATTCCATGGTGTAGTATAGGTGGCATTAGCACCTAAAGAAATTATACGGAGGCTTTTCGGTAGAGGTATATGGCGATGAGTGCGAAAAGCATATTTGGAATCCACATGGCGATAAACGGAGATGTGAGTCCGGACACGGCAAATGACGATGTTACAGTGGAAAACAGGATGTAAGCAAAACTAAGCGCTATACCGACTCCGATATTCACCCCTGTGCCGCCTCGAACTTTGCGTGATGATAGCGATACACCGATTAAAGTGAGAATAAATGATGCCGCAGTCATAGCATAGCGACGTTCTAACTCTATCTGGAAAGCTTTGATATTTGCGACACCGCGCTGCTTCTGTTTGTTGATGTATTCTATTAACTCCGGTGAAGTGAGCATTTCCTGGTCGTTTTTTGCAATAAGGAAATCTCGCGGTTCAAACGGTATAATTGAATCAATTCGGGACCCGGTGTGAATATCCTCGCTGAGTTCGTTGAAATTGCGAATTTCGTAATCTTGTAGAGTCCATCGATAAAGGGTGTCGTATTGAACACGTTTGGCTGTAAGTCGGGATTTGAGAGTTTTTCCGTCAAATTTATCAAGCGAGAACCGGTTTCCGGTTTTAGTCCGGTTGTCGTAATGAGAAATATAAGCTATAACGCCCGGAGATACCTGTAATTGGATATTGTTGCCAGACACTACCTTTTTGTTTTTTACGTAAGTGTTAGTGTAATTGATACGTTTAATATTGGCAGGCGGAATTACATAAGCACTCAAAACGAAAGTGAGTGCTGCAATTATAGCAGCACCAATCATGTATGGTCGCATGAACCGGTTGTAGCTGACTCCACTTGACAAGATAGCTATAATCTCACTGTTGTCAGCCATTTTAGATGTGCAGAAAATAACAGCTATGAAAGTGATTAGCGGACTGAATTGATTTGCAAAATATGGTAGGAAATTCAAGAAATAATCAAATACAGTGGCTTTAATGGGAGCTTTGAGTATTGAATCTATTTTTTCGTTGGTGTCGAATACTATTACAATTGCAAAAAGCAACAGAATAGCAAATACATAAGTGCCGATAAATTTACGGATGATATACCAGTCGAGAATCTTGAGTCCGAGAGTGTGATGTTGCAAGTCATTGACTGAAGAATTTTTCTTTTTCTTCAGAGAAGGGATTATGCGTTTTATGTTCTCAAAAAGTTTCATCCGGTGATTTTCAAATATAATTAAAGTCGGCGACTGACGTTTTCGACCATTTCGGCTTTCCAAGAGGAGAAGTCACCGGCGATTATATGCTTGCGAGCTTCATTCACCAACCAGAGATAGAATGCGAGGTTATGAATTGAAGCTATTTGCAAAGCCAGGAGTTCCTGGCTAATGAATAGATGCCTTACGTAGGCCTTAGAATAAAGAGTATCGACGTATGAAGGTCCATCATCCTGAAGCGGAGAGAAATCGTCGGCCCACTTTTTGTTACGCATATTCATGATGCCGTGGCGGGTGAACAGCATGCCATTGCGTCCGTTTCGAGTAGGCATTACGCAGTCCATCATATCCACACCGCGCTCAATGGCTTCAAGAATATTTACAGGAGTCCCTACACCCATAAGATATCGAGGTTTGTCGGCAGGTAAAATTTCGTTAACAATCTCAATCATTTCATACATCTTTTCAGCGGGTTCTCCAACGGCAAGTCCTCCGATAGCATTTCCATCGGCACCAAGGTCGGTGACAAATTTTGCCGATTCGATTCTAAGATCGGGATAAACACACCCTTGAACGATAGGGAAGAATGTTTGCCGATAACCATATTTTCCTTCAGTGGCATTATAGCGATCCCACCCGCGTTTGAGCCAACGCAAAGTCAAACCTAATGATTTTTTAGCGTAATCGTAATCGGAAGTTCCCGGAGGACATTCATCGAGTGCCATCATGATATCGGAGCCAATGGAACGTTGTATATCAACGACACCTTCCGGGGTAAATAGATGTTTACTGCCGTCAATATGTGAGCGAAAGTATGCACCTTCTTCTTTTAATTTACGAATTGATGAGAGAGAAAAGACCTGAAAGCCACCGCTATCGGTGAGAATCGGTTTGTCCCAACTATTGAATTTATGCAGTCCACCGGCTTTTTCAATGATATCGGTGCCGGGTCGGAGATAAAGATGATAAGTGTTTCCGAGAATTATCTGTGCTTTAATATCGTGCTTTAGTTCGGTTGCATGCACGGCTTTAACCGAACCGAGCGTGCCAACCGGCATGAAAATCGGAGTCTCTATTTGCCCATGGTCGGTAGTGATGATACCAGCACGGGCATTAGAATTAGCATCGGTGTGTAACAGTTGAAAATCCATTCGGAAAAATACGGCTATAGTGTTATGACTGCAAAATTACAAACTTTTGGCGATTTATTCCTCACGATAGGTGTAATTGGCTATAATTTCTTTGAAAGGGATGCCGGTGGTGTCTTTGTGAGAAATGATGCGATTTTCTTCCGGGATAATCCAATCGATATTTAAATCGGAATCGTTGTAAAGCAGAGTGCATTCGGCTTGTGGTGCATAGATGTTGTCAACTTTGTACTGAAACAGTGCACTATCGGAAAGAACAGCAAATCCGTGAGCAAATCCGCGTGGTATATAAAGCAGATTACCGATGTCGGCGGATAATTTTATTGCGGCATAGTGTCCTAAAGAGGGAGAATCGGCACGTAGGTCAACAACCACATCGAGCACTTCTCCCTGTGTGACTCTGACGAGCTTCGCTTGGCTGAAAATGCCTTTTT
>JAFLTZ010000083.1 GCA_022509045.1 Muribaculaceae bacterium | reverse complement strand
CAGCCCAAGAATTGAAATAAGATGAATAAACATCCATATAAGCCATGCTATACGCCCATACAAATGTACATGATTAAGGTCGGCTACAGCGCGATTGCGTCCGACGGTTGCCATCGACCCTTTGTCGTTGTATTTGAATGTGTGCTTAAATTTCCCTTCATTCAGATTTCTACACAAATTGTGAGATTGCTGTATTGCCACTTGTGCCAACTGAGGGTATCCTCGCGTATATTTTGGACTTGTGAGATATGCAATGTCACCTACAGCATATATACTGTCTTCATAGCCTTTCACTTGATTGAAATCATTGACAATAAAGCGCCCGCCGGGGCCAAATGTGTCAGTGGCGAATCCATTAATTTTTTCAGCTGTGATTCCGGCTGTCCAAATAAGAACCTCACTGTATTTAGTTTCTCCGTTGGATAGTGTTACTATGTTATCTTCGTAAGATACCATTGTTTTTCCAAGTTGTACATCTACCATAAGATGTCCCAAATATTGGAATGCTTTTTCCGATGATTCCCGGCTCATAGTGCCGAGTACTCGGTCGGTGCCTTCTATAATTGTCACAGTGACTTCGTCCTTTTGTATCTCAGGGTACTCACGTTGCAGAATGTAGCGCTTCATTTCGCCCAATGCGCCTGCAATCTCAACGCCTGTAGGTCCGGCTCCTATCACAGTGAAACTAAGCAATTTTCGCCGTTCTTCAGGACTTTTGCACAGGCAGGCTCTTTCCAGACGTTCCAATATTTCGCTTTTCAGACGGATTGCCTGGTTTATTGATTTTAAGGTATATACTTTTTCTTTCAGATAATCCATTCCGAAGAAGTTATTGGTGGTCCCGGCCGCTATTATAAGCTTATCGTACCCAATTGTTTCAAATTGTGTAGTTATAGTTTTGGCCACAGGGTCAATCACTCGAACGCTCCCCATTTTATATGTCACATCTTTAATCCGTTTTACTTCACGGCGCAGAGGAAAAGATATATTGCCGGGATCCAAACCGGATGATGCGATTTGGTAAAAAAGCGGTGGAAAAGAATGGTAATTGTTACGGTCAACAATAGTAACATCATACAGAGCTTTATCCAATTTTTTTGCAGCATTTAATCCTGCAAAACCTCCGCCGATAATCAAAACTCGCTGTTTAGATACTTTATTTTTCTTTTCCATATTTGTCGCTTCTAAATTTTTTACGAAAATAGATATTTTTAAATTTATATCCTAATCAATGCAGATATATTTATTGAAAAAAATATCATCAGAAAAATTAATATCGGTTTTCGGATTTTACATGTATCAAGATTTAAAATTTGTGATAATGTGTATAAGGGTTAATTTTATGGTGTTTTTCATCGAGTGTCAATTTTTTTTATTTATTTTGTACCCTCTAATTGGTCCATGTAATGGCGAATATAGTATATTTTAATGAAGTATCTACTAAAACATATATCGTTTGCAATCATTGCTATTTTTCAATTATTGCCTTTTAGTGTCTTTGCTCAAATCAACACGGAGCAAGTTATGATTATTGGACGTAATGCTTTATATTTTGATGACTACTTGCTTGCAATACAATATTTTAATCAAGCTATCAGGGCTAAGCCGTATTTGGCTGAACCGTACCTGTACAGGGGGATAGCGAAACTGCAGTTGGAAGATTATTTGGGAGCGGAGGAGGATTGTTCATTAGCTTTGGAGCGTAATCCGTTTATTGTGGATGCTTACCAAGTGAGAGGGGTGGCCCGTCAAACAATGAACAAAAATGAATTGGCAATAGAAGACTATGACAAGGGTCTTGAATTTATGCCGGAAGATAGATTTTTTCTTATAAATAAAGCTATTGCACATGAATCATTAAAGCAATACTCTAAATCGGATAGCACGTATGCGACCTTAGTACGCCTATATCCAAAATTTCCAAATGCCTACCTCGGTCGTGCTCAACTCCATTTGGCATTATCAGATACTGTTTCTGCTATAGCAGATATTGACAAGTGTTTGACACTTAAAAAAAACAATGTAAACGCTTATGTGATGAGGTCGGATATATATGCTCGCTATAATAAAGACTTTAAACTCGCACTTTCCGATATGGATGAAGCTATACGCCTTCAGCCACAAAATTCTTCTTATTTTGTAAACCGTGCATATTTAAAATATAATTTGGATGATTACTATGGGGCTATAGCAGATTATGATTATGCACTCGACTTAAACGGGGATGATGCTGTAGCTCATTTTAACCGTGGATTGCTACTTGCCCAAGTTCAAGATGATGATAAGGCTATAAAGGATTTTACATTTGTTATTTCACGCGATCCTTCAAATATTATGGCTCTTTACAATCGTGCTGAATTGTATGCCCGAACGGGTGCCTATCGTAATGCCATAGCTGATTATGATAAGGTGATTGATAAAGTTTCGGATATTCCAGGTTTGTATTTTGCTCGTAGCGAGTCTAAACGTAATATTGGAGATATGGCTGGTGGAGAATCGGATTATAATATATCGCGAAAGATGTATGATGATATGCTCAAGGGAAAACGTAAAACCACTCAGATAACAGAAAACAATAATGAAGAAAGTAGTAACGGTGATTATGGTGATAATGCTGTATCAAAAGCCGATCCCGACGAGGTTATAGCAAAGTTCCGTCAACTACTCACTGTTGATGCCGATCATGAAGTTGTGCCTGAATATGATGGCAAGACGCGAGGCAGGATTCAGGATAATAACTATCGAATTGATGCAGAACCGCAATATATGCTTTCGTACTATCAGGTTATCAATTCATTGCAAAATACATCAAATTTTATGCGAGAGGTTAATAATCTTAACGAGGCTTCAGTTTTGCCATTTGAATTAATCATAGCTAATTCGATGCCAACTTTGCTTGATTCACAAATTGAGCGTCATTTTGCATCTATTGATTACTACAATAGTCTGATTTCTACATCTGAGCCAAGAGCTGTTGATTATTTTGCTCGTGCAATAGATTTTATGATGGTGAAAAATTATGAAGCAGCCATAGCGGATCTTAATAAAGCATTGGAGTTGAGTCCTAAGTTTTTGCTTGCATATTTTGCGAGGGCAAATGTTAGATATCAAAAATCAATCATGGAGTCGCAAATAAATCGAGTTTACCCATTGACAGCACACAATAGTGATGTTAAATCTAAAATATTCCAAACTCAGCCATTTGGGGAATCTGATATTACGCCTGTAAATCAACGTGCAGATTTTGATGGTGTAATTTCCGATTACAACAAAGTTCTTGAGTTATCTCCAAGGAATATGTATGCATATTATAATATGGGTTGTATATATCTTGAAATGCAGGAATTTACAGAAGCACTCAAGGCATTTTCTACGGCTATTGAAATTCGTCCCGATTTTGGGCAGGCATATTATAATAGGGGATTAGTGTATCTTAGATTAGGAAATCGCGACTCGGGTGTCAATGATTTGAGTAAGGCAGGAGAGCTTGGTATAATGCCCTCATATAGTGTGTTGAAGCGAATGCTACGTTAAATTAAATATATCTTGTTTTATTTGTGATTACGCTATCCTTGCAGTAACTTTGCATTACATTTAATAATTCTAATTATATGGGATTTTTCAATTTCTTCAGTAAGGAAAAAAAGGAAACATTAGATAAAGGGCTATCAAAAACTAAAGAAGGAGTTTTTGCCAAATTACGTCGTGCAGTAGCTGGAAAAGATAAAATTGACGATGAAGTTCTTGACAATTTGGAAGAAGCTTTTATAACATCTGATGTCGGAGTTGAGACGACGCTAAAAATCCTTGACCGTATTGAGAAACGTGTTGCTCGTGATAAATATATTAATTCCACCGAACTCAATCAGCTCCTTGTAGAAGAGATTTCTGATATGTTGTGTGGCAATGAAGTTGATGATTCTCAAGATTTTGTTATCCCCAAAGAATTGTCTCGTCCCAGAGTGATTATGGTTGTGGGAGTTAATGGTGTGGGTAAGACTACAACCATAGGAAAACTTGCAAATCAATATAAACAGGCAGGAAACAAGGTGGTGCTTGGTGCTGCAGATACATTCCGAGCTGCGGCTGTGGAGCAACTCGACATATGGGCACAAAGAGTTGGTGTCCCAATTGTTAAACAACAGATGGGAAGCGATCCTGCATCGGTTGCTTTTGATGCTGTAACATCGGCTAAAGCCAATGATGCCGATGTCGTAATTATTGATACAGCCGGACGTTTGCACAATAAGAAAGGGCTTATGGATGAACTCTCTAAAATTAAGCGTGTGATGCAAAAGGTAATTCCGGATGCTCCCCATGAAGTGATTTTAGTACTTGATGGTTCAACCGGGCAAAATGCATTTGAGCAAGCCCGTCAGTTTGTTGCAGCAACGGAAGTGAATGAACTCGCAATTACCAAACTTGATGGTACGGCTAAAGGTGGTGTGGTTATTGGTATAAGTGACCAGTTTAAAATTCCTGTTAAATATATAGGACTTGGTGAAGGAATTAATGATTTACAAGTATTTCATAAGAAAGAATTTGTAAAATCACTTTTTGGAGAATAATTCTGTAAATGAAGAAAAACAGGATTGACATTATTACATTAGGGTGTTCTAAAAATCTTGTTGATAGCGAACGCCTTTTAAAACGTTTCAGTGATTTGGGCTATGAAGTGGCGCATGATTCTCATAATGTATGTGGGGAGATTGTTGTCATTAACACTTGTGGATTTATCGGTGATGCCAAAGAGGAATCGATTAATACTATTTTGGAGTTTGCAGAGGCAAAAAAGAAACATAAAATTAGGCATCTGTATGTGATGGGATGCCTAACAGAGCGTTATTTTGAAGATTTAAAAACTGAAATTCCCGAGGTTGATAAATTTTACGGCAAGTTTAACTGGACAAATCTGATTGAAGACCTTCAACTTGTTGCCCCTGCCACAAAAGAATATGACCGTATTATCACTACACCGTCGCATCACGCATATCTTAAGATTGCAGAAGGATGTAATCGGTTTTGTGCGTTTTGTGCGATTCCTTTGAGCACAGGGCGTTATACATCACGACCTATCGAAGAAATTATTGCTGAGGTGGAAATGCTTGTCGAGCGAGGGGTCAAAGAATTTAATGTTATAGCTCAAGATTTATCTTCTTATGGCATTGACATATATGGGGAAATGAAATTGCCGGAGTTGATTGAAAAGTTAGCACAAATCCATGGCGTAATGTGGATTCGATTGCATTATGCATATCCTGCTCAATTTCCATTCGAGATACTTCCTGTGATGGCAAAATACCCCAATGTTTGTAACTATTTAGACATCGCGCTACAACACATAAGCGACAGCATGCTTTCTGCAATGCACCGTCATATCAATAAGGAGCAAACAATAGAATTGCTTGATAGAATTCGCAGGGAAGTACCCGGCATTAATATCAGGACAACTCTTATGGTTGGGTTTCCCGGCGAAACAGATGAAGATTTTAATGAACTGATGGAATTTGTTCGTAATGCCAAATTTGAAAGAATGGGCGCATTTGCTTATTGCGAAGAAGAGGATACATTCTCGGCTCGTAATTATACCGACGATATATCTCCGGAGATAAAACAAGCGCGTTTGGATGCACTAATGGCATTGCAGGAAGAAATTGCTCTTGAATCAAATATACAAAAAGTTGGTTCCGTAATTCCTGTTATTGTAGATAGGGAGGAATCAGACTATTATATTTGTCGTTCGCAATATGATTCTCCGGAAGTAGATCCGGAAATTTTAGTTGAAAAATCCAAACCGCTGCAAGTGGGAGAATTTTATGGTGTCAAAATCATTGAGGCACTACCTTTCGACCTTATTGCAGTTCCGGTTTAAATAATAATATATCAACATGAAGAAAATAAGCCTTTTATTTCTGCTATTCATTTTACAATCTGTTATTTCGGCTTTTGCTGATAATTATTGGCAGCTTGATTCTACTTGCAATGCAATTATTTGGAATGTAAATCCTTCACAATATGGTCATCGCGACCATATTGAAATGTCGGGAAAAAAAGTCTCGGCAGTCCTTAGATATGGGGTAAATCCTGACGGCAGTTTTTATATGGAACGTGGAATGGTGTGGCCGATGCTTCGCACAGTTCCAAATAATACTCATGCGAGCTTAATGCGTCGTGTGTCGCTTGACCCGTTTTTTCAAATGACCATAGCCGAGCGCCAAGTGAAAGAAAAAGTTAAATCGATAAAACTTGATGGCACTATGACTGTAGTGAGTGATTTAAATAAT
This sequence comes from Muribaculaceae bacterium, assembly GCA_022509045.1. Lineage (GTDB taxonomy): Bacteria > Bacteroidota > Bacteroidia > Bacteroidales > Muribaculaceae > JAFLTZ01. The sequence goes on along the minus strand of JAFLTZ010000083.1, from coordinate 1,731 downwards.
GGTTGGCTCACTGCTGTACGCAGATACACGCCATCAACTACTTTGCCAATGCTTATTGAAAAATATTCACTTACGAATAACTTCAATGAACCATTGTACATTGTGTTTCCGCAGCAAAAACTTGAATTTATCTCTCCGGAGTGGCGTGGTACGGAAGGTCAATACCGTATTACTGCTTATGCAGAGCAGGTGGCGTCGATAATTTTGCCTCCCGGGGAAACGTATGAGTTTGGTGGATATGTGACAGCTGGAAAGCTTGATGATGTTATTGTTGCCCCAAACTATGATGCGGAGTTTAGTGCACGTGAAAATCTCGTAAGTCACCTTACTTCAAATCTTATTTTGGAAACACCGGATGCCAACATTAACAGAATGTTTAATTTTAGTAAAATTCGTGCTGCAGAAAGTATTTATGCCACAAAAGGTGGTCCAATGCATGGTCCGGGCGGTGAGTCGTATTATGCGGCTATATGGGCAAATGACCAGGCAGAATATGCCAATCCATTTTTCCCATTTCTCGGTTATGATTACGCAAACAAGTCTGCAGAATGTTCGTTCGAACACTTTGCCAAATATATGAATCCTGAATATAAACCTATTCCGAGTTCAATTATTGCAGAAGGTGAATCATATTGGAATGGGGCAGGAGACCGTGGTGATGCCGCTATGATAGCCTATGGAGCATCCAGGTATGCGCTTGAGAAAGGTGACAAAAATACTGCGCTCGAATTGTGGGACCTGATTGAATGGTGTCTTGAATATTCCAACCGCAAACGCAATGCCGCTGGTGTTGTAGAATCAGATTACGATGAGTTAGAATCACGATTTCCTGCCGGTGATGCAAACCTTTGTACATCATCATTATATTATGATGCTTTAATTTCTGCAGCATATCTTGCCGATGCTCTAAAAATGCCGTCGTCGGTGGCTAAAAAGTACCGTTTGCAAGCCGATCAATTAGCTAAAGATATAGAAGCTCATTTTGGGGCTAAGGTTGAAGGCTTCGATACATATCGTTATTATGATGGTAATGATATTCTCCGTGCGTGGATTTGTATTCCGCTCACTATGGGTATATACAATAGAGCTGAAGGTACTGCAGAGGCTTTGTTCTCGCCACGTTTATGGACTGATAATGGGGTGCTCACCCAGGCAGGTCATAATGTATATTGGGATCGTTCTACATTGTATGCTTTGCGAGGTGTGTGTGCTGCAGGATATGTAGATACAGCGCTTCCATTTATTGAGAGTTATTCAGAAAAACGATTGCTTGGAGAACATGTACCGTATGCCATTGAAGCATGGCCGGAGGGAAACCAGCGTCATTTGTCGGCGGAGAGTGCCCTTTATGCCCGTATCTTTACTGAAGGAATCCTCGGTCTTCGTCCTACCGGGTTCAATTCATTTAATATAACACCTTATCTTCCTGAAAAGTGGAATAATATGGCACTTCGCCATATTCGGGCTTTCAATGCCGATATGGATATTGAGGTTGTAGCTGTAGGTAATGACAAAATCAAAGTTATAGTTTTTAACCACGGCAAAAGGCTACTCTCAAAAACAATTCACCGAGGCAAATCTCTCAAAGTGAAGTTATAATAACCGAGTCGTGTGTGGTTCCGGATTGGTTTTCCATGGATATGATGTTGTCCATATAGCTATTCGATACCAACTACTGTTATGGAGTCGTATAAATTAAGATTAAAATGAAAGAGCCCGGTACAAAACCGG
>JAFLTZ010000082.1:2714-8018 GCA_022509045.1 Muribaculaceae bacterium | reverse complement strand
AGAGTACACGTCTGGGGGGCGTGTGGTCGCTGGTTCGAATCCAGTCACCCCGACAGAAAAAGGGAATCAGTCGAACGGCTGATTCCCTTTTTGTATTTATTCTCCAAGTATCTGTTGGGCGTGGTTTGAAGTTTTTATCTCTTTTGGAGTAAAAATTCGCTGAATCTTACCGTCTGCAGATATAATGAATGTGGTGCGGAATGTACCCATATATTTACGACCGTACATTGATTTTTCTCCCCACACTCCCATTTGTTCCACTAACCGATGCTCTGTATCTGCTATCAATGGAAACGGCAGGTTGTGTTTTGACGCAAATTTCTGATGCGACGCCTCCGAATCTACACTCACACCTATCACCTGATAACCGGCATCAATCAAATCGTGATATGCATCACGCAAACTACAAGCTTGAGCTGTGCATCCACTCGTATTATCTTTCGGATAGAAATATAGTGCTATAGTCTTTCCGGGATAATCACTCAATCTCACTTCTTTGCCATTGGCATCTTTTCCCAATAAATCAGGTACCTTATCTCCTACTTCCATATTCGAAATTTTATTTGTTATTCAAAAGTCCAGGTTATTGTGCCAATCTGGTCGGTTGTAATATCGCGCGCCACATTGAATTTTGATTTTAGTGAGGCTTCTTCGCAGCTGCGACGCACACTCATACTGGCAGCAGCAGAACCCGTGCCGCTCTCATAAGTTGCCTGCACAACCTGTCCTTGCGGATTTACTCTGACGCTAATCACCACTTTGCCATCAACACCACTCGAAGGCATACCAAAGTATTCTGCACTGCGCCCTTTAAGGCTAAAACTCGCTGAACCCGTAATTTCAGAACCGTCAACCTTTCCATTTGGCACTCCTGCACTACCATCAGATTTTCCGGTACTGTTAAAACTTACTCGTTTATTAATTTTTGATTGTACTTCTTTACGCTGTTTTTCTTTCTCTATTTGTTCCAATTCTTCTTTCGTAGGACCGCTTTTTTCCTCGCGAGGCATTACCTGCATTTCACTTTCTTCATTAGTAGATATTATCTCCGATGAAGAATTCGAACTTCCGGCATCAGTCATATCATAAGACTCTTCCGATGATTCTTGAGATTGAGCAGCGGCAGGAACCGACAACCTGTTATCGGCATAATTTCCCAACATTACATACTCTCCACCGAAGAGAATTTCACATTCAGGGGTATCCGGTTCATCAAAATTTTGATATGAGATTTTTGCCAATAGCAGAACGACTGTTACCACCACACACACACCGAATGTAACAACTGCAGCAATCAACCTATTGCGGCGGTTATCTTCTTCCTTGTATATCTGTGAATTATCACTCCGCATAATATTAGCATCCTATTTTCTCAAATTATCACTCCTGACAGGTTTTGTAGCAAGCACCATCTTTAGATTAGCCTTTGCTGCCTTATCAAGGATTTCCACAACTTTGCCATACGGAACTTCTTCATCGGCATATAGGGCGATGAAACTTCCCGGCTCCTGCTCCTGTGTCAGCAACAAAAAATTAAATAACGCGTCCGATTCTATCGGTTGAGGCTCCTGATTGCCATACGATGCAAAAAAATTCAATTCTTTATCAATGTAAACACGCGTTCCCGGCTTAATTGCCGTTTGCTGACCACTTTGAGGCAAGTTAACTTCGAGAGCCGTAGGAAATACAAATGTAGATGTAACCATAAAGAAGATAAGCAATAGAAAAATCACATCGCTCATTGAAGCCAAGCTGAAAGCTGTGGTCATTTCGTGCTGTTTTCGCAAAGACATATCTTCAAAAGATTTATTTAATTGGTTCGTTGAGCAAGTCCATAAATTCGAGAGTCTTCGCCTCGAGTTGCGTCATCACACTATTGATGCGAGCCACTAAATAATTATATGCAAACAGTGCAATTATACCTACAATCAAACCTCCTACTGTAGTAGTCAATGCTTCATAAATACCATTCGCGAGGATGCTGATATTTGCACTGCCGCCTGCACTTGCAAGTGCAAAAAACGCCTGCACCATACCGGTCACCGTACCAAGAAATCCGAGCATAGGCGCTCCGGCCGCAGTTGTAGCAAGCCAGGGAAAGCCTTTTTCAAGACGTGCTATTTCGAGATTTCCAACATTTTCGATTGCCACCTGAACATCGGCAGTAGGACGACCGATACGACTAATTCCTTTATCTATCAGGCGTGCATACGGTGTGTCTGTACGACGACACAAGGTGCGCGCTGCCTCAATTTCACCATCTACGATATAGTCCTTAATCTTAACCATAAAGAGATTATCCTCTTTTGCAGCAGCTTTGATAGCAAGAAAGCGTTCTACAAACACATATATGCTTATAATTGCCATCAAGGCAAGAGGAATCATAATAAACCCTCCCTTTAGACACAAATCCCACACAGACAAATGCTGAACGGCAGCATCAGTGGCTTGGGCATACGCATCCGTATTCGACGGCTCTATACCTTGCACCATTAGCAAAACAGAATTCAAAATTGTACTCATTTCAGTATTATTTACGTTTTTTCAATCATTTATCTTTCACAACAGCTTTTTTATACGCCTTTATTGTATTGTCGATTCCCATATACAACGCATCGGAAATGAGAGCATGACCTATCGACACTTCTGCCAGATACGGTAGATTATTCGCAAAAAAATGCAGATTTTTGAGATTTAAATCATGCCCTGCATTGACACCCAATCCACAACTGTGAGCCACCTTCGATGCTTCGATATACGGTGCAATGGCCTTTTCGGCATCAATATCAAAATTAGCAGCGTATGGTTCTGTGTAAAGTTCTATGCGGTCCGTACCGGTGGTAGCCGCGGCCTTTATAATATCTGCGTCAGGCTCCACAAAGATACTTGTGCGAATACCCTCCTCATGGAATGTATCAACAACAGAAGTAATAAATTCTTCACAACCTATAACCTGCCACCCGTGATTGCTTGTGAGCTGAGCCGGAGCATCCGGCACCAACGTGACTTGAGCCGGTTTCACCATGAGTACCAATTTTATAAAGTCATCTGAAGGATAACCCTCTATATTAAATTCTGTTGTCACTACCGAACGTAATTTTATAACATCATCCCTGCGGATATGACGTTCATCGGGGCGAGGATGCACGGTTATTCCGTTTGCTCCAAAACGCTCACAATCTATGGCAAATTGAACAACATCCGGCACATTTCCTCCTCGCGCATTACGCAATGTAGCCACCTTATTTATATTAACACTTAAATTTATCATCGTTATATATAAATTTCTTCTTAGAAAGATGTAACTTTACACACTACAAAATTAATATTAATAAACATTGCATACAAAATTATTAGCGGCATTTTATGCGTATCATAATATTTGGCAGTTGCTATCAGAATTCTAATCCGGAAGCAATACACAATTTGTTCACGGAACTGTTTCGCCATGGTGTGGAATCTGTGGTGGAAAGAAGTTTTTACAACTATATGACCGACTCAATGGGCTTTAAACCTGCAATCGGTGAAGTGTTGGAGGCCGATAGTCCATTGCCGCCGGTAGATGCTGTAATAAGTGTAGGGGGCGATGGCACCTTTCTTCGCACCGCCGGCAGGGTGGCGCCACACGACATACCTATTTTGGGAATCAACACCGGTGGATTGGGTTACCTTGCCGATGTAACTCCACAGGAAATTCCGTCTGCAATAATGGATTTATTGTCCGGGAATTTGGTAGAAGAGGTCCGCTCTCAGCTCACTGTGCGCACATCGTGCAACACACTGAACTATGCAACTTTTGCCCTCAACGAAATAGCAATATTGAAAGCCGACACAGCCTCCATGATAACACTATACACTTCGCTTAACAACAACTTTCTTGCAACATATCAAAGCGACGGGCTCATTGTCGCCACTCCCACCGGAAGTACAGCCTACAACTTAAGCGTTGGCGGACCGATATTGGCTCCTCAATCTCAATCGTTCGTTGTCACCCCAATCGCAGCACACTCTCTCACGATGCGTCCTTTGGTTATAACCGACAGTAGCGAGATTTCTGTAAAAGTGGAATCGCGTTCGAGTAGCTATCGCCTGAGTTGCGACGGAAAATCCGTGATTCTGCCTGCCGATTCCGAAATTTACATCAAGAAAGCTCCGGTATGCGTTCATATTCTTAAGCAACGTGAACATTCATTCGCTGCTACATTACGGAGCAAACTGATGTGGGGAGTAAATCCAAGATAACAAGGTCCTAAAAAAACGAAGTCCGGAGACTCTCACGAGCTACCGGATTCCTAACCTATGATTCACTTATTTGTTGTTGCTTTTGTCTTATTAGGCAATTGATAAATTTTAATTTGTATGGGGTATATATATTTTATATCTACGTTACTATTTGTGTGCAAAATTAACAAGAATTTATAATACCACCAAATATTTTGCATAAAATTTTATAATAATATCTTGAATTTTTAAAATTTTTTGAAAAAGTCCGCGAAATTAATGAAAAATATTGAACTAATAGCTCCACATCTCTAACAACCTCCTGCATCTGTTGTTCAAGTTTCCGATGCCGGGTGCTTACCCTGATTAAAATCACAGCCTTTGTCATATATTACTATAACAAAGGCTGTTAAAATCTTTAACGTTATTTGAAGAAATTTATTCTAACGCATCGATAAAACCATACTTGCCGTTCAATTCTACCCTGGCCAGCCCTTCGCTGAAATCACTGGCATCGTTGTATTTCAACGGAATAACCTCTTGTCCCGTCTTATCGATATAACCATACTTGCCGTTCAATTCTACCCTGGCCAGCCCTTCGCTGAAAGAGTAAGCATCGTTGTATTTCAACGGAATGACCTCTTGTCCCGTCTTATCGATATAACCATACTTGCCGTTCAATCCCACCACGGCCAGCCCTTCGCTGAAACACTCAACCCAGTCGTATTTCAACGGAATGACTTCCCGGCCCGTATTATCGATAAAGCCACACTTGCCGTCACATCTTACCTTGGCCAGCCCTTCGCGGAAATCATTGGCATCGTCGTATTTCAACGGAATAACCTCTTTTCCCGTCTTATCGATAAAACCATACTTGTCGTCACATGATACCCCGGCCAGCCCTTCACTGAAATCACTGGCATCGTCGTATTTCAACGGAGTAACCTCTCGGCCCGTATTATCGATAAAACCATACTTGCCGTTCAATTTTACCTTGGCCAGCCCTTCGCGGAAAGGCCAAGCATTGTCGTATTTCAACGGAATAACCTCTTGTCCCGTCTTATCGATATAACCATATTTGCC
>JAFLTZ010000082.1:0-2614 GCA_022509045.1 Muribaculaceae bacterium | reverse complement strand
ATAACCTCTTGTCCCGTCTTATCGATATAACCATATTTGCCGTTCAATACTACCCAGACCAACCCTTCACTGAAAGAACCGACACAGTCGTATTTCAACGGAATCACCTCTTGTCCCGTCTTATCGATAAAGCCATACTCGCTGTCACATTCTACCCAGGCTAGCCCTTCACTGAAAGAACCGACATAGTCGTATTTCAACGGAATCACCTCTTGTCCCGTCTTATCGATAAAACCATACTTGTCGTTCACTCCCACCCTGGCCAACCCCTCGCGGAAATCATTGGCATCGTCGTATTTCAATGGAATAACCTCACGGCCCGGATTTTTCTCTTTTTTCTCATTGCGGAGATGAGCAACTCTGTCAAAATTTTCTAAATTTTTCATATTACTTTAAATAAAATGCAGGCACCAACTCTCCACATGCCATGATATTAAATGAAAGCGTGAGAGTCTGTATCTCTACTCGTCTCACGTATAGAGGCTCTGGATTGCCTTTCGGGATGAAACGAGCAGTTAGAGCCTCACGCAAAGTATGGTCATATCAAAGCGATATACACCAACGAAAGGCATCCATCACTGCTCAATTTGACCCCTTTTGAAATTTTCCAGATTTCTACACGTCAAATGAGCGCCGATAAACGCTTTTTAAAACATGTCAGTGATAAGGTCCCGTTCAGAAACAATACCACAAACGCAAATATAAAAACTTTTCTTTGAAACTACAAAAAAATGGTGTTATTTAATTTTATCAACGATTCAATTATTGAGCGGTCGTTGTTCAATCGCGGTATTTTACGCTGCCCGCCTATAGCACTTGTAAAACCGAGACGGCGCGGCAAGAAGAGAATGTTTCGTTAGGATAAGAAAAATAGAAAGGTGAATTATTTGCAAAGTAAAAAAGTTTATTGGCAACGTAATTGTCACAATAAGAAATTACAAATATATAATAATTGCATAATAAGAAAGTTTGCAACACTATTTTTACGCACAATAAGATTGTTTATATGAAAATTTGTCGTATCTTTGCCTCATAAAACTATTTGATTATGATAGATAAAAGAACATTGGAACTGGTCCTGACAGAGCAGAAGGAGGAATTGTTATATAAATCAAAATTACAGTTCTGCTACAGAAAAGAGGAGGATCTTGTGAATCTGAACAGCAATCAGGCACAAGTTGTCATCGGTGTTCGACGTAGCGGCAAGTCCACGCTTTGCTTTAATCTGTTGCAGCGTGCCGGTGTGAAATATGCCTATGTCAATTTCGACGATGAACGTTTTGAAAACATTACGTCCAAAGATTTGAACAACATTCTTGAAGTCCTATACAAAATCAATGGCGAGTTCACTCATCTTTTTATGGATGAGGCCCAAAACGTGAGCGGGTGGCATCTTTTCGTTAATCGTCTGTTGCGGCAGGGGATGAAAATCATCATCACAGGGTCAAATGCAAAATTACTCAGCAGTGAGTTGTCCACTCATCTGACCGGCAGACATGCTACCATTGAATTATATCCGTTTTCATTTTTGGAATTTTGCACATATAAAGGGATTGATATTTCTACACTTTCCACGCGGGCTGAGGGATTGCGCCGTTCCGCATTTGATGAGTACATGAAGCAGGGCGGTTTCCCGGAGTTGCTGGTTGAAAATAATAATCGTCGATATGTGAGTGATTTGGTCAGTGATATTTTGGAACGCGACATCAAGACGCGATACAAACTGCGCTATTTCGCTATATTCGAAAGCTTTGCCAATCATCTAATGAATGTAGCTCCGACAATTCCCTCTTCCGGAAATTTAGCGGAGGTGTTTGGTATTAAGTCCATTCCTACGGTAAATAATTATATTAAGCATCTTACGACAGCATATCTCCTTTTGAGTCTGTGCAAGTACTCACCAAAAAGCAAAGTGAGAGTGAGAGACAACAAACTTTATACGGTAGATGTGGCAATCATGAATAACAGAGTCGATGCATTTGCTGGGGAAAATGTAGGCTGGAGACTTGAAACCATAATCTATCTTGAACTTCGCCGTCGGGCCAAATATAACAACGATGATATCTACTACTATAAAAAAGGCTCTCGTTCCAAAGAGGTTGACTTTGTTCTGTGCAAAGACAATAAGGCTCTACAGTTATATCAGGTTGCATACAATATTACAGACCCGAAGACCCGAAAAAGAGAGATCAATGCACTCGTACAGGCTTCGAAAGCGACTCGCTGTAAGAATCTGTATTTGATTACGGATAACGAACGCGACAGCGTTACGGTTGACGGCTGTAAGATAGAGATTATACCTGCCTATGAATGGCTTTTGAAATCATAAAAGAGTTCATGTAAGGCCCCTATAATAGGTTGTAAGAAAGGTCCTAACCTCATTTCCATATAGGCATGATCTACTATGTCTAAGAGATTATGCCATTTTGATAATTCTTCTTTAGATTAAAAAGATCAACACTATTTATTTATTCCTCCCAGACAGAGAACTAACATCACAACATCTCTTCCTAACTCCGGTAAAGAAGAAATCATTTTAGTTTTAGGAAGAGGGCGATTAAAAATTCTCTACATTCTTCAGCACTAATAGCTCTTTGAATTCCTTTGTCAGCTT
>JAFLTZ010000081.1 GCA_022509045.1 Muribaculaceae bacterium | reverse complement strand
CTGCCCCCTCGATTTTCTTTATCAATCGAGAACGTCGAGTATATAAGTTTGATTGTGAGATATCCAAAAAGGTACAGATTGCCTTTGCCCGGAATCCCACAATAGAATAAACTAAAATTTTGATATCTATATCTTTAATATCAGGCACCTGTTCTGAAATTCGCTTAATAATATTGTTCTCGCAACTATTAATAAGTTTCTGCAAATCTACCATAAAATCATCTGCACGAAGTTTATCTACTTGTCGTTTGACCTCAAGAAACAGCCGCTGCTTGTCAACGTTCGAACCATTAAACTCAAAATATTGTTCACAAAACGCACTTATAGCTTCAAATTTGGAGAACAACATGTTACGCATAAGTGTCTGTTTCGAGCCTAAAAGCGTACTGTTGGAATGCAACATATCTTCAAGATTTGATATGATAGCTGCCGTATCAATAATCTTTTGCTGTTGCCGCGCAACCTTCCGTTGCAAAATAAATATTGCTCCGAGCATTATCGTAAATAACAACACCTCGGAACAACGTAATAAAAAGTTTATATTTTGCTCAAGAAACATACACGAATCTACACATTTGCTATCGTTTTAGCAAATTTCCTTCAAAAAAATTAACAAAAGCACGTGCGCACATCCGCAGCCCACCAGGTGTTGGATAATTACCGGAAAAATACCAATCGCCGGGATTATCCGGAATTGCTTTATGTAATCCTTCAATGGTTTGATACACCAATTCCACCGGAATATTAACATCATCAGGTGTAAGCATCTCAGCAATCTTTGCCGAAAGTTCTTCATCTGTAAAATGACAATAAACCTCCTTTACAGGATTATCATATCCATGTAGCTCATCAAGAGATTTAAAGGCAATCAGTTTACATTGCTCATAAACATTATTAATGATGTCATCATCTCTTCTCTCTTTTAGCAACTCAATAGCTGCTCTGAAAGCACAAAACTCATTAAGACGAGACATATCTATGCCATAGTAATCAGGGAAACGTACTTGAGGAGAGGAGGAAACAACAATAATCTTTTTAGGTCCCAACCTTGCAAGCATCTTAATAATTGACTGCTTGAGTGTCGTTCCCCTGACAATACTATCATCGATTACTACAATATTATCAGCATCTTGACGAACTACGCCGTAAGTAACGTCATATACATGTGCAGCGAGGTCATTTCGTGAAGTCCCTTCCGAAATAAATGTGCGTAATTTTATATCTTTAAACGCAATTTTCTCATCGCGTATTTTGTGTGACAAAATATCTGATATATCATTTATAAAATTGGGAGACGTGCTATTTAACAAAGCAATTTTTTGAGTCTTAACCATATTCTGATACTGCTCCACACCTTCCATCATTCCAATAAATGCTAATTCAGCAGTATTTGGAATAAATGAAAATACAGTGTTATCTATATCATAATCTATAGATTTAAGAATCTGTTTTGTAAGTTGTATCCCCAATTGTTTCCTTTCGTGATATATATCTTTATCACCACCTCTCGAAAAATATATCCGTTCGAAGGAACAACGTTTGTTTTCAGCCTCTCCGAGGATATCTTCTACCACAACACTACCATCCGACCTAACCAGAATCATCGAACCGGGGGGGAGTTCTACGACAGACTCTGCATCTTTTATATTCATCACAGTCTGAATAACAGGCCGTTCAGATGCAATTACACAAATCTCTTCATCAAAATAATAGAAAGCAGGACGAATTCCATGTTTGTCACGAAGTGCAAAAGCATCACCGCTGCCGGTAGCACCACATATGACGAAACCTCCGTCCCACGTTGGTGCTACTTTTCTGAGTACATTTCTTAAATCAATTCGATGCGATATCTCATTAGCGATAGCCAAACCATTCCAACCCTCGGCATGAAGTTTATCGTACAACGACTGACTTTCATTGTCAAGTGCAGCCCCTATCTGTTCAAGTAAAATAAAGGTATCTGCATTAAGCCTCGGATGTTGACCATGCATAACCATATTTGAAAGGACATCATCAACATTTGTGAGATTAAAATTTCCACAAAGCATCAAATTCCTTGCTCGCCAATTATTTCTACGCAAAAACGGATGCACATGTTTTATCCCGGACCTACCGGTAGTACTATACCGTAAATGACCCAAATAAACGTTTCCTAAAAACGGAATTGATTCGTCAACGCCTTTATTCTCAATATCATTGTGAATATTTGCGAATATCTCTTGAATTGCACCATTCCCCTCAGCACGTTCTCGGAAGATATATTCCGTACCTGGCACTGAATCAAAATTGATACATCCTATTCCGGCTCCTTCTTGACCACGATTGTGCTGCTTCTCCATAAGGAGATACATTTTTTGCAATCCATAGAACTCCGTGCCATATTTCTCTTTATAATATTGTAATGGCTTCCGGAGCCTTACAATTGCTATACCGCACTCGTGTTTAAGATTTTCCATTAAGATACAGCATTAATATTATCTTATGAAGAGCAGCTCTCGATATTTTGGAAGTGGCCACATTTCATTATCAACCATCAACTCAAGCTTGTCAATGCTATATCGAATCTTATCGAAATACGGGAGTACATTATCATGATATGCAATTGCTTTCTCTTTTTCGTCGGAAATTGAATTGGCATTTTTTCTTGCCTCTACCATTTCATTTACATCTTTGCGGATACGAGATATATGATATGAAATACTTTCAATGAGTTCCATATCATTTGATGCCAATTCTTTAGACTTATTCTCGTCAAACAAACTTTTAATTTTGAATATATTATCCAACAGAATTGATTGATAACGAGTTGCAACAGGCAACACATGATTTAGAGCCAAATCGCCCAATACACGAGCTTCAATCTGAACTTTTTTAGTATATGTTTCCCACTTCACTTCATTACGAGCAATAAGTTCACGTTCACTGAATACCCCCGTCGAAGTAAACATCTTAATACTTGAGTCACTCAGATATGAATCAAAAATCTTAGGAGGACACACTTCACAATCAAGACCTCTTTTTGCAGCCTCTACCTTCCATTCATCGCTATAACCATTACCATCGAAATGAATCGGTTTTGATAGTTGAATCAAAACACGAAGCTCTTGAAGTAAAGCATGAATAAGAGTTTCTCCTTTACTGATTCTTGCATCTATCTTTTCTTTAAAATCAAACAATTGCTCTGCTACTGCTGCATTCAAAGCAATCATTGCCGATGCACAATTTGCAGAAGAGCCGACTGCACGGAATTCAAATCTATTACCGGTAAAAGCAAATGGCGATGTACGATTCCTGTCGGTATTGTCAACCAATATTTCAGGAATTTGCGAAAGGTTTAGCTTCATTCTTTCTTTTCCGGAAATAGCAATAAGTTCATCAGTATCTTCATTAAGCATACGGTTTAACATTTCCGAAAGCTGAGAACCCATAAACATGGATATTATTGCAGGCGGTGCTTCATTTGCACCCAAGCGATGTGCATTAGTAGCCGATGCGATAGAGGCTTTCAACAAACCATTATGCCGATGCACAGCAGCCATTACATTTACGATGAATGTAATAAATTGTAAATTATCCATTGGTGTTTTGCCGGGCGCAAAAAGTAGCACACCTTTATCCGTACCAAGGCTCCAGTTATTGTGTTTACCTGAGCCATTTACACCGGCAAACGGTTTTTCATGCAATAATACTCTGAAATTATGACGACGAGCCACCTCGTTCATTAATGACATCAACAACAGATTGTGGTCATTTGCAAGATTTGTTTCCTCAAAGATAGGAGCAAGTTCAAACTGATTGGGAGCCACTTCATTATGACGTGTTTTTGCAGGAATACCATGTTTATGACATTCAATTTCCAAATCAAGCATAAATGATTCTACTCGTGAAGGAATTGCACCAAAATAGTGGTCTTCAAGTTGCTGATTCTTTGCACTCTCATGTCCCATAAGAGTTCTTCCGGTAAGGACTAAATCCGGTCGTGCACTATATAATGATTCATCAACTAAAAAATATTCTTGTTCCCACCCTAAAAATGAATTAACATGACGAACTTCCGGATCAAAAAATTTAGCGACTGCCGTAGCAGCTTTATCAACGCTATTTAATGCACGTAACAATGGCGTTTTATAGTCAAGCGATTCACCAGTATATGAAATGAAAATGGTAGGAATACATAATGTATTATCCATAATAAACACCGGTGAAGAAATATCCCACGCGGAATAACCACGGGCTTCGAACGTATTTCTAATACCGCCATTAGGGAAACTCGATGCATCAGGTTCCTGCTGCACAAGTAATTTACCGGAAAATTCTTCCAAAACACCTCCTTTTCCGTCATGCTCAATAAATGAATCATGCTTTTCTGCAGTACCATCAGTTAATGGATGAAACCAATGCGTATAATGGCGCGCACCATTATCAATTGCCCATTGTTTCATTCCGGCAGCAACACTATCTGCAAGTTCACGATTAATTGAGCGTTTATTATCAATAGCATCAACGAGGTCTTTATATGTTTTGCTTGGTAAATATTGATACATTTTTGCTTTATTAAAAACAAACTTTGCGTAATACTTACTCGGATTCTCTTGTGGCATTTTCACTTCAATCGCTTTGCGATTGAACGCTTCTTCAACGACTTTAAATCTTAACTGTGACATATTGAATTAATTAAAAGCGAACGTCGGACTCGCTGGGATTTCTTCCTGTGCTTGTCCGACGCAGATATTGTAGTTATTTTTGATTAGCGGTGTAGAACCTATTTTCGGAAATATTCCCGAAACATTCGTCTTTGATATGACGATAGAATTAATATGAATAAACTTAATTTCTATATGAACCACCGTCATAATTTATGATTACATAAATTCCATTGCAAAGTTACGCAATTTATGAGAATTTTTATCATTTTTCGATAAAAATATTTCAACATTAAATCATTCCGCCTATGAGTTCTCTAACAGAACTACATCCTTGGCGCAAGAGATATTCTTCAATATATTTAACGATTTTTATTGTTACAGACGGATCTACAAAGTTTGCTGTACCAACTTCTACTGCAGAAGCTCCGGCTAAAAGAAATTCAACAGCATCACGCCCATCCATTATTCCGCCAAGACCAATCACCGGAATATTTACACCTTTACTAACTTGCCATACCATCCTAACAGCAATCGGCCGAATACATGGGCCTGATAGTCCACCTGTGATTGTACTTAAATATGGTTTACGTGTTTCCACATTTATTGCCATCCCAAGAAATGTATTCGTAAGAGAAACAGCATCAGCACCGGCATCTTCTACTGCTTTTGCAATATCTACAATTGATGTAACATTAGGCGATAGCTTAACAATTAGAGTTTTATTATATACTTCACGGCAGGCTTTCACAATTGCGTGTGCACTATCCGAGTTAGTACCGAATGCCATTCCACCCTGTTTTACATTTGGGCACGAAATATTTAATTCAATGGCAGGTATTTTATCAAGAGTGTCGAGTTTAGAACATAATTCCACATAATCACTTTCACATGAGCCTGATGCATTAACAATTACATTCGTATCGTAATCTTTAATTCGTGGATAAATATTCTGCTCAAAATAGTCGTATCCCTTATTTTGTAAACCAACGGCATTAAGCATTCCCGATGGAGTCTCTACCATACGCGGATATGGATTCCCTTGCCTTTCATAAAGCGTTGTGCCCTTTACTATAATACCACCAAGCGCATTTATATCCACTAAATCGGAATATTCTTCTCCGAAACCGAATGTACCGGATGCAGTAAGCACCGGATTTTTAAGGTGTAATCCACCTATATTGACATTTAAATCTACCATTTCAATCTTTCAATATTAAACACAGGACCCTCTTTACATACACACACGTTACCACTATCTTTAGTATCTTCCACACAGCATAAACATGCACCGATTCCGCATCCCATCAAATTTTCAAGACTAACTTCACATTCAACACCCAATTTGTTAGCTACGTTATGTATAGCTTTCATCATCGGCATTGGTCCACAACATCCAACATAATTAAATGCATTTGACATCAATACAGAGTTTTCTGTTATCAATCCCTTTTCTCCACATGAACCATCATCTGTGGAAATATATACATCTCCATACTTTGAGAATTCATCAATCAATAGCAATTGTGACTTAGTTTTTGCTGCAAGTAAAAATGACGGTTTGCATCCTAATTCTTTGAGTTTTATGCCATAATATAACAATGGCGCCACACCTACTCCACCTCCCGCTAATAATGGCCTAAATGAATTAAAATCTGACGGAATTTTAAATCCACGCCCGAGGGGTATAATAACATTCAATTTAGAACCGCATGACATATTTAATAAGTGCTCCGTACCATGCCCGGCATTACGAATCAATAGCCACAACTTATTATCTTCAATGTTACATATCGAAATTGGTCGGCGTAAAAATGTTTTAGGGGAGTCTGGAACATATACCTGAACAAATTGACCAGGTAACGCACATAATTCCACCTCCGGAGCTTCAAGAATAAGAAGTCCAAATCCGTTACCCAATTTATTATTCTTTACTATTGTAAAATCTACTTGTATCATATCTTAAATGTGAATGAAACTTAATGAATACAAAATTAATAAATTGAATTGATACTTCAATACGCATTCATATTGTTTACATATACAACAGGTATAAAAAATATGGCTCGAATTTAACTCGAGCCATATTAAAATACATTATCCTTATTATTATCCAAGGAATCCCAAGAGAGTACCGGCGGCAACAGCAGAACCGATAACACCAGCCACATTCGGACCCATAGCATGCATTAACAAATAATTAGTTGGATCATATTTCAAACCCATATTATTGGAAATACGTGCTGACATTGGAACAGCTGATACACCTGCGTTACCAATAAGTGGATTAAGTTTTTTATTGGCCGGCAAAATCAAATTAAACACTTTAACAAATAACACGCCTGATGAAGATGCTATGATAAATGCCATGAAACCAAGTGCAAATATCTTAATAGTATCTATTGTCAAGAATTGTGATGCTTGAGTTGAAGCTCCCACAGTCATACCCAAAAGGATAGTAACTGTGTCTGTTAGTGCATTACTTGCTGTTTTAGCCAAACGTGTAGTTACTCCACTTTCTCTAAGAAGGTTACCAAAGAAGAGCATTCCCAACAATGGAAGACCTGACGGCACTACAAAACATGTGAGTAGCAAACCGATAATCGGGAATAAAATCTTTTCGTTTTGTGATACCGCGCGAGCAGGTTTCATCTTTATCAAGCGTTCTTTCTTAGTAGTAAGCAACTTCATTACAGGTGGCTGAATTACCGGCACTAATGCCATATATGAGTAAGCTGACACTGCAATAGCACCCATCAAGTTAGGAGCCAATTTCGATGACAAGAAAATAGCAGTAGGACCATCAGCACCACCAATAATACCAATAGCTGCGGCTTGGTCAGGTTCAAATCCTAATGCAAGAGCAACGATGTAAGCGCCAAAAATACCAAATTGGGCAGAAGCGCCAACGAGCATTAACTTAGGATTTGCAATAAGTGCACCAAAATCGGTCATTGCTCCAATACCTAAGAAAATCAATGGAGGATACCATCCATAGCGCACACCACCATATAGAATATTTAACACTGACCCCTCCTCATAAATACCAATCTCCATACCCGGGGTAAATGGAATATTACCGATTAATATACCAAAACCAATTGGCACTAAGAGCATTGGCTCAAAATCATGCTTAATTGCAAGATATAGGAAGAATAGACCCACCAATATCATTATCAAGCACTGCGGGGTGTCCATCAAGTTATAGAAGCCTGTAAACTTCCAGAACTCATAAAAATTTTGCAAGATAAAATCCATCGTATTATTCAATTACGAGCAAGTCAGTACCTTCGAGTACAGAATCACCTTTATTTACAAGTATTGATTTTATCACACCATCTTTCGAAGCATTGATGTTATTTTCCATCTTCATTGCT
>JAFLTZ010000080.1 GCA_022509045.1 Muribaculaceae bacterium | reverse complement strand
GGAAAGGCGATGATTACCATAGGTTGAAGCGGTAGCCGGCGACCATTTCGGCTCCCATCATCATGTTGATGAGTGCATGCTGTTTGTCGTAAATCAATCCTGCTTCATGATAACCTATTATGCCTGTGAAGAATTTTTTGTAATTATACACAAATGATATCTTCAGCTTGTTGTACATGGCAAAACTGTTTTTAATCTGGTCGGGGGAATTGATGTAACCGTGTCGCAATCCGAATGTGGGAGCTTCGCTCACAGCAAGTAGAAAATTTTTTTTGAAAACCCAGTTATATGCGTAGCCAATTTTAACGGCGTAGTTGTGGTTTCTCACAGCATATTGATAATCGGTTGCCTGCAGTGGTATTATGGCTTTCATATCATCGGACAATTCCGAGAAATTGAACTTAAAGTGTTGCATCCATATAGACAACCCTGCATAAAAAGTGCCGGCACTTTTTCGTTGAATCTTGCTGTAGGCAAAGGCAGCACCTTGTGAATAACGCTTATGGTTGAAGAAATAATAGGTGTCGAGTCCCCAGGAATAGTTGTTGATTCCTTTAAAATCCAAATCCATACTCCGGACATGGTGCCGCTGTCCGAATCGGGTGATTCTCGTTCCGATATCGTTGCTTAAATAGTAGAAATCGGCACCAAACAGACTGCAATTGAATGAGAATTTAAATCGCTCTCTCACTTGTTCCTGTCCGCCAAAATACTTGCCTATGTTTATGTCATAACCGGCTGATACGGCAAGATATGTGAGATGCAGACCTAACGATGTACATGGCAAAGATACCATGTTCATGGTGGTGTTGTTATCAAAATCGAAAGCATAGTAGTCAAACCAACTATCGGACTTAATTTTGACGTTAAATTTATTGCCTGTACCAACCACAAAAACAGAATCGTAGGAATTGAAGAATTTATCGCCCCACCGATAAGTGTTTACACAAAATCGCGGGAACTTACCCCAAGTGGCGATGGAATCGAGGGCAAGGGAGAATCCATGAGCTGAATTAACAGAAAACAAAGTAAACGCCACAAACAGGAGTGCGTGGCGAAATGGTTTCAAGAATTGTTTGTCTGAAATGCTCATTGCAGAAACGGTGCAAAAATTGACCTCTGACGAGTAAATCGCAAGAGGTCAATTATTATAATTTACAATTATTATTTACCACCTTGCTCGTAATACAGAGTGCGTGAAGGTTGGTCGCAAACTTCGGCAGGACCAAAATATTGGATAGGACCTGGATACATATAGCATGTCTCAGCCGCCCATTTATCGCGTTGAGATGCGAACTTGAGGAATGCTTTACCATTCAAATCAACAAGTGCTTTTTGTATAACGGGTTTCATAGCTCCATGGCGACGTTCCATATTCATCATCATGGTGATTGGGATACCGCCAGCCAACCACTGCACAGAAGGATTAGTGAGGTTGCGAATAGATGACATATATCCTGTGGCACCGCTATTGATTAGCATAGCTGCATTATAACCGAGAGCATAACAATAATCGGCATCGAAATTAGACGGGTCGGCACAACGACCTTCATAACCGAAGAAGTGATGTAAAGCTGCGAATTTGCCTACATATTTTCCTTCCTCTTTCCATTGTGCAAGACGTTTGCCAATCATTTCACTCAGAAGTTTTTCAGTTTCAATCAGTGATACCTGTACATTTCCGTGCGGGTCGCGGTCGAGAGTCAACTGACGTGCAACACCTTCAGGAAGCGAGGCAAAAGTGTCGGCGTTATCTTTTGACAGATTAGCGAGCACAAATTCTCTTTGAGCAGCGGGAGCGAGTGTGGCAAATTGCGGATTTGCAGCGAGCAAATCATTAAGTTCGGCGATAAGGGCTTTCATAGCCGGTATAAACTCAATAAGACCTTCGGGGATGAGTACCGTACCGAAATTATTACCTTTTTCAGCGCGATTTGCAATAACAGCAGCTATATTATCAACAACCTGAGCCAAAGTCAGATTGTTTGCTTCGACTTCTTCAGAGATAATGCAATAGTTAGGTTGTGTTTGCAAAGCACATTCGAGTGCGATATGAGAAGCACTTCTACCCATAAGTTTGATAAAGTGCCAGTATTTTTTAGCAGAGTTGCAATCGCGTTGAATATTACCAATAACTTCGCTATACACCTTGGTGGCTGTATCGAAACCGAAAGATGTTTCAATCATTTCGTTTTTAAGGTCACCATCGATAGTTTTAGGACAACCTATAACCTGCACACCGGCATTGATTGATTTATAATATTCAGCAAGTACGGCAGCATTGGTGTTGGAATCATCACCACCAACAATAACGAGAGCCTTGATATCTAATTTTTTAAGAATCTCAAGCCCTTTGTCGAATTGTTCAACTTTTTCGAGTTTTGTGCGACCGCTACCGATAATGTCAAATCCACCGGTATTTCGATATTCTTTGATGATATCGGCTGTGAGTTCAATATAATTGTGGTCAACAAACCCACCGGGCCCCATTAAAAATCCGTAAAGGCGGCTATTTTTATTGATAGTTTTAATACCATCGAACAAACCACTGATAACGTTATGACCACCCGGAGCCTGACCACCGGAAAGAATAACACCTACATTTACAGGGGCAGTGTTCTTGGTTTGAATATCTTTTTCGAATGTGATTGTTGGAAGACCATAAGTGTTAGGGAACAAAGCCTTAATTTCTTCCTGATTAGCGACTGATTGAGTAGGTGCTCCTTCAACTGCCTTTACAGCTCCCCAGAGAGCAGTAGGCAATTTAGGTTGATATGAAGCACGTGCTTTCTGTAATGCACTTTTCTTTACCATATATTGAATGATTAGTATTAATTATATTTTATGCAAATTTCGGAAAAAATGTTGATATATTATATGATATAACAGACATTTTTCAACCGATGTGAATAAAATCTTTGTCTGTAATCACAAAATTCATCAGTACGTCGGTAGATTCTGTCGGAATAGAGTCAATCAACTGTTCAGCAAAACAAACTCCTATCTTAGTGATATTATGTCGGGAAAGGAATCTGTCGTAATAACCTTTACCACGTCCCAACCGCTCACCTTTTCGTGACAACGCAACAGCAGGAACAATACACAAATCTATCGTATCAATTTCACTTTCAGAAACGATATCGGCACGTGACGGTTCAAGAATACCGAAGCACCCCTCCTGCAATTCATTATGCGCAGAATAAGCAGCCACCACAATATCATCGCCCTCTACAATAGGCAAATAAACGGACTTATTCCGCGCCCAAAGCGGAATAATATCGTGTGTGACAACTTCATCGGACAAAGAGTGATAAATCATTATCTTCTTTGCCTCAGCAAACTCAGGCATTTGCTGAATCTTACGGAATATAACCGCCGAGGCATCAGCTTTATATTCGGGCGACAAGGAACATTTCAGCGCCCTCATCCCGGCTCTCAGCTCTGATTTTGAATCAATATACGTCATTTACTGAAATCGGCAATAGGAATTGCAGCTTTTCCCTCATTAAGAGCTTTTACCGCGGCCTTAATATTAATATCATCCATATTATAGACTTTGTAAAAGCCTTGCAATCCAAACAATTCACGAGCTATGAGAGCCCGCAGCTGATTAATCAGCAGCACACGTGATTGCTCAATATAATACCACCGAATAGCGACACCGTTTTGAGCAGCGTAACGCACGAAATCGTACAGTAAATTGTCGCCAGACGGAAGTGCTTTTAAAAGTTCATTGACATCAGAATATTTAGACAACGCTTCACGGTGAGAGTCGGCATAATTGAACGCAAATTTTTGTAATAAGCCGGCATTTACCACATTGATGTAGTATGATGAAATACCGGAAGTGTCGTTCGGAACAAAAATATCAGGTATAATTCCACCACCACCATAAACTTTGCGTCCGTGTACGGTTTCAAATATCTGATCGGATTTCACTTTAATGCTATCTTTGCTGTATAACTCACCATTAAGGTATCTGTTATATATTTCCATAGAGTATTCTTCATCGTTTCCAGGTTTGAAGTCCTTTTGGATGCAACGCCCTGACGGAGTGTAATAACGTCCAACAGTCAGACGAATGGCGCTTGAATCGGGCAAATCAATTTGTTGCTGAATCAACCCTTTGCCGAAAGTACGCCTACCAATAACCAAAGCCCTATCGTTGTCTTGCATAGCACCGGCAAATATTTCGCTTGCCGAAGCAGAAGCCTCGTCAATGAGAACAACAAATTCGACTTCCGGGAAAGTGCCATTACCATCGCTCCAAAACTGGAAATCGTTGCGCGGTTCTCGTCCTCGGGTAAACACAATCAGGTTATCCTTATTCAAGAACTCATTAGCAATCTGAAT
Source organism: Muribaculaceae bacterium (assembly GCA_022509045.1). Taxonomy (GTDB): domain Bacteria; phylum Bacteroidota; class Bacteroidia; order Bacteroidales; family Muribaculaceae; genus JAFLTZ01. Next base: position 3,891 of record JAFLTZ010000080.1, on the reverse strand, counting down.
AGATGGCTCCATAAGACCACCACCATTGCCACGAACATCAATGATATATCGCCTTGCACCATCCTTGCGCAGCTTGAGCATTGATGCCAGAAATTCGAAATAGCTATTTTTACCAAACTTGTTGAGGTGAATATATCCTATTTCCGGTTCAATCATATATTCCACATCAACGGTATTGACCGGGATATCGTCGCGAATTATGGAATATTTAAATATTTTATTTCCCGAAGAGTTTCTCTTGATGCCAATATCGACCTGTGTGTGCTTCTCACCTCTAATACGTTTAAGCACATCCATTTGCTTCATACCCACAATAGATGTATCGTTGACAGATACAATTCGGTCGCCATTTTTAAGACCGACTTTTTCGGCCGGCCCCCCAGGAAGGACCTCACCTATTGTCACAGAATCAGCCATCATGGAGAACGTGATACCTATTCCAGAAAAAGAGCCTTCCAATTCACTATTGACATCGCTCAAATCCTCAGCCGGAATGTATGCCGAGTGCGGGTCGAGATTTGAAAGCAGTTTCGGGATTGTCTGTTCTACAATATTGTGAATATCAACGGTATCTACATATTGACGATCAATGACATTAAGTAAGTAATTAAATTTACCATCGAGCGTACGATATCCGCCAGAATTGGTGTTGAAATAAGTGCCGACGAAAATACCTACAGCCAAAGCGACAGCAATAATCAGCGGAATAGCAGCGTGTTTATAATTTTTTTGAGGTTCCATAGCAGATATCAAATAGAATTACGGTCAGAGCAATCAGATAAATGGACACATTCGATACCGGCAGAACGGAGAAGCTCGACACCATCGGTAACACGATACAATTCACGATACACAATTCGTTTAATTCCCGCCTGAATTACGAGTTTTGCACATTCAATGCAAGGCGAAGTGGTAACATAAAGGGTGGCGCCTTCGCTGCTATTGTTGCTCCGAGCCACTTTAGTTATTGCATTAGCCTCGGCATGAAGCACGTAAGGAAAAGTAGAACCGGTGGCTCCATCTTCACAAACATTATCAAACCCGGAAGGAGTGCCATTATAACCATCCGAAATAATCATTTTGTCTTTAACGAGCAAAGCCCCCACTTTTCGTCGTTTGCAATAAGAGTTCTCCGCCCAGATATCAGCCATGCGAAGATAACGTTTATCCAATAAGAATTGCTTTTCTGATTGATTTTCCATTAAATTATCCAATAAGAGTACAAAATTACTACAATAATTTGTGAAAGTCAAAATAATATCGACAAGCAAAGAATGAGTAAAACAGAAGCGTTGACCGGTGTATTACTTAATATCCACGACCGTAATACCAGCTCCGCCAAACTGCACATGTTCATCACGGAAACTTTTAACAACGGCAACAGTATTGAGGTATGCCCTAATATTTTGCCTCAAAATTCCATTGCCGGTACCATGAAGGATCCGGACACGAGATATATTGAAACGTACAGCATCATCGATAAAATAAGTGACGGCCTGCAAAGCCTCGTCGCTGCGCATACCTCGAACATCAATATCCTGTTTGAAATTGAGCTGTCGTTCGCGCGATTCCCGGTATGATATTTCGGTAGCCAAAGAAGAGACTTTTGCCACAGAAGCTTTCCTAATCGTAGCTTTCAGACGTGACAGGTTCGCTTTAGTTCTAAGCGCACCAAAAGCGACCAATGCATTTTGCCCTTCGATAGAAATTACTGTACCGACAGAGTCAGAACCATCAATAGTAACATTATCACCAACAACAATTTCGGGCAACACGACTTCCGTTGATTTGACTTTTTTATCAGGTTTTTTCCTTTTTATTTTTTTATCAAATTTTTCAAGTTCGGAATCGTTCAGCGAATTGTCGTTAAGCCTATGTTTAAACTCGTCGAGCTGACGACGCAACTCTTTGGTTTTTTCCTTTTCGGCATTTGCCTTCTTAATAGCATGTACAGTTCGTTCGACAGTGGAGTTAGCTTCAGCAAGAATATTTGAAGCATCGGTTTTAGCTTTCTTAATAATCTCCTTTCGCTGCTGCTTCAAAGAGTCTAACTCAACCGAATATTGCTCAAGCACCCGGTCGATTTTCTTTTCCTTAATGCGAATCTGCTGCCGTTTGTTATCCCAGTATTTTCTATCACGCGCAATATCGAGCACATATTTGTCAAGATTGACGTAGTCGCTGCCAACAATCTGCATAGCTTCATCGACGACAAAATCAGGAAGGCCAATTTTTCTTGCAATTTCAATGGCGAAAGAGCTCCCCGGATATCCGATAGAGAGCTGAAATAACGGTCGCATCAGTTGCCGGTCGTAAAGCATGGCGGCATTGACAATGCCGTCCTCGTTGTCGGCAAAATGCTTGAGGTTGGTGTAGTGTGTTGTGATTACAGCATAAACATTCTTGGAATTGAGATTACGCAAGATAGCTTGAGCAAGAGCACCACCGATTTGAGGCTCGGTTCCCCCACCAAACTCGTCGATAAGTATAAGAGACGAATTACGAGCGCCATCCATAAAACGCTTCATATTGAGCAAGTGAGAACTATAAGTGCTCAAGTCATCCTCAATACTTTGCTGATCGCCAATATCAATGAAAATATCGTTGAAAATACCGAAATGCGAATTATCATAAACCAACGGGAGAAATCCGCATTGAAGCATATATTGGTTAATACCTACAGTTTTCAATGTAACAGACTTACCACCGGCATTAGGTCCGGAAATCAACAAAATCCTGTTGCCATCGGTAAGATTAATGTTAAGCGGAACTATTGATTTACCCTGTTCTCTCAAAGTGATTTTCAAAACAGGATGCTCGGCATGGAACCACTCAATAGCCGGTTCCGGGTGGATATTCGGTTTGTTACCGCCAAGGTCAATTGCAGCTTTAGCCTTTGCTATAACAAAGTCCAGATATCCTAAAATTGAAATCGTATTACAAATGCTATCAATACAAGGTCGGATTCGGGCAGTAATATCAATCAGAATCCTAATAATCTCACGACGAATTTCCGCTTCAATTTCACGGATATTATTATTAGCTTCCACCACTTCAGCCGGCTCAATAAACACAGTTTTACCAGTAGCACTTTCGTCGTGCACGATTCCTGCAATTTTGCGTTTAAACATTGGCGGAACCGGTATAACGAGACGTCCATCGCGCACAGAAGGTGTAACGTCTTTATCAATAAATCCGTTTTCGCGTGCATTATTCAATATGCGTCGCAGCGTGGAATTAATAGAAGAAGATGCTTTACGCAGGCTTGCATGCAAATCTCGTAATAGCGGAGATGCCGTTTCCTTTATATTTCCATACTTGTCGATAACAGAATTTATATCGGAAGCCAACGCCGGGAATAGTTCCAAATTGGCAACAAGTTCAGAAATTGCGGTCCAACGAGTATTACCATCGTGAGCGGAAGTAAAGAACTGATAAATATCAGACGCAATATTTAGGATTCTTAAAAGGGAGAAAAGTTCATTTTCCGTCAGATAAGCACCTTCTATATTAACAGCCAGCAACGACTGCGATATATCATTGAACGAATCAAACGGTATTTGAATGCCTTCTGAAAGGATTTTCAACATTTCATCGGTCTGATTAATTCGAGTACAAACTACATTGTAGTCGGCAGAAAATGACTCAGAAAGGAGAGCATCTTGACCCGCAGAGGTAATACAACGCAGTTTAACAAACTCACGAAATGCATCAAACCCAATTTTTCGTTCAAAAGAATCCGGATAAATCATATAGCAAGCATTTACAGTACAAAGTTACAAAATATTTCTCATACTGCGGCGAGCAATGATTGAGCCATAGCAAATGAAGAATGGGCTTTTCGTGTGTTTTGCACGGAGTGATGAGGGATATCCGTCGGGCGCCAACCTG
>JAFLTZ010000008.1 GCA_022509045.1 Muribaculaceae bacterium | reverse complement strand
ATAGCCGCAGGTTGGCGCCCGACGGATATCCCTCATCACCCCGCGCAAAACACACCTGTACGATTTCTGATATTGAAAGCGTTTTATGTGGTTGCGGTGATTAATTTCCCGATGCCGGTTACTTTTATGTTTGTGGCGGCTGCTGCAATTAATGTGCTGAATCCGCATTTCAGTTCCATTTTCTCAGTCCTGCCGTTAAGAGTGGCATTGAGTTCGATATCACCTTCCACGCATACAGCTATCGTAAAGCTATCATTTTGATGGAGTTCGATTTCTCCATTGATATCCGATTTTCTGACTTCAAAATAGGGACATTTTACCAATTGTTCAGTTTGCTCAGTTAGAAATAGTGGGGTACACGCACAATTATCTGTTTTATTCAGGTCGATAGCTTCCATTGCCAATTCTGTATGCAATTCTCGCATATTGCCGTTTTTATCCTTTCTGTCGAAATCGTATATTCGGTAGGTTATATCGCTCGCTTGCTGTACTTCAAGCAATAATATTCCGGCTCCTATGCTGTGTACTCGTCCGGCTGGGATATAGTAGCTGTTCCCTGGTTGGGGAGTGTGGCGTTCGATTACATCTAATAGCGTTTTTTCAGATACCATCACGTTATACTCTTCTTTGCTGAGGGCTTCGCGCAATCCTATATACATCTGTGCATCTTTCTCTGCATCGATGATATACCACATTTCGCTTTTCCCTGAACAGTCATGACGCTGTCGTGCTATTGACTCATTCGGATGGACTTGCACGGAAAGAGTATTACGCGCATCTATAAATTTAATCAGCAGTGGAAAATGGTCGCCATAGAGGTTATAATTACTATTTCCTACAAGTTGACTTTTGTATTTTGCAACTAATTCGGAAAGTAATAAACCCTTGTCTTCTCCTTCGCTAACCACCGACTCCTGACCGTTAACTCCCGATATTTCCCAACTTTCGCCCACACATGCACCGGCTTCCGCAATATTCTTAAACTCGAATATTCGCGTACCGCCCCACGTTACCTCCTTGTATATGGGTGAGAATTTGAAAAATATTTGATGAAGTTCCGGTTTCATCTGTTTTATGCAGGTTTGAAATTATTTCTTCATATACTGTTTGAAGAAATTTACATGTGCATTGTCCCAATCCGGACGTTCTACTCCATGGCCCTTTGCAGGGTAGATTATAAACGATTTTGGAGATCTAATCACATTATATCCGGCGAAATTTGTTCGTGGTGGACACACTGCATCTTGTAGCCCGACGCCCATTAGCACTGGCACCTCTATCAGTGTACACAGATTCTTCATATCGAAATAGGTCATGTTTTTAAGCATCTGTTCTTTCGATATTCCACTCTCCGCTGCACCACGTTTCAGAATGTCGCCGCTCCATAAACCCATTGTCAGATATTTCGGATAATCACTCAGAAAAGGTATAAATGGTGCGGCCGCTACTATTCGTTTGTCAAGTGCTGTTGCTGCCATTGTTAGTGCACCTCCCTGGCTGCCTCCTTCTGCAAACAGATTCTTACCGTCGAATTCCGGCATCTGATACACAAAATCAACGCCTCTGACCACATCCATGAATGCGTTTCTATAATAGTAGTTTTCTATATCCGCTATATTCTCTTGCATCCACTCTCCATGCGTATTATTTTCTATTGTGAATCCTTGCCCGCGTATGCTTTGTTGAAAATAGATAAATTCTCCATCGTATATCGGGCGGAAATCGTATGCCGGACCACTTCCGTAGCCCATGAAATTGATAATTGCCGGATACTTGCCTTTCTTTTTCGGTATCACGCAATAGCCTGTCAGTTCCTCGCCTTTTACCGATTTCATTCGCACTTTGTATGCCTTCCCAAGTTTGGAGTCCTGTTCGGGGAACCTTTCCATAGAAAATTCCGGGGCAACAGAGTCTAAGTCTGCACGTGCTCTCACCCAAAATTCCTTAAAGTCTGGTTGATAATCTGGTAGCGATACTATGCATTCTGGTTCGTATCCTATATTATATTCTTTCAGCACAGAATCTCCGCTTGTATAGATGCAATGATAAAATCCCGGTTCTAAATTAAACTGAAATCCTATTGTCGTTTCTGCACCGGCTGCAATTGTGGCACTTTGAGCAAATTTATACACTTCCGATTTCAATTCATCTGTCACTATCGTCAGTGTTACTGTTCGCTCCTCACTTTTGCTTCCGGTATTGGTGAGTTTTAATGACAATTCGGGCTTTGATGGTGAGGTCCACCAGGCTCCGTGAGGTTGATTAAATGTGTACTCTATATCTGAGGCTTGCATCACTGCTATCACGCCCAATAACATTATAAATGTGTATAATCGATTCATTTTACGTATGTTATCTGTTTATTATTTTGGGTATTTTAAAACCACTTCTCATTTATATGCAAAATTAAGTATTTTTTTCGTCTCTCCCTAATTTTACATTAAAATGCGTATCATACGGCTTTTATACGCCTCTGTCTTTTGCTTCATCCCACAGTGAATCCATTTCTTCAAGACTCATCTCTTTCAGCGATTTACCCATTGATTTGGCTGTTTCCTCTACATAATTAAATCGGGAGATAAATTTCCTGTTTGTCAGCTCAAGTGCTGTGTCGGGATGTACTTTATATAATCGTGCGGCATTTATTATACTGAACAGCAGGTCTCCGAACTCTTTCTCAAGATTACTTTGGTTTCCTTTCAGTATTTCTGCCTCAACTTCTGAGATTTCCTCTTTTACTTTCGCCCATACTTGTTCCGCTGATTCCCAATCAAAACCAACATTGGCGGCTTTTTCCTGTACACGATATGCTTTTATAATGCTTGGTAGTGAATTGGGAACACCCGACAATACACTCTTGTTGCCTCCCTTTTCTTTGAGTTTTAGTTGTTCCCAATTCTGTATCACTTGTTCCGAATTGGACACCTCCTCATTTCCGAATACATGTGGATGGCGATATATTAGTTTATTGCGAAGTGCATCACACACATCGGCTATGTCAAAGCGGTTACTTTCATCGGCTATCTTGGCATAAAATATTATGTGTAAGAGCACATCTCCAAGCTCTTTCTTTATATTGTCGCTATCATCAGCGTAGAGTGCATCGGCAAGTTCAAATGTCTCTTCTATTGTATTGGGGCGTAAACTGGCATTCGTTTGTTTTGCATCCCACGGACATTTCACGCGAAGTTCATCGAGCACGTCGAGCAACGCCCCGAATGCTTCCATTTTATATTCTTTTGTATTACTCATTTTTTCTTGAATTTGTTGATACCTGCGTTCAAAAAGTCAAGGAACTTGGATATATCTTCATCATAATAATACGGTCCCGCAAGCATTTCTCCTTTATAGTTCACTATAGCGTAGTATGGCTGTGAGTTTGCTCCGAATTTATGACGTTGTAAGTAACTCCATTTATCCCCGACACTGCGCAATATGATTTCTTTACCATTGTCGGTAACTGTTTGAGGTGTGCGTAGCTTTTGCTTGTCATCTACCATCAATTTCACAATCACGAAATTCTTTTCAAGGTTTGCACGAACTTCTGTGTTCTCAAACACTGCTGCTTCCATTTTTCGGCAATTCACGCATCCATGACCGGAGAAGTCAATAAACACAGGCAAATTATGTTGTTTGGCGTATGAAAGCCCGTCATCATAATCATCAAATTCCTGAAAATTAGCCTCGGTGTACAGATTAAAATCCTGCGTATGCAATGGCGGTGCAAACGCACTGATTGCTTTTAGCGGCGCACCCCACAATCCCGGAAGCATATATACTGAAAATGAAAATGACACCAAAGCAAGCATAAAGCGTGGCACTCCCACGGTTTCTATCTCTTTATCGTGTGAGAATCGCAGCTTCCCGAGTAGGTACAATCCCAATAGTGCAAATATTACAATCCATAGAGATAGAAATACTTCTCTGTCTAATATATGCCATCCGTATGCTAAATCTGCAACCGACAAAAATTTCAGAGATAATGCTAATTCTATAAAGCCAAGAACTACTTTCACTGAATTTAACCATCCTCCCGATTTGGGAATCTCTTTTAGCCACGACGGGAATATCGCAAACAATGAAAATGGTATGGCAAGTGCCAATGCAAACCCAAACATCCCTATGGCAGGTCCTGTTATATCGCCCAATGTTGCCGCTTCAACCAATAGGGTCCCTATTATCGGTCCGGTGCACGAGAACGACACGAGAGTAAGCGTAAATGCCATGAAAAAGATGCTTAGCCACCCGGTTGTCTCCGACGCCGAATTATTGATCTTGCTGCTCCACGATGAGGGTAATGTTATATCGAATGCCCCGAAAAATGAAATTGCAAATACTACCAGCAACGCGAAAAATGCCATGTTGAATATCGCATTTGTGCTCAAATCGTTTAATTTGGACGCTCCGAATATAAGTGTGACGAGCAATCCTAAGAGCAGGTAAATGACAATAATCGACAATCCGTATCCGGTTGCCTGTATTATGGATTTTCCACGTGAATTTGATTTTTTTAAAAAGAAACTCACGGTCAGCGGTATCATTGGCCACACACATGGCGTTAACAAGGCAAGCAATCCTCCGATAAACCCGCCAATGAATATATACCACAATGAAGAATAGTCGTGGGCGCTTTCTGTTTCATTGGGAATATCCACAGGTTGCCATGTGTCGGAAATTGTAGTAGGCGATACTTGTGAAAATGTTACCGTTTTTGTAGTATCTTTTGTTTCAGCATCTGCCACTTGACTCAGATTTTTGCTGAATGTAAATTCTTTTTTATTAGGAGGCAAACACGATTGGTCGTTACATGCCATGAAGTTTATATGCCCCCGGCCTCCAATCCTTCCATTGTCCGTTGTTATTTTAAATTTCTGAGTGAGAGTTACCGATTTTGTCCACCATCCAAGCTCAAGATGAAATAGCATATCTATTTCGCGGTGAGCCGCATGGTTCGGTGTTATTTCTCCGATAGGTTCGATGCCCCACAGCTCTTCCCAGATGACAGATGTCGCAATGGGTCCATCTGCCGGCAAATCGAGTGCGTACAGATGCCATCCGTCTTCAATTGTAGCTTTAAACGTGGCGGTTGCTGTATTATCGTCAGTTATTGTGAACTCTGTGTCCCACTCTATGGGAGTGAGAATCTGTGCAACAGATGTCGTGGCGCAGATGGAGATTATGAGTGCTAATAGCAGCTTGTTGATTTGCGTCATTCCAAATATTGTAATTCTTAACAATCCGTAATACTGTCTCTATTGCTGTGTTTCAAGTGTACCTATTTCCTTAACCGCACCTGTCTCCGGATAGAAAATTACATACGACGGAGTTTTTTTATCTGTGAATATTGCCGGGTCAATGCCATATTGAATGCCATATTGAGCCACTTGTATCCGATTCTGATATATCTCCTTCCCTCCGTAAATCATGCTGAAATGTGCTTCGCCGGGAATTGTGTACATCACTGCTCCTTTGGGAAGTTTCTTTTCATTCCCTTTTTCATCTACGGGGATTTCCCCTTTTTGAGTGATTTTTAGTGTTGCATACACTGGAGCTCCACTTAAATTGTCTTTATCTACAAGACCATCATAGTCACTCAATCTGAAAAGTATTTTATTATTGAACTCTTCTTCCGGAATAAAATCAAAATTATACGATACTTGCTCGTATGACGTGCTACCTACAAACAATGACATCAGCGCAGCTTCCTGCTGGTCAAGTTGTGCCAAAGTCATTTTCAACGACTCTCCGTCGGGTGGCATTTGGTCAGCTTCGCCGGTGATATATGCTGTGCGCGATTCCCTGATTTTATATATCATTTGCGCTGCCAGTTCCGCTTTCTTGGCAGTCGATTCGCTCACTAAGAGCTCGCCTGGAATTGCCGATGTATTTGCTATAGCCCGTTCTCGTTTGTTTGCATGCTGCTTATCTGATGCTGTGCCAGTCTCTGTTCCGACTTCACCCGATGGACTGATATTTATGGATAATGGCAATCCGTTCTTGTCAAGATACATTGACGGTGAACCTTTCTTGAATTGCACCAAATATTGGTTTTTAGGGTCGGCAACACCGGTTGGAATCACTGTTACCGATTTTATCACAAATTCTTTCGAATCTTCCGTGATAGGATTATCAATACCTAAATATTTTTTGGAATATTTATAATACTGTCCGGCTGTGCGTGTTACCATATCTCCACTCACCGTGATATCAAATCGAGTGATGGGAAGAGAGTACGTGATACCGAAATCATTATGTTTTGCAGCTGTAAGCTTTTGAGTTTGCTGTGCTGACACACTATTTCCGGATATCACTCCTGCGACGGCAATTATTATTGAAATTATTGCTTTTTTCATACATTAATACATTTTACATAAACGCTTGTCAAATGCTGTTAAATTACACAAAGTTACGAAAAAAGTATATATTTACAAATCATTCCAGTGAAGTTGCTATTGCATCAGCCCACGCCTTGTAACCCGCACCCATTAATGAGTAGCCGTCATTGGTGAATTCTTCCTTTAGTTCACCTTTGGAATCACTAAGTATCGGTGTCACGTCAATCCAGTTAATTTTTAACTTCTTGGCAAGTTTCTGCAACTTTTTATTTGCTTGTTTTATCGCTTTGCCACTGCCGGCAAATGAGGCATATTTTTCGTATCCCGAATTAACCGGTATAAGACCTTGCAGATAAATAGTTGTCTTTGGAGAACGTTCACGCAATACACTGATTGCTTTTTCTGTATATGCCACGATTGAATCGGCATTAAAATTACCCGATACTGCACCATTTTCAGTTTTGCTGTCGTATGATGGTTGGATGAGCATTTTTTGTGGTTTAGTCCACGCAATATTTCCCACCAATATCGGAAGTTGTTGCACCGTATCGTCCCATGTTCCGCGGGCTCTCACATTGCCATTTGCAAGAAGCTCTTGCCATTCAGCTTTGCGCATGAGTGAGTTTCCTGCGAGCATAATCGAATTCTCAGGGATTGGGTATGCTTCATCCGTGAATGTTACGCCCGGGGCAATATATGGCGCTACACAATCTCTCCACACACAATATCCTCTTTCATACAAATGCAATCCGTCAGGTGTGAGTTCCGCACGCATCTTACAATCACGGTCTATCATATATGGAAATATGTTTATCCACTCTGCACCGGTACGTTTAGCCACTTGTTCGAGCAACACATTACATTTGAGTATGGTTTCAGATTCATTGGTTAGTGTTTTATATACTCCGAAATCATTGTTGATTGGCAGATAGCTTTGCAGATAGATTTTCGTCGTTGGTGTTTCTTCTTTCAATTGCATCACCAACTTTTCCACCGCCGTTGCTATGCTGTCGGCTGTAATATGATGAGAGATATCATTAACTCCTATGAGTAGAAATATTTTAGCTGGTTTCCCCGAGGTTATGCATTTAGTGCGTTGTGCCACCCCGGCTATCACGTCTGATACGATGCCGCGATTTTTTATATTGGGCATATTAAACATCTCCGACCACTTCCCGCCGTCGGTCAAGCTGTTGCCAAGGAACACAATGTCGGTTGAATCTACTGGCAATAATTCAAACATGGATTGGCGTTGTTCCCAATACGGATAATTTGCAGAGATTTTACTGCACAGACTTATGCTCAGTAATACAATGAACACTAATATATTTCTTCTCATAATCACTTTTTTGTCCGAATCTTCTGTTATTTTGATGATTTATATGCATCTATAGCCTTTTTTACTTCGCCGTGAGCAAGGAGTAGGCGCTGTGCCTCATCGTAGGGCAATCCTAATTCATCTACAATCATTCGGGTTCCGCGGTCCACAAGTTTTAAATTGGTAAGTTGCATGTTTACCATCTTATTCCCCTTAACGCGCCCCATTCTAATCATGGTTGCCGTAGTAATCATATTGCATATCATTTTTTGGGCTGACCCTGATTTCATGCGAGAACTCCCGGTTACATATTCTGGTCCAACTACTACTGCAATTGGAATCTCGGCTGCCTCGGTTATTGGTGAACCTGGATTACTTGTGATACAGCCTGTAAGGCATCCGTTTGCACGCGCTTCCTTCAATGCCCCAATAACGTATGGCGTTGTCCCTGATGATGCTATGCCTACTACTGTGTCTAACGATGTAATTTTGTATTCGCACAAGTCCTTCCAACCTTGTTTCTCATCGTCTTCGGCATTTTCAACAGCATTGCGCAATGCATAGTCCCCACCGGCTATCAAACCTATAACGTACGACGCAGGCATACCGTATGTGGGTGGAATCTCTGATGCATCAAGCACACCAAGTCTTCCTGAGGTGCCGGCTCCTATATAGAATATGCGACCACCTTTTTTCATTCGTTCCACTATTTGTGTCACAAGTTTCTCTATCTGAGGTAACTCTTTTTCTATTGCAAGTGGAACTTTTTTGTCTTCTGTATTTATTTCAGTAAGTATTTCAAGTACTGATTTCTTCTCTAAATCATTGTATAGTGATGATTGTTCTGTAATTTTTACAAAGGCCATATTTGTGTATATAGGTTTAGTTATTAATATGATAGTTAATAAGTCCTTCCATCGGGCTCTTGATTACTTTGTCTATATTAATGCCGAATGTTAGTGCTGCTTCTTCCAACACTTGGCGGTAATGATATGCTACGGAGCCAACGAAATTGCATGGCAAATCTCTGAAATTGTCATAATTTTCCACATTGCGAACAAAAAATGACTTGAATGCATTAAGCACAAGACGATGTATTGCCGGTTCCTCTATATTTTCGCATAAGAATGGAGATAGTGAAGCCAAAAATTTGTTGGCTCCGGGTTGTTTATATACGCGTGTGATTATTTCTAATCTGTCAAGGTGGAAACGGTCATAAAATTTATTGCATAAATGTGCCGGTAGCTGTTCTTTGAATAAATCACCTACGAGTAGTTTCCCGAGCACGGCACCGGATCCTTCATCTCCAAGTATATAACCAAGCGGAGACACATTTTTCACTATTTTCTCGCCATCATAATAACAAGAATTACTTCCTGTTCCCAATATGCAGGCTATCCCTTTATTTTTGCCACACAATGCACGCGCTGCTGCCAATAGGTCGGAATTAACCTCCACGACATTTACGTTTGCAAAGTTCTTTCTGACAGCCTCTGCTACATCATTGCATGCTTGCCCGATGCATCCGGCGCCATAATAATACACTTCAGTTATACTTGATGATTCAATTTGCGGAACGAGTTCCGTTTTAATACGTTCGCTCATCTCTTCCACACTCATCATCAAGGCATTCATCCCTGATGTTGTTGCGGTACCTACTACTTTTTCACCGTCTAATACTACCCAATCTATTTTAGTTGAGCCGCAATCTGCTATTAATTTCATATCTTGATATATATTTTTTTCTTAAACAAATAATAACCTACTATCCAGTTGATAAGAATGAACAATATGGAGTAAAGAAGCGATGCAAAATATGGATCTCCCACCATCGATTTCATCAAATCATTATATAAAAAACCGTGGATTGTAGTATATCCACCGTCGCTGTTCGCCCACCGTATGGCGCCAAAAAGAGTTGCCAGAACACCGCTTTGTACAAACAAATATAATGGATTCACACCAAATACTTGGAAGAATGTACACCATTTGTTATATCCTTTTATATCAATTATCCATATCAATAAAGCCAATAGAGTGGAAGCTAATCCACATGTTGTAAGTACGAATGTAGGTGACCAGATTTTTTTGTTTATGGGGAATCCATAGCTTAGCAAAAATCCGGAGAAAGTAAGGATTGCTCCGGTTATAAACAAGAATTGAATTTTCTTGTCATTACTTGTGGTGTTCATGATTTTCTCTCCTGCATATACACCTAACAGCACATGTGCTATAGATGGAAGGGTGCTGAGAAAACCTTCTGGATCAAATGTGAGTCTAACTCCTCCGACTACATCGGTGTACATGTGCTTCACTCCAAGCACAGCCCGGTCAACTATATTGATAATATTTTCTTCCGAAAATTCGTATCCATTGCCAAAAAGCAGCATTAATGCATACGATATCAATATACAGCTTATTATCCAAAGTAAATGCTTATGATTGACATATATCGCTATCAATGACGCCACGCAGTAAGATATTGCCAGACGTGGAAGCACCCCAAGAATACGCATTGATTCGAAATTGTTTGCTGAGTCGATTACTGCTGCTAAAAACGGCATATGTTCGTCTCCTGTTACGCGACTCACCGTGCCATAACATAGTCTGGAAAACCAACCCATTGCAAGACCTATCGCAAATATCACAACGAACCGTCTCAATATTTTGATTATGGCATCTTTCGATGGCTTAAATGAATATTTGCGCAACGAAATATAGGTGGAAATTCCCATAATAAACATAAAGAATGGAAATACCAAGTCGGTTGGTGTCAGCCCATTCCATTCTGCATGACGCAATGGAGCATAGGCATTGCTCCACGAACCGGGATTATTCACTAAAATCATTCCGGCTATTGTGATACCTCGCAAGATATCAAGGGAGAGCAAGCGTTTTGAGGATGTTTGTTTAGTCATTTCTGTTTTATTTCTTTGGTTCTGTACATTCATTAATCAGATATACGAGAGATTGATATGGAATACCGGAATTTGTGGTCAGTCCAATTTCACAGGTCCTGCTATTTGAGAACCCTCTATTTGATTGTGCAGTCTTTACCTGTGATCTAAGTTTTCGAAGAGACCATTCGTTAAGTTCCGGATGCGTGAAACCTTTATCCCCGGCAAACCCACAGCAGCCTATGCCTTCCGGAACTAACACTCGTGTTGAACACATTTTTGCTAAATCTGTAATTTTATGTGTCAGATTCATTTTCTTCGAAGAACATGTAATATGGAGAGCCACGCTTTCTTCCGTAGGGGTAAATTTTAAATATGGTACAGCATAATCGTGTATGAATTCAAGGAGCTCGTATAATTTAACACCCTTTATTACATGCTTCATCCGGTGCATACACGGACTTTGGTCGCATACCACTGGATATTCTCCATTGTTTGATGCTTCAATGAGAGCCTTCTCCAATTGCTCACTTTTACGGTTTGCTATATCGGGCATCCCTTTACTTTCCCATGTGAGACCACAACAAAGAGAATTCATATTCTTAGGGGAAATCACCTCATATCCGGCCTTGTTAAATAATTCGACAACGGTATCTATAAGTGAAACCTGGGATTTCGGTTTATGTCCTGCGCCCATTGTTTGGTTGATACAACTTGGGAAATATACGACTTTTCTTGCACCGGAGATATTATCAATCTTATGGTGATAGTATGCTTTTGGCAAAGCATGTGTCCAAAGTGGCAATCCTAATTTATGGAGTGTGTGCCCAATCTTATCCGTTGCATTATCTCCAATTACATTATGAGCAAAAGATGCAGTTGATAACATCATACGTAAGCCCAACTTTACAGTAGGCAAATTATTTGCAGCGTATGATCCAATTTTATATCCGAATGACTTGGGTGGAAATTGTGATTCTCGTATTGCATGAATCAAATCCCCGGTATTGATTTTCATCGGACACGATGTGCTACACAAGCCATCACCGGCACACATGACGTTGCCTGGATATTGAAATTCTCTTTCTAATGTCTCAAGCCGTTTTGGGTCTTCGCCTGTTGATTTTAATCGTGCTATTTCACGAGCGATAACTATCCGTTGACGAGATGAAAGAGTAAATCCACAACTTGTGCAATTGACTTCACAGAATCCACATTCAATACATTTGTCAATGATAGGATTTGCAAGGGGCAGTGGCTTGATATTCTTTATATAACAATCGGGATCATCATTAAAAATTACTCCCGGATTTAAAATGTTTTTAGAATCAAAAATATCCTTCACCTCACGCATAATGGCAAATGCTTCAGCACCCCATTCTTTTTCTACAAATGGCGCCATGTTGCGTCCGGTACCATGCTCTGCCTTAAGAGAGCCATCGTATTTATCGACTACCAAATGCTCAACTTCTTTCATGAGGTTTCGATACTGATCAATATCTTTTTGAGTATCGAACGCTTGCGCAATTATAAAGTGGTAGTTTCCTTCAAGCACGTGACCATATATGCAAGCATCATCATAGCCGTGACGTTCAAGCATTTCTTGTAGGTCGGCAGTGGCATCCGGAAGATTTTCAATATGAAATGCTACATCTTCAATTAGCACTGTTGTTCCTGGACGGCGTGTTCCTCCCACGCTTGGGAAAATTCCGGAACGCATAGCCCAATATTGAGAGTATTCTGCTGGGTCATCTGTGAAATTTGCAGGCTTAAACAAATTAAATTCCGACAATACGGAGTTGATTATAGCGATGTTATCCTGCAATTCTGCCTTTGAATCGGCTTTAGTTTCTGTGAGAATAGCAGTTAATCCCTCACCGGTTGTGTCATTAACCGATGATAAAGATTTTTTATCAAGGAGTTCTGCACTGTGGACTTTACCACACTTTTTAAGGGCTATAACAGCGTTGCAAGCCTCACGAATATTGCTGAAATAGAGCATGGCACTCGCTGAATAGGGGTATAGATGCTCGGTTTTCATAGTTACCTCTGAAAGGAATGCCAATGTTCCTTCGCTACCTACCAGCAAGTGTGTTATTATATCAAACGGATCATCGTATATTATGAATGGTAAGATATTTAGACCTGTAACATTCTTTATAGAGTATTTAAATCGTATTCTTTGAGATAATGCCTCGTTAGCGCGGACTTTATCCCGCAGTGCTTTGATTCGTTCTATAAATTCACTATGCGTTTTGCTGAAACGGACTTTGGATTCTTCGTTTCCTGTGTCAAGGATGGTCCCGTCCGCTAATATGATACGAGCAGAGACAATTTCACGGTCACTGTTCGCATGTGTTCCGCAATTCATACCGGAGGCATTGTTGATAATAATACCGCCTACCATTGCTGAATTTTTTGATGCGGGGTCGGGTGAAAATATTTTTCCGTAAGGTTTTAGTATGTCATTTACTCGAGCTCCAACAATCCCTGGTTGCATGGTAATGGTCGTTGCATCATCTGCCACGGAGTAATTTTCCCAGTCTTTACCTGCGACAATTAGGATTGAATCACTTATAGCTTGTCCGGATAGGCTGGTACCCGCTGCACGAAAAGTTACCGGCAACCCTAATGAATGAGCTTCTGACAGCATCATTGACACTTGTTCCTCATTCTCAGCTTTGACAACTATTTTGGGTATAAGACGATAAAATCCGGCATCCGTACCCCATGCCAACGTATATACGCTATTGGTATATATTCGTTTAGAATCGATTGTTTTGCTAATTCTGTTTAGAAATGTAGAATACCGGGAGTCCATCGTTAATCAATTTATTATTTGTAAAGATAGTATTGTCTTGACTTTTCTTTGAAGGCGTCTGCATCCTTATTCCAATAGTCGATAATATCCTCAACTTTATGTCGTTTTGAAAATTTTTCGCGAATATAATTAGAACCGCACACTAAATCAAACATTCTGTATCTTTTTTCATCGGCATTGGCGAAAGTCGCTTTTTCAGGATATAATTTAGCCAACTCTTGCATGACATAGAACTGGATAAGCGTGAGCGATACGTTTTCTAAATCAGAAACATAAATCTGTACGCCTCCAAGATTTTCCCCTTGTCCTACAGAATAAAATGGTTTGATATTAATCGGGCGGAATAATACACCTTCCAACTGAAGACTATTCATTTTTTTTGCGAACTCATCAGCTTTAATCCAGGGTGCGGCAAAAAGTTGAAAGGGTAATGTATAGCCAATTCCGATTGACATGTAGCCTAATTCTCCTAAAATGCCTGATGCGGGATAATAGATTGCTGATTCTACTGTGGGAATGTGAGGAGAGGGGAGTACCCATGGCATTCCTGTCTTATCAAACGTCATATCGCGGGTCCAACCTTCCATTGGAATAACAGTTAGATTCGTCTGTATGCCATTTTTGAGCATCTTTTCTTTGTTAATCATAATGGCAAGTTCGCCAGGCGTGAGTCCGTAAAGGTAGGGGATCGGGAATTTGCTGACAAAAGAGAAAAATCCTTTTTCGGCAAGATTCCCTTCTACTTTGTTGCCTGAAACAGGATTTGGACGGTCGAGGACCATAAATTCCTTCCCATTTTCAGCACACGCTTCCATTGCTTCTCCCATTGTGCTGATAAATGTGTATGAGCGACATCCGTTATCTTGAATATCATAAATAAGAACATCGACGTCTTTAAGCATTTCGGGTGTAGGTTTACGAGTCGCACCGTACAGTGAATATACTTTTACACCGGTAGAAGGGTCAATACTGTTACCCACATGGTCACCTGCGTGTACATCTCCACGCACTCCATGTTCAGGTCCGTATAAAGCCACGAGCTCCACCCCGGGGGCTTCGTGTAGAATATCAACTGTGGATTTTAACGAGTTATCCACACCTGTTGGATTTGTAATGAGTCCTACGCGTTTACCTTGTAATTGTTTAAATTCATTGTCTCGCAGAACTTCAATGCCGGGTTTTACTATGGCCGACAGATTTATTGTCAAGGCTATAAATAATATGCTGAATATAATTTTTTTCATTGTCAAGTGTTATTTTAATCCGTAATTTGGGTCAATTTTGCGGTCTGCGTAATATGTCACGCTTAGTGTGGCAATGCAACAAGCTATTACCATCCAAAAGAACATTGCATACCCGAGGTATTCTTGCAGGAATCCTGCTACCATACCTGGAATCATCATGCTCATAGCCATAAATGCAGTGCATATCGCATAATGGGATGTTTTGAAACTGCCTTCTGAAAAATACATCATATAAAGCATATATGCAGTAAAGCCAAAGCCATATCCGAATTGTTCTATAGCCACGGCAATGCTGATATACCAAAGATTGTCGGGTTGCATTTCTGCAAGGTAACAGAATGTGAGGCATGGTAGTGTCATAAATCCGGCCATTACCCATAAAGACTTTTTCAATCCGACTTTTGATGCGTATATACCACCGAGAATACCGCCGACAGTTAGGAAAATAACACCAATAGTACCATATACAATGCCTACATTTTCGGTAGAGAGCCCTAATCCTCCTACTTCTTTTGAAGCGACGAGGAATGGAGTACACATTTTTATCAAAAATGCTTCGGGAAGGCGATAAAGAAGCATAAATGCGATTGCCAGCCATAACCCCTTTTTTGAGAAAAATGTGGCAAATGAGTTCCCGAATTCTTTAAATATCGCTTTTGCTCCGGAGCTATCAGATGATGTCACGTTAGGGCGGTCAGAATCCGGACGAGGCATTATGAATGTGTGATAAAGTGTTACAATACTGAATATTACTGCTGTAACACACATTGTTATTGTCCAAGATAATGGAATGTTGCCCGGTTGTATGTTCAATGCGTCAAATCCGTTGCTTTCAATATATCCGGCAATGAATACGAGTACACCTTGTCCGAATATTGATGATAGTCGATAGAATGTTGAGCGAATACCTACAAACGCAGCCTGATTTTTAGTGGATAATGCAAGCATATAGAACCCATCGGCTGCAATATCATGAGTAGCTGATGCAAACGCAGTTATAACAAAAAGCAATAATGTGACTGTGAAAATGCTTATAGGCGTTGCTCCCGATGCAATAGTCTCTGCCGACGGATGTGGTATTGTGAGTGTAAGTAAAATAAATGCAGCCGACATTATTACCTGCATGGCCACTATCCACCAACGTTTTGTCCTGATAATATCAACAAAAGGACTCCAAAAAGGTTTTATCATCCATGGAAGATATAGAAGGCTGGTAAATAACGCCATCTGACCATTTGGTACTCCCATTTTGGCTAACATTAGCACAGAGATATTATTTACAATAAAATATGGAATACCTTCAGCAAAATATAGCGTAGGAATCCATGCCCATGGGTTTCTTGTTTTCTCGATATTTTTCATATTTAATATAATTCTTTAATCTCAGCATCAACGAAATAGTGAAGGAGTATTTGTTTATAATCATAACCTTTGCTACCCATCACCGCAGCTCCGATTTGACATAGACCAACGCCATGTCCCCAACCTGCTCCACGAAGAGTAAATTTAGTCGGATATCCATCGGCATCGCTGCCGGATGTTTCAACAACAAAGGCAGAACTATAAAGATGGCTTGGCGACAGAGTGCGACGAATCTCTAATTCTTTACCGATTATCATTGTACGCTTCTCGCCAACAATCTCAAGCCGTACAATTCTGCCGGAGGTGCCACGTTGTATGGATTTTAATGATTTTATTTTGCCGTAATCTATTCCTGAACGAGAGCGAATTAGTTCTTTAAGTTCGTCTTGAGTATATTCTACAGTCCAGCGGTAGAAATCTGTTGTTTCTTGGTCATAGTTATTGAGAACTTGCGACAAAACCTCTGCATCAGTAGTATTGCAGAATGCTTCAGGTGAAGATAAAATCCATTTTTTTGCATTCTCTTCGATTGTTAAATCTGGAAAACTGTTTTCATCTGTGTTATCAAGACGGGGTTCAAGATAGTTGTAATGCACGGGTTCCCAGCAGCTTTCAAACACTTCATACACGCCTCCACATGATTTTGAAAAACGTGCATCGCATAATTTACCGTCAGCCATTAACACTTCTCCACGTGTCTCTTTTACCGCTTCCACAACGGTGGGGGTGCTGGCACGGGTAATGCCTTGATAACGTTGACAATGGTCATCGGCACATACATCGAAATTTACATGGTCTTCTCTGTCCCACCAGCGTGTAATTTCATTATCAGTAATAGTGCAAGTATTGTACTCTGTGTTGTTTTGAGCAAGAGTTTTATTTTTTTCAATTTGAGCCAATAACCAGCTTCGTGATATTACGGCATGGGCCTTGAGTAAAGCAATGGAAGCAGTAGCACTCATTTCGGATGATATCACGCTTTCAAGATAACTTTCCACAGATAGAATATTAACAGTGGTAATATTCCCATTTTCGATTATTAGTTTGAGCGCACCTCGAAATACTTGATTTTCTTTCCGTTCCCAGTGGAAATTTACCCCTATGGTGACATCATGAAGTTCGAAACAATCGCATTCAGGTGTAGTTGGCATGAATAATATTTCTTCTCCGAAAATATTTCCGCAATGAATCAAGCCATTTTGTATTGTTGCAGATAGTTCTCCGCAAATAGGCATGTTATTAACCTGATAATTTCCTCTGAGTTGAAATGAGATCTTCGGTGCCGACATTATACCTACCGAAATTTGGGGCTCTGTTGTCTTGCTCATAAGTTATATTTTAGTAGTTATTTCATTTAATGCTTGCTTGTCATAGCACACTTCTTTGAACAGATTGCGAATGTGTGCTTCTGTAATTTTATTGAAATCAGCTTCAACGGGAGTGATTAATACACCACCCATATCCACAGATGCAGGGCTGATTAGAAGTTTTTCATCGCCTTCCGCAAAATAGCAATCCGGACGATGTTTTACTCTGGGCACTACTATAAGATTCCAATTAGCATAATCAATGTTATAGTTGCATAAGATATTCAACATAGCCTCACCTGCTTCACCGTTGATTGGCAAAGCGTTGATAATCATGTTAAATAATGCAGAGATAGCCCCGGGATTATCTCCTGTTACCAAGTAAAATGAATAAAGGGGTGCGTTTACTTGTTGCAATTTGGCATCATCAGTCTCTGCTACGATGTCCTTCTCCCATGATTCAAGATCGCTCTCGATTGTCATGAAACCCTTATTTCCTGCTTGGAAGTGCATATGATCGGGGGCAGAAGCGCCACATCTCGGACCATTATAGAAAAGTGTATAATCGCTCAATGCCTTTGCCAACATCAACATATCAATTATACGATTGCTGATACGTTGAGGTATATGATTATTACACGGGATAGTGAGATGCTTATTAAAGATTGGGAATGGGTTGATTAATATAGTATAATCCGAATTCCATTCTATACCGGTTTGTACGGACGGACGGTTTGCTTCGCATAAAAAACACTTGCGTTCGCCTATACTTTTTGTGTCAACTTTAGCAGAAGTTGACACAATTCGCGCGGGATTGAATTGAACCTTAATATGCGCACCATCTATGTTGAATAAACGTGATTTGACACCTTTCAAAGCTTCGTAATTGTCGCGAGCCTGTTGCCAATCAGCAAATTGAGCTTTGAATAACTTATCTACCGCGGTATTCATTTCCTAAACTGTCAATCAGTGTTGTTTATTCTTTGCAATGCGTGCTTGTAATTCCCAAGTGCGGATACGGTCCTTGTATAGGTTGTTGGCATTAACTTTTGTTATATCCAAAGCAGCATCCGAATTGTCATCCCAACGACGGCAGTTATATACCACATGATAGATTCTGCCAATCTGATAATTTCTTGATATGGCAAGCCCGAGAGCATAATCCTCCCCGTAACTTGTGTTAGGGACCTTTACATCGCGAAGTAATGGAGTATAGAATGCTCGCGGAGCTCCCAAACCATTGATGCGAAGTGCATTGTTGCGTCCATTTTCAGGGGTCCATTCTTTATGGTCAATAATACCGGGTGGAATCATTTCCATATCGAAGTTGGTCATCATATATGTGCCTACTAACATTCCACAATTCTGTTCATAGAATGCATTGACCATTGTGGAAAGAGTGTTCTCATCACTATACACATCATCGCTGTCAAGTTGTATTGCAAATTTGCCACATTTTGGATGGTGTACACCAAGATTCCAGCAACCGCCAATACCTAAATCATTGCGGTCCGGAATTATATGTATAACACGTTCGTCGGACGTGAATTCTTCAATAGCTTCGGATGTGCCGTCTGTACTATGATTATCAATAATTATGAGATTGTATTTGAAATCTGTTTTTTGTTTGAGTACTGAGTTAATGGCATCGCGAATAGTGCGAATACGATTTCTAACAGGTATGATGACAGATGCTTCATTTTCAAAATCACCTTTGTCAAAATCGATATGTGTGAACTCTGGTTTGAGGTAGCCCCCTATGGCTTTGAGGTGATCTGTACATGCTACTTCCATCTCAATCTGGCGGTCGCGGTTGCGAGGGTCAACATAATCGAATATTTTTTGACCGCTTGCTCTTGTGTCGTTTTCAACATCAGTGTATAAATATTCGTTAATGTGCATAATATCACCTTTTTGAGAAATGCGAAGGCGAAGATCATATAATCCGGCATGTTTGAATTCGCGGTTCATAGAGTCGGCTGCTGTTTGAAACGCTGATGTACGGAACAAGAGCACACTACCGAAATCAAAATCATCGCGTAAACTGCCAAATTGATAGTCGATGACCGGTGCGTTTGATTGTTTACCATCAATCACATTATAATGGTCGGAATAAATCATATCAGCGTTTGAGTCATCAGCAAGTCGAGTCATGCGTTCAATGGCAAACAACCCCGGCACTAATGTGGTATATTTGGTATAAAAGAAGAAGTAATCAGAGCCTTTGGACGCTTCTGAAATTTTTTTAATTGTAGAAGAAGAATTAAGAGAATCAATTTCTATCTTTTCGCATCCATCAACGTGTCCTTTACTTTCCGGTGTTGCAAGGAGGATGATTTTGCTAATTGAAGATGCTTTAAGTGCTGTCACAGTTGCGCTTACTTGATTATTATCAATATAAGGTAAAAAGCAATAAATAGAATGAGCCATAATGGTGTAATATTATTTATTATTGAAAAATTCTAAAATTTGAGTCATTAAAGTAGTTCGTTCGTTATCGTTGCTGAGTGTTTCAAACGGGAAACCGATAACGCAAGTCTTGTATCCTTTGTCAACAAGTATGCCGGCGACAAGGTTATTTTCGGTATATCGCATAAATGTGTACCCATTGGAATCTGCGGCATAGAACGAATCCGGAGATTCCACGATGTAGCAATTTTCGTTCAGTTCGCTATTGAAAGTATAATCAGTAGTGGTGAACATGCGGAATGGGGAAGGAACAATATATGCTTTTCCTTCGACAGAAGCCTGGCCGACTCTCCAATGATATCCAAGTACGTTTTTAGCAAAATCGATATCAGAGGCATTGTCTGTGTTCAGATTATCCCAAATGTCTGTAGCTACATAAGCTCCGGATACAAATATGTTACCGCCGTTGGCTGTAAGAGCTTTAATTGCTGCCTGCAACTCTGGTGTAAATGCTCGATACTTGTTAGGGACAGCACCTCGCCCCATTTTTACTTCCTTTTGTTTGCCGAGGATTAAATCTACGTTTTTGTACTCTGTAAGATTAACAATTCCGGTCTCAACAGCTTTTACACTTGAAGATACAAATGAATATCCGGCACTCATGATGGCTTTACCATGAATGTATGGATAATCGAATGTATTGCCTGCAATCACTTTTTCTTCATAATTTGCACGACTTGCACCAAATCCTGCAGCATCATCATCCATCCATGGAATGTCGCGGCGGAATTCAAACATACTCCCTATAAAACTAATATCCTTGATGTATGGAACACCATGGTCGCGAGTGTCATAAAAACCGGCTATTTCACCGGAATCGAACCAGTCAGGAGCGCTGATTCTGGTAAATCCGTTTACAACCATCACATTTCCCTTGTCTTTGTTGGATACTCCAAGTGCAAGCGTTTCTGAAGGGAAACTCTTACCACCTCCATTTACAGCGACGATTTGATAGCTGTGTATATTATTATCACTAATAGTCACTGAATATGAATTATCTTTTGTTGATGCAAGATATTTGAATGCACCATCATTTATACGTTCATATACATAATATAATTCGGCATCACTTCCGGGAGTAAGCGTGTCGGGCGTCGGCTGCCAAGTGAGAGAAAATGAATTTTTAGATTTAGCCTTTATTGCGAATGAATGAACAGGAAGAGGTTGCACCTGATATTCTCTACCATCACGTTCGGCAAGGAATTGCAACATGCCTTTATAGATGGCACGGCTCACAGTGAACCTAAATTCGGGATTAAGACCGTATTTCATGTCGGCAAAGTTTTGATGAGAGAGAAGCTCAAGAAGCATAGTCGGGACTTCCGGTACCCTTGCTTCAAAATAGCTTTCATCCCACATGCCGCGTCTGGTCCAATTTGGCTCAAACTTTGATCTTACGTCATTTACGATGTGAGTCATAATATAGTTGGTGAGCTTGCGAGATGAAATTCGCGGTGTGCCATTTACATACGTGTCAAAATTATTGGTATAATATATGCCAAGCGTGCCAATAATTGAGTCATTTAAAGTTGTTCCTGCGTCGGAGTGAAAAGCGAGAGACAAGTCAATTGGGATATTAAGCCCTTTGTGATTTGGCAATACGTTACTACCACCGGCAAGATAATTGACCCATAGACCGCGACAACGGTAATCGTCGGTATAGTCATTCGCATTTTCAGAAGGGGTATATACCGAATCAGGCATACCTGCCCATTGCAACCAATATCGTGCACCTTCAACGAAGCGGGGGTAGCGGCTTATTTGATAATCAAAGTCGATATCGGGAATGTTGATTCGTTTTGCGGGAGCAAGTTCTGCATTTGCTTTACTTATACTTTCAACATTGAATTTACGAGCGATATTTCCCATACCACCACCAATTTTTACAGCATCAGCAGTTACAATTTCACCGTCGTTTCCCGTATAATTTGATAATTCTACAATTGGAAGCTGTTGTTCTCCTTTTGCAAATTGAAAATGACCGAGATAAATCCAAGTCCCGCCTCCCATTTTTTGATTAATGCTAAAACTATCGCTTCCTCCAAGGTGGTTAACGGTATAAATTGCGTTTGTAGTGCTGTTTGGTACAGTTGCGTAAGATACATATACCGCATAATTGCCAGCTTCTGGTATAGAAGCATTCCATGTGGCTTTAGCGTTATTTTTAGTATCGGAGTCTGACTCTATACTTTCAAAAGTTCCCTCGGTAAAAGGATTTTCATTTTCGTGATATTCTTTACGAGAGTATGCAAATCCGGGAGTTTTGCCAGTGTTCCATTTTTTATTACTGTTAAATTTCGAATATGATCCTTGAGCAAATAAATTATCGTTATCGATGATAATCTCTACAGTGTTTGTGTCTCGTTCGCGGGGACTCATTACATATGCACCGGCATTTTCGAGCATTGGCATAAGAAAGGGCATTACGTAACTTTGCGTATATAGGTCTTCCACAGTTTGGAAAATGCGGGCACGTTGCCACTCCCATCGATTGAGTTTTGGTTCAAAATACCACCCGTGGCTTTGCCAAAGTGCTATAATGTTGCCATCAAGCCCTTTTTTGAATTCATTAGGTTGATTAAGATGTTTTACAAAATAAGGTTCTCCGGCACGATTATCTTGTTTGGAGAAATTATAATAGTATTTATTAGGAGCCTTACCATTCACAGTGAGATTTACTTTATAGCTGCTATAAGATGCGCCGAGTGTTTTAAGAATATCAGACTTGAGATTCGACAAATATTCGTCGGTGAATGGAATATATGAGAAACTCCCTCCCATATCTAAATTAATTGTTTTTTTTGTAGGGAGAATTGCGAATTGTTTTACGCGCGGTTTGTCTATACCCATATTTGCTGGTACAGACTTCGCTATTACTTCTACAACTGCATTTTTTTGAGTTTTGGTTTGTGAATAAACCATAGAAAGCATTGTCATTGAAATAAGAATGACAAATGAGATAATACGTTTAAATAACATTATTTATTATAATATTTCAAGTTTATACTCAATAAGATTCTTTCAAAATTTTACAAGAGTTTCGTTTACAAATTTATATTGTATCATTCAAATATAAAAGAAAAAATGAGTCAAAAAACACGAATATTCACATTTTTTATAGATTATATACAAAATTTTGGAAAATATAGTGGTATGACACAATTTTTTGTAATGTGATGAAAAGTTAATATATTTGTAATGGTTTAGTTGCCCTAATTTAGTAAAATTTAGATATTGTCAATGAAAATAATAGCAGACAGTGGTTCGACTCGTACCGATTGGGTGCTGGTAGATGGTGATAGCATCGTTGAGCATGCATTTACAAAAGGTCTGAATCCATACTTTTATACAAGGCGAGAGATAAGTCATATTATCCGCCTTGAATTACCGGAAATATTCTTTAAACGTCGTTGGGATGGCGTATATTTTTATGGTGCCGGTTGTTCTGCTGGAGATAAGCAAAAACAGATTGAAGCCTCGTTGGTATCGCAATTTAAAACCCCGGCAACTGTAGAGAGCGATCTCATTGGCGCGGCACGCGGGTTGTTGGGGCAAGAAGAGGGAATTGCATGTATTCTCGGCACCGGCAGCAATAGTTGTAGATACGATGGTAATGCAATTGTGAAACGTGTGCGTTCTGGCGGGTATTTGCTTGGCGATGAAGGCTCGGGTGCTTCTTTGGGGAGAATGTTTGTGAGTGATTGCTTAAAGAATCTTGCACCAACCGAGATTATGAATGATTTATACGACCGGCACCATTTGACCCCGGAAGCCCTGATGGATACGGTGTATTCTTCTCCGGTGCCGAATAGCTTACTTAACACATATTCTTTTATCTTGGCAGAGCATATTGAAAGTGAATATGTTCACGATACAGTAGTTGCAAATTTCAGAAACTTTTTCCAACGTCATCTCATGCAATATGATGGAATAGAGAATGAACAAGTCTGCTTTGTTGGTGCGATTTCGTGCATATATGACCGTTTCTTAAAGGAGGTGGCAGGTGAATTTTCAATCAATATTACTAAGATTAAAAGTTGTTCAATGCCAGGCTTAATTAAGTTTCATAAATAGTTAGATATAGTATAATTAAAAGAAATCAGGCGACTATTTCTAATCGCCTGATTTCTTTTAAATTTACCTCAATTAGATTGCGGTGGCAATATGATTGAGATATGTATAGAACATGCTAACAATACCGAGTAGTATTATACCAAGAACACATACAATCATTACACTTCTTTCACTACATGCACTCTTGAATTTTGCAATTGGATTTTCATTGGGAACAATGAACATCGCTTTAACAACGAGCAAGTAGTAATATAGCGAAATAATGGTGTTGATAAGCGCTATTAGAACTAATATATATAGAGCTATGGAACCTGGTTGTAAAGCTGCACTGAAGATGAAGAACTTGCTGAAGAAACCGGCGAAGGGAGGAATACCTGCGAGAGAGAACATAGCAAGCATCATCGTGAATGATAGATATGGATTTGTTTGATATAAACCATTGTAATCATCAATAGTAACTTTTCCGGTGTTATTTTCAATAGCCTGAATAACTCCGAAAGCAGCAAGATTAGAAAATATATACACTAGCACATAATACATCAAAGCCCCTAATCCTATTTGTGTATCGGCTACAACGCCAAGCATGATATATCCGGCTTGAGATATTGACGAAAATGCCAAGAATCGTTTTAAGTTGCGCTGACGTATAGCAAACAAGTTACCAATTGTGATTGTAAGTATTATCAAAGCGTAAAGCATCCATTCCCAAACTTGAGAATAAACGGAGCCGAATACCTGAGTGAGTATAATAAAGAAAGCAAATGCAGCTGCTCCTTTTGATATAACTGAGAGGTATGACGTAACAGAAGTGGGTGCACCTTGATAAACATCTGCGGTCCATAGATGGAACGGAACAAGTGACAACTTGAATCCGACGCCAGCTATGACAAAGGCAAGGGCAACAACGAGCAATGCACTTTCACCACTGATTATTTTGTGGCTGATGTCGTTGAAATATAGAGAACCACTCAAAGCATATACAAAAGAGAGTCCCATCATGAATACAGCGGATGAGAAAATAGCTGTAAACATATATTTTGCAGCGGCTTCGTGGCTTTCATAATATTTTTTGTCGAAAGCAACTAAAGCAGCTAACGGGAGTGATGCCATTTCCAAACCGATAACGAAAAGGAGAAAATGGCGAGCAGAAATCATGAAATACATGCCGAGTAAAGTCGTGAGTAATAGTGAATAGAATTCACCTCTACGTACTGCTACGAACTCAGAATTGCTCCATTTTATAGACTGAAACAACACGAGTACCATACCTACATTGAGTATGTTTTTAAAAACTATTGTAGGTAGTGTTGATTCATACATTCCGGCAAAAGCACTGCCTACACTAATATTACATCCGAGGACACCTTGAATCACGGTAAACAAAAGCATCATGATTGATGCAAATAACGGAAGTTTCGGTTGCAATGATTTAGGCATTGCAAGGTCGTAGAAAAATACTAAAAGTATAACCACGAGCAAGCCGATTTCCTGAGGCATCATTAAAAATTGAGAATAATCCATTTCTGTATCTTTCTTTTTTTAGTCGGGGTTTAATATTATTGAGGCAATACCTGAACAATGGTCAGGAAGCTATTGCGAATAATTTCGTTAAAGAAGTTAGGGAAACATCCAATGGCAGCAACACATACAATGAGTGTGATCACGGCTGTGCGTTCGTGCCATTCCGCATCGGTCAGGGTAAGATGATGTTTGTCGTATACCGGACCGAACAAGAGTTTACCAACAACACGAAGGATATATACCGCTGTAATTACGATAGAGCAGCAAGCTACCACCGTGAATACTCTGTGGAACATATCAGCATGTTGGAATGAACCTACAAAAATGGTCATTTCGGCAACAAATCCGCTAAGTCCCGGTAGTCCGAGTGACGCAAGACCTGCAATAACGTATCCAACAGCAAGGAATGGCATAATTTGCATCAAACCGCCCATCTCGCGGACATCGCGAGTGTGGGTCCTGCCATAAATCATGCCGATGAGTGCAAAGAATAATGCAGTCATCAAACCATGCGACAACATTTGCATTACAGCACCGGTCATTGCCGTGGTATTAAGCATGAGAATTGCAAAAAGTACTAATCCGCAGTGACTGACAGAAGAGTATGCATTGATATATTTGAGGTCTGTTTGCACACACGCACTAAACGCCCCATATACTACACTTATACCTGTGAGAATAAGGAAAATCCAGGCAAGTTCTGTCGCGGCGAAAGGCATAAGGTAGATTGCTATGCGGAAACATCCGTAACCTCCAAGTTTCATGAGCACACCAGCGTGAAGCATAGAAACTGCAGTAGGTGCAGACGCATGACCGTCGGGCGACCATGTGTGGAATGGAAACATTGCACCCAAGACACCGAATCCCACAAATGTCATTGGAAATAGGAAATATTGCCAAGAATGAGGGATAGCATTGTTTTGAGAAATCTCGAGAAGATTCATTGTTAAATTCCCATCGGCCGAGGAGTGGTAATATATACCAAGTATGCCAAGCATCAGGAATGCGGAACCACCCATAAGCATTAGGGTAAGTTTCATAGCGGAATAGTTTTTCTTGCCACTTCCCCAAACACCAATAAGCAAGTACATGGGGATGAGAGCCACCTCATAGAACATGAACATGGTGAATAGGTCAATGGAAATAAAGAATCCGAACACACCCACTGAAAGTAAGAAGAACCACATGAAATATTCTTTGGCAAGCGGTTGTATCTTCCATGAAGCAAAGACTCCTGCAAAAACAATAATTGCCGAAAGTATGAGCATTACTACAGAAATACCATCGACGCCAAGTGCTAAATGGACATTAAGCGGTTCAAACCACATCCATGATCCTTGAAACAACATTTCGGCATCATTGCCAGCCGCTCTGAGATCGAGATATTGATATGTGAGCAATCCTGCAAGTACAACAAGCAAAGATGCCCCGATTAAGCACACGGTGCGAATTTGTGACATTGTTTTTGTGAATGCCAGCGCACCTAATACCAATAACGGTATTATTACGAAATAAATCAATATATTATCGAAAATCATAATCGTATAGATTTTATAATGCGTTGCTGCACTTTAGATTAAACATAAATACGAGATTATTGCCAATATAAGAACTCCTACAAAATAAATCCATACATAACTTTGAACTACACCGGATTGTAGTTTGCGTATTGCATTGGATGCGGAGTTAGTAACGGTAGCAAACATATTCATAGTGCCATCGATGATATGACGGTCGAACCATGCAATAGGACGGCAAATGAGTCCGAAAATGATTTTATGTGTGATGAACTGATAAAGTTCGTCCATATAGAATCTGTGGTATGCTGCAGTCCAAAGTCCTTTGCAAGAGTTTTCCATCTTGTCGGGTACAGGGTTCGCTTTGCGATAAAGCAAAGTGGCAATAATAATACCAATCACTGCTGCAACAATACTGATTGAGGCAATCGTCCAGTCGATATGAGTATGAGACGGAGTGAGATTCCATGTGACATATTCGCTGAACGGTATAAATCCTGCCACAACAGAAATTACCGCAAGAATAACCAAAGGAATTGTCATTGTAGCCGGAGCTTCATGTGGTACATGTTCTTTATGGTGTGGGTTTTCTTTCCACCAGAAAATGAGATAATACACGCGGAACATATAAAATGCTGTCATTGCAGCAACCACAGTCAACCAAACTCCCCAAAGCGGACTATTAAGATATGCGGCTACCATTATTTCGTCTTTACTGAAGAACCCAGCGAAAGGAGGAATGCCTGCAATAGCCAAACATGCAATCAAGAATGTGATATGTGTGATTGGCATATATTTGCGGAGTCCGCCCATGGCATCAACTTCGTTTGAGTGAACTGCGTGAATAATAGCACCAGCACCAAGGAAGAGTAAAGCTTTAAACATGGCGTGGGTGAAAAGGTGGAACATAGAAGCCATGTATCCGACACCTTCATGCAATTCCGGACGTGCAACACCAAGTGCTGTCATCATGAAAGCAATTTGAGATATAGTAGAGAATGCAAGAACACGCTTAATGTCACTTTGCACACAAGCAACAGTGGCGGCATAAAGAGCGGTAACTGCACCAATTACTGTAATAAGTTGTAGAACGCCAACTTCGCAAAGATACAGAGGGAATAAGCGAGCTACAAGGAACACACCGGCAACGACCATGGTGGCGGCGTGTATAAGTGCTGAAACTGGAGTCGGACCTTCCATTGCATCAGGCAGCCATATATGGAGCGGGAACATAGCAGATTTTCCGGCACCGCCCATAAAAATGAGAGCGAGAGCCCATGCCATTACGGAGCACCCCATGAATGTAGCACCTTGAGCAGTACCAACAATAGCTTCCGGATTAGTAGTTAGGTCGAGGAAGTTGAAGGTCTTGGCATAAAAAGATAGAATCAGGATTCCGATAAGAAATCCAAGGTCGGCAAAACGGGTAACAATAAAAGCCTTCTTTGAAGCAGCAACGGCCTCCGGTTTCTTATAATAGAAACCGATGAGTAAATAAGAAGATACACCCACAAGTTCCCAAAATATATACATTTGGAAAATGTTGGTAGCTACCACAAGTCCGAGCATAGAGAAAGAGAATAAGGAAAGGTAAGCATAGAAGCGTTGGAATCCTTTTTCTCCATGCATGTAACCAAGGCTATAAAGATGCACCATAAATGATATTGTTGGAATCACAATGAGCATCATAGCTGAAATAGGATCAAGATAAACACCGAGTTTGATTGTAAGGAAATCGGTGAATTGCAGCCATGTGATATTGAAAACTTCAATTTGTTGGCGAATACCATCTATAATCTGACCTTGTGATGTACCGAAGAAATAGGTAAATGCTATAGAATATGCTATAACACCGACTATACCCATGGCACAAGTGCCGATTACACCAGCCGCCTTATGGCTTAGTTTCATACCCACGAGTCCTAAAAACAAGAATGTAAGGAGTGGGATTAATAATATTGCTACGCTATAAGAGAAGTCCATAGGAATTAAAATTTCATTTTAGAGAGGTCCCGAACATCAACATTACGTGCAACACGGTAGATGTTGATAATGATTGCAATAACGAGGGCAGTCTCGGCAGCAGCAAGCGCAATGGCAAACAGTGTAAAGAACATGCCTTCCAATTGACCAGGGAACAAGAAACGGTTAAACACTACGAAATTGATATCTACAGCGTTGAGCATCAACTCAAGCGAGATTAAAATTGACACCATGTTACGACGAGTAATGAAGCCGTAAACACCACATCCAAACATGAAAATGCTTGGAATGAGATAATAAAGCATAGTAAGTTCCATATTGATTACTCCTTATCTTTACGGGCAATTACAATGCCACCGATTATACATGCCAATAGTAAAACACTGATAGCCTCAAACGGCAAAAGATACTGATACTTTTCGGTACCCAATAGGGCTTTCCCGAGACGATTCATGTCTAAAGAGAAAAGCTCCGGTTTAGTAACACCACAGAATTCGGGATAGCTTATTAAAGCGTAACCACAAACAATAACGCCAAGAATGCAAGCTACCAATCCCAAAATTTTTTTCTTAAAGGGGAGTGGCTCTGCAAGGGCGTTGGGCTGGTGTGTTAGTAAAATCGCAAAAACGAAGAGCACCATAATACCACCGGCATAAACTGCAATTTGTGTTGCTCCAAGGAATTCATATCCGAGTTGGAAATAGATTCCTGCAGCAGCAAAAAGCACGAAAAGCAGATAGGTAGCAGAGCGAAGTATTTTACGCGATGTTACTGCCAATACCGAAAATACGATAATTGCAATTGCAATTATGAAATACATTACGATATTTCCTACAGATTCCATGATTATTTTGTTTCGTTAATTTCTTCGTTAGATTGTTTTGGCTCCTGAGGAAGAACAGGTTCTTCTTTTTCAGGAAGATAGTTGAGTTGTTTTACGAGTTTGTCGCGATTAAACACTGCTTCTTCAAAGCCATTATTAAATTCTATGGCTCCAGTGGGACAGTTGGTAACGCAAAGCTGGCAAAAAATACAACTACCGAGGTCGTACATGTATTTGTCCAGTTTTTTCTTCTTTTTGCCATCGGGAAGTTCTACCATCTTAGATGTTAAAGTGATTGTCCCGTTAGGACAATTCATTTGGCAGATACCGCATGCGATACACTTGTGATTGCCTTGCTCATCATACTTAAGAGTGAGTTGTCCTCTAAAACGGTCGGAAATTTGCAATGTGTCGCGATTCTCAGGATAGCACTCAGTGATTTTAGGTGTGACAAATTCTTTACCTGTCACTGTCATACCTTTAACAAGGCTTCCAACACCTTGGGCAAGTTCTGAGAAATACTCTTTTATACTACTCATAAATATATCAGTTTGTTTTCTTTCTACTATTGTTAAATGTTTATATTGTTCATTACCAAACTACACTTTCTAAACTATTCTTTAACTTGTCCTCCAAGAATATCAAGAAGTTCGGTAGTGATACTTTGTTGTCGAAGTTTATTATATACAATTTGCAATTCTTCAAGCAAGTTTTTGGCATTATCATTAGCACTCTGCATAGCCATAACGCGAGCAGCTTGCTCCGAAGCATTGTTTTCTGCTGCAATTTCTTGCATTGTAGATAGTACGAACAATGGCAAGACACTATTAAAAATAGTATTTGGGTCAGGTTCGAACAAGTATGGCTTATTAGTGTTATTATGATCTAACTCGCCGCTCAATTTTGCAGGATCTATCGGGAATAATTCATCGATAACCGGGAATTGTTTGCTAACACTTTTAAAATGCGTATAGATCACAGCTATTTTATCCGTTTCAAGGGATATGAATTCATTTTGTAGTTGATTAGTGAAAACTTTTATCTCTTCGAGCTGGCTTCTTGTATTAAGTTGTATATTGCCAACAACCTCGATGTCGCTTTGCGCGAGTTTAGAGACTGCTTTCACCATTTTTTTACCAATCGGGAGAATGCGGAATCTAACATTGTTGCCATAAATGGTCTTATATTCTGCAAGTTTGGTGATGAGATATTTGAATATCTGAATGTTATAAGCTCCACATAAGCCATCATCACTACCGAAGACTACTATAGATATATGATTCACCTCTCTCGGAGTTATGAGAGGTGAATCATAATTATTGTCGCTATTAAGTAGATGTGCAATAATCGTTTTAATTTGATGGCGATACGGCACCAAACTACGAAGCACACCATCCGCTTTGTGCATTTTTGCAGATGATATCATTTTCATTGCCCCGGTGATTTTTTCAGAAGATTTCACCGAACCAATTCTGCCTTTGAGTTCGCGTAATGTTGCCATATTGATATATCTTTTTTAGGAATGATTATTGATAGCGATTAGCTACTTCATTTGCACATTTCTTGAGGATATCGGAGATGTTATCATCGAGGATACCTTGTTTTAATTTGTCAAGAACTTCGACTTGATATTTTGCCTTGAGAAGTTGAAGTAAGAATTGTTGAAATTCAGCAACTTTGTCAAGTGGTACGCGGTCGAGTAGTCCGTTTACACCGCAGAAAATCACTGCTACTTCTTCTTCAACAAGCATAGGCTCATATTGAGGCTGAATAAGTAGTCGTTCGTTTTTACGACCTTTATCAATAACTTTTGCTGTGACAGGGTCGATATCACCGCCGAACTTAGTAAATGATTCGAGTTCGCGGAACTGAGCTTGGTCAATTTTAAGAGTACCAGCTACCTTTTTCATTGCCTTTATCTGAGCGTTACCACCTACACGTGATACGGAAATACCAACATTGATAGCAGGGCGGATTCCTCGATTGAACAATGCCGTTTCGAGATAAATCTGACCATCAGTAATTGAAATCACATTGGTTGGAATGTATGCAGAAACGTCACCTGCCTGTGTTTCGATAATAGGAAGCGCAGTCAAGCTACCACCACCTTTAACCATTGGTTTGAGAACTTCAGGAAGGTCATTCATGTTTCGTGCCACTTCATCGTTGTCAATAATTTTTGCAGCACGCTCCAAAAGGCGAGAATGTAGATAGAAGATGTCACCGGGATATGCTTCGCGCCCAGATGGACGTTTAAGAATCAGTGATATTTCGCGATATGCAACAGCTTGTTTCGACAAATCATCATAAACAATAAGTGCATCTTTACCTAAATCGCGGAAATATTCACCAATAGCGACACCGGCAAATGGAGCGTAGTAACGCATAGCGGCCGAATCAGATGCAGTAGCTGCCACCACGATTGTATAATCAAGAGCACCATGTTGGCGCAACTCTTCCACTGTAGCGGCAACAGATGATGCTTTTTGACCTATAGCTACATATATGCAATATACAGGCTTGCCTGCTTCATAGTTAGAACGCTGATTTATAATAGTGTCGATAGCGATAGCTGTCTTACCAATTTGACGGTCACCAATAATAAGCTCGCGCTGACCGCGACCGATTGGAACCATGGCATCAACAGCCTTAATACCTGTTTGAAGAGGCTGATTTACCGGTTGACGGAAAATTACACCAGGAGCCTTACGTTCGAGCGGAAGTCTTATAAGATTTCCTGAAATAGGGCCATTGCCATCGATGGGCTCTCCGAGAACGTTGATAACGCGTCCAAGTAAGCCTTCACCTACCGGAATAGAAGTGATTTCTCCGGTGCGGCGAACCGACATATTTTCAGAAACCTTATCTACATTGTTAAGCAATATTACACCCACGTTGCTTTCTTCGAGATTAAGAGCTACGCCTTTTACACCGTTCTCGAATTCAACAAGTTCGTTAGCTCTTACATTCTCTAATCCATACACGTGAGCTACACCATCGCCCACTTCGAGCACTGTACCAACTTCCTCGAAAGATAAATTTGCATTAACTTCATCAAGTTGTTGTTTCAATATTTCTGATATCTCACTTGGGTTTCCCATTATCTTGTTAGCTTAGGAGTTTTAATCGAAGTTTTTTAATTTCATTTTTAATTGTGGCATCAAGGATTTTTGTTTCTACACGAATAGAAAAACCTCCTATAATGTCAGGGTTCACAACTTTTACATATTCAAGAGTTTTACCTTTTTCCAGCTTTTCAACAATAGATTGAATGCGGGAATATTCTTCATCGGGAAGAGCTACGGCAGTAGTAATAACTACGCGTTCGATGGAGTTTTCCCGACGATAAATATCTTGATACGCAATAGCCATGTTTCGCATGAGGTTTTCACGATTATTTTGAATAACTAATTTGAAAAAGCGGGTCAGGCAATCATTGCCGTTGCTACCAGCAGCGGTGCATAGTACTTTTTCTTTATCCGCAGCTTTCAGATATGGATTGTCAATAGTAGATTTTAGTGCAGATGCACACTCATAACTATTATCAAGTTGTTTCATCTGTATGTAAACCCTCTCTGCTTCATTTTTATCAAAAGCATATTTGTAGAGAGCTTTAGCGTAGCGGCTTGGAATTAGTCCTTCGTTCATAATCAGTTGTTTTTAAATTCAACCTCATCAATAAGTTTATTCACCAATTCCGACTGAGCATTATCGGCTGCAAGTTTATTACGCATAATTTTTTCGGCTACTTGCAGAGCGAATGAACTAACCTCATTCCGGAATTGAAGTTCGGCTTCCTTGCGTGATTGTTCAATTGAAACTTGAGCAGCATCGAGAACTTTTTTAGCTTCCTTAGTGGCGGCATCTTTAGCCTCTTCGATAATCTGCGTCTTTATTCTATCGGCTTCACGCAATATTTCTGCTTGCTGCTTCTGAGCTTCTTGAATATATTTTGCTGCATCAGCTTTGGCATTTTCAAGTTGGATTTTGGCATTTTCAGCATATTCCACACCTTTATCAATAAGATCGGCACGTTCTTCAATGCTTTTAATAATGAAAGGCCAAGCAAATTTCCAAAGGAGGAACAATAGTGCTGCAAACACTACGAACATCCAAAATATTAAGCCAAAGTCGGGCGTAAACAGTTCCATGCGTGATGACTTTTATTATAAGAATAGAGCAAGTATACAAACGATAACTGCGAAAAGAGCCACACCTTCAATAAGGGCTGCAATCACAATCATATTACTACGGATATCTCCAGTAGATTCAGGCTGACGAGCGATAGCTTCCATCGCTGAACCACCAATCTTACCAATACCGATACCTGCTGCCAAAGCTGCTATACCTGCGCCTACACAAGCTCCTACTGCTGCAGCTGCTGCAGCTGCTAAAATCATTCCTAACATAGTTGAAAGTTTTTAAAAGTTTATTTTATTATTGTTTATTATCAATTATTTAGATTGCATTTTCGACAGGAACATCTGCCGAGTCAATGCGTTTAACAGATTCTTCATTTATATTGTGCTCTTCGTGACCACTTTCATGAGATAAGGCAATGAAAATGGTGGAGAGCATTGTGAATACATAAGCTTGAATGAAACTCACAAGAACATCAAGCACGAGCATGAATAAAGAGAATGCCAAAGAAATAATCAATGAGCCTCCTGCTGCGACCGCACCGAACGCTGCAAAAATGAAAATCAAGAGCGTGAGTGTAATTACAATCATGTGTCCACCCATCATATTTGCAAACAAACGCACTGTAAGTGCTGCCGGTTTTGTGAACATTCCGAAAATCTCAATTGTTTGCATTATAGGAATGGGAAATTTCAAAAATAGTGGAATGTCTGGCCAAAATATTTCTTTCCAATAATGTTTGGTTGCTCGGATATTTGTGAATATAAATGTCATTATTGCAAGAACTAAAGTAATGGCAATATTACCCGTGAGATTTGCACCTCCAGGGAATATTACGATTAGTCCTAATAAGTTCATTACAAGTATAAAAAAGAATATCGTGAGTAGGAATGGAGCGAATCTTTTTGACTTTGCTCCAAGAGTGGGTCGAATGACACCGCCATATACAAATTCTACAATAAACTCAAGCATACCTTTTGTTTTACGAGGTGCTCGGTTTGGATTCTTCTTATACCAGCCTCTGATAGAGAATACCATACATACCACCACCAAAGCGCAAATCAATAATGCTGCAACGTTTTTTGTGATTGAAATATCAAACGGACGATAAATTGCATCATCACCAACTTTTTCGGGATTTATACCTACTATTTTGCCTTTGTATGGAGAATCCTCTCCTGCAATATAAAATCCATTGTACGTTTTCCCATGTTCAAGCTTTGCAGAACTAAATATGTGCCATTCTCCAGTATAATCTCGGATAATTATTGGCAAAGGTATGCTGTAGTGATGAGCGAACGGAACTTCCCAACCATAGCGGTCACCTAAATGCTCAAATATAATACCTTTAGGGTCAATCTGGTTTTCGGCATTATTTTCATGATTTTGCTCACTTGCCACGTCAGACGAAAAGATTGCGTAGGAACAGAACCCGAAACCTTTTATCTGAGCAAGTTGCAGTATGAATAAAGCTATAATTGTAAATATACGTAATCTCATCGTTCCTAAAATACTAATACATACAAACCGATACCACATTATTATCTACATCTACGATTCCTCCCGTAACAGGAACTATTTCGCGTTTACCCGCCGTTTCATATACGATATTTCCAACGGTAAGCGTGGAAAGCAATGAAGCATGGTGGTCAAGCACGGTGAAAGAACCGTTGGAGCCCGGTAAAGTAACTAATTCAACTTCACCTTCAAATTCAATCTGACGTGCTGAGATAATTTTGAGAGTCATATCGTATTGATTTCTAATTTGGATTTTTAGCCTACTTCGGCGAGCATCTTCTTACCTTTTGCGATAGCATCATCAATAGTACCAACATTCAAGAAGGCTTGTTCCGGATATTCGTCCATTTCACCGCTGAGAATCATCTTGAAACCTCGAATAGTCTCACTTAGCGGAACCATAACACCAGGAACGCCAGTGAACTGTTCTGCCACAAAGAATGGTTGTGACAAGAAACGTTGCGCTCTACGTGCACGCGCTACAACAAGTTTGTCTTCATCAGATAATTCATCAACTCCGAGAATTGCTATAATATCTTGTAATTCATTATATTTTTGAAGCAATTGTTTTACAGCTTGTGCTGTGTTGTAGTGGTCCTCACCAATAATATGAGGGTCAAGAATTCGAGATGTCGAATCCAATGGATCTACCGCCGGATATATACCAAGCTCAGAAATCTTACGGCTAAGCACTGTGGTAGCGTCCAAGAAACTGAAAGTAGTAGCCGGAGCAGGGTCTGTTAAGTCATCGGCCGGTACATAAATAGCCTGAATTGAGGTAATAGATCCTTGTTTAGTGGAAGTGATTCGTTCTTGAAGTGTACCCATTTCAGAAGCAAGTGTAGGTTGATAACCTACTGCTGACGGCATACGACCGAGGAGTGCGGAAACCTCAGACCCAGCTTGAGTGAAACGGAAAATATTATCGAAGAACAGAAGGATATCTTTACCACCACCATCTTGATCTCTGAACTGTTCTGCAACAGTAAGACCCGATAGAGCTACGCGCAAACGTGCACCAGGTGGTTCGTTCATTTGTCCGAATACCAATGTGCCTTGAGATTGTTTCAATTCTTCCATATCCACATCTTCAAGATTCCATTCTCCGCGTTCCATCCCTTCCTTGAATTTCTTGCCGTAACGGATTACGCCGCTTTCAATCATTTCACGTAAAAGGTCATTTCCCTCACGAGTACGTTCACCTACACCGGTAAATACAGAAAATCCGTTGTGACCACGTGCAATATTGTGAATCATTTCCATGATTAACACAGTTTTTCCCACACCGGCACCACCAAACAATCCGATTTTACCACCTTTAGAGTAAGGTTCAAGTAAGTCAATAACCTTGATACCTGTAAATAGAATTTCGGTACCAATGGCGAGATTTGAAAATTCGGGGGCCGGTTGGTGAATTGCACGCTCATTTTCTTCGTTGAGTGGCGCAAGCTCGTCAATCGGTTTGCCAAGCACGTTTAATAGACGACCTTTTACTTGGTCACCTGTTGGTACAGATATTGGAGCTTCGGTATTAATTACTTTTGTGCCCCGTTGCAAGCCATCGGTGCTTTCCATTGCCACACATCTAACAGTGTCTTCTCCAATGTGTTGCTCTACTTCAAGCACAAGTGGTTCTCCGTTTTCACGCATCACTTTAAGTGCTGTGTAAACGGGAGGAATTTGATTATTTTCACCTTCAAAGGCTACGTCAACCACAGGACCGATTACCTGCATTATTTTTCCAAATTTTTCGCTCATGATTTAACGAAATTTCTATGTATAGTATATTTTTTTGCTTTAAAATCTTGTTTTGAGTTACTATTAGAAGTGAAGTCCGAATGTGACGATAAGAGTCATCAAAATCAGATTGAACATGCCTATTGGCATGAGATATTTCCACTCTAATGCGAGCATCTGGTCGATACGTACACGTGGGAAAGTCCACTTAAACCAGATGATAACAAATGAGATAAAAAATGCTTTTCCCAAGAACCAAATCACGGAAGGTATATAATCCATAATCGCATTGAAACCATCCCATCCCGGTATGTGGAATGGCATCCAACCACCGAGGAATACTAATGTAGCTATACCCGATACTATAAACAAGTTGAGGTATTCGGCTAAGTAGAAGAATCCGAAATGAATACCGGAATATTCTGTGTGATATCCGGCAGTAAGCTCATGTTCGGCTTCAGGAAGGTCGAAAGGTCCACGATTGGTTTCTGCAGTTGCTGCGATTAAGTAAATAATAAATGCGA
This sequence comes from Muribaculaceae bacterium, assembly GCA_022509045.1. Classification (GTDB taxonomy): domain Bacteria; phylum Bacteroidota; class Bacteroidia; order Bacteroidales; family Muribaculaceae; genus JAFLTZ01. The sequence continues at coordinate 4,764 of JAFLTZ010000008.1, read as the reverse complement.
TAATAGCCGGAATGTGTCCACGGAACAAGAACCACCCTTGTTCTTGTCCTGCCACAAATCCGCTAACATTCATAGTACCTGCGAGCACAACCATGGTCATTATAGATAGACCGATTGACAATTCATAGCTTATCATCTGAGCACCGCTTCGCATGGCCCCGATTAGAGTGTATTTATTATTACTTGACCATCCGGCAAGCAATATGCCAAGCACTCCGATGGATGAAGCTGCTATCATAAAGAATACGCCAATATTGAAATCTACAATCTGAAGCCCGTTAGCCCAAGGTAGATTAGAGAATACCAACATAGAAGCTATGATGATAAGATATGGAGCAAGAGCAAACAGGAATTTATCGGTATCTTTAAGAGAAATAAGCTCTTTAATCAAAATCTTGAACATATCGGCAAAAACCTGTAGCAACCCCCAAGGGCCTACACGATTCGGACCGAGTCGGCATTGGAACCATGCGCATAACTTTCGTTCATACAAGATGTAGAATATTGCAAGGCAAGCATAAACAAGCAATAGCGCCACACCGATTATTACACACTCTATCGTAGTGGCAGCCCACGATGGCATAAGGCTTTCAAGCCATTGGTCGAACATTGTGGTTAGCGTTCCGAAGTTGTATTTGTACATATCGTATGTTATTTATCTGTAATTACTATATTTAATTGAATTAACGATCGATATCGGGAATAACGAAATCAAGTGTTGCACCGATTGTTATCAAGTCGGCAATCATATATCCAACACAACATTTATCCATTACACCAACGAGGTTGAAACATGGGCTTTGGAAATGCATACGATATGGCTTCTTGTCACCATCGCTTTCAATATACACACCAAATATACCTCTACTTGCTTCTACTTGCTGATACCATCTGCCGACGGGAAGTTTTACAATTTTAGGTACCTTAGCGCAAATGTCACCATCCGGAATGTTATCTACAAGTTGTTCGAGAATTTTTACACTTTGTTCGATTTCTTTTAATCGTAAAAGATATCGTGTAAAACTATCGCCATGAGCATCCTTATCCACAACTTCCTCAAAGTCGAGCTCCGAGTAAATAGAGTATGGATGTTTCTTGCGACAATCGCATGAGAAGCCTGACGCTCTTCCGGAAGGACCTGTTACACAATAATTGATTGCACTTTCTTTGTCGAGAACACCAACGCCTTTCATGCGTTTTTGAGCAATAATATTTCCGGTGTACAGTTTGTGATATTCTTTAAGCCTTTCCGGCATAATGGCACAAAGTGCTTTCACATCCTTTACAAAATCAGGATGAAGGTCTTTTACAACACCACCAATTACATTGTAGTGCATTGACATACGTGCTCCACACGTTTTTTCAAAAATATCAAGAACCATTTCCCGCTCGCGAAAACCGTAGAAGAATGCGGTAGTTGCTCCCATATCCATAGTCGTACAGCCGTAGGAGAGAAGGTGAGATGAAATTCTCATAAGTTCATCCATCATCACTCGTATAACCTGTGCGCGACGTGGAACCTCAATTCCAAGTGCTTTTTCAATACACATGCACAAGCAGTGGCGATTTTGATGAGCACTCATATAATCCATACGATCTGGGAAATGAAGCGTCTGAGGATAAGTGTATCCTTCGCATAATTTTTCGATACCTCTATGTATATAACCCGATACCACATCTACCTTTTTAACATATTCTCCGTCAACGGAAGTGCGGAATCGCATAACTCCGTGAGTGGAAGGGTGCTGAGGTCCGATGTTAACCACATATTCGTCTGCACCAAAGATTTTCTTATCTTCTTTAACAAGAGACCCGTCTTCTTTTTCTACTATGGAATACGTGTCGTCTTCGTTGATTTCATCATTTAAACGAATGGGATTCAATTCGGGATTGGCGTCGTAGTCTTTGCGTAAAGGAAATCCCACCCAATCGTTGCGCAGGAACATGCGACGCATATCGGGATGGTTGATGAATTTGATACCATAGAAGTCATAAACTTCGCGTTCTTGGAAGTTTGCCACACCCCATAAATCGCTTATGCTGTGGAGCATTGGGTTCTCTCTATCGGTAGTCGCAACCTTTACGGTGAGCATTGACCAATCGCTTGTACGTGTAAAATAATATATACAACCGAGTGAGTCTTTCCAATCCATTCCCACTACAGCCGAAAGTAAATCGTAATTTAATTCCGAATCTTCTTTCAAATTTTTAGCAAGAGCATGCCAGTCTCCATCGGGTACATTTACCAATAGATTCTCGCCTTCTTCAAAGGTTGCCGATGGGCAAAGCTGACTTATTCTTTCTTGTATTGTTGCCATAATATTATGGTTCTGTTCTTGTTAGTTTATTAAATTGATTAGGAAGGATTGTTATTACATTGTTCCTTTCATCTCGGGATGTTCTTCAAAGAATTTTTTGATTTTTTCCTGTCGGTTTGCACCACCAAAGAATTTCTCAACTTTGATTTTTCTTTGCAATTGCATTAATCCATAGAACATAGCTTCGGGACGAGGAGGGCAACCGGGGATATAAACATCTACCGGTAAGATTTTGTCCACGCCGGGAAGTACACAATAAGAATCTTTGAAAGGTCCTCCTGAAACAGCACATCCACCGCAAGCAATTACATATTTAGGTTCAGCAAGCTGTTCGTAAAGACGACGAAGAACAGGTGCCATTCTGTGTACGATAGTACCTTGTACCATTATATAATCAGCCTGACGAGGAGAGTTCCTTGCTACTTCAAATCCGAATCGAGCCATATCATATCTCGCTGCTCCAAGACACATAAATTCAATAGCGCAACAGCTTGTGCCGAAACATAATGGCCATAGGGAATTAGCGCGTCCCCAATTGATGAGGTCATCGAGCTTGCCTACAACCACATTTGTGCCTGATGCATTCAGTTCAGCTACGAGCTGCTCAATGTATTCATTATCCTTGAAGTCTTCATACTTCATGCTTTTGATTTTTACTGCCATTTTAGCACTCCTTTCTTCCAAGCGTAAGCCAGACCTAAGATTAATATAAATAGAAATACGCCAACACTAAGCAAAGCAGTGCTCCCAATTGATTTTGAAATTGTAGCCCATGGGAATAAGAATACGGTTTCAACGTCAAAAATCAAGAAAAGTATAGCTACCAAATAGTAACCCGCATTAAATTGTAACATTGATTTTCCACGTGTTGGAATACCGCATTCATACGGCTCTGCTTTTTTTACCGAAAATGAGCGAGGTGCTATTAATCGAGCTATAAGCAAAGCTGCAAACACCAATGCCGCACCTGTAAGCAATGCGGTAACCATTAGAGTGTCGCTCTGAATTCCGAATACTGAAGTTTCCATATATGTTATGTTCTAATTTTTTCTTAAAAAATATCGAGCCATGCTATTGATATCAATTTTACTTTTTTTGCTGATATCTTTGTGCAGGGCTCTTAGTTCAGTTTTCATTTATGTGTTGATGACAACGACTCGACTCCTTTTGGGAGTAAATCGTATCACTCACAATAGAATAAATGAATTTTAATTCTGATGATATATTTTGCATTACAACATATAATTTATTTGCGTTATACCGTCGCGGTGAGTCGAGAGACTCATGCAGGGCTTTTTCGCGTTGCAAAGATAGCAATACTTTTTTTAAACACCAATATAATTAGAATAAATGTTAAACAATATTTTTATTATCTTTGTGCCGTTATTTAAAACATAAATTTTATATTGTATGCAAAGAATATTGTTTATTACTCTGGGAGTTTTACTGACGCTTACATCGTGTGTTAAAAATGAGAATAACTCACTTACGTATAAGCGTTATTGTTACAATCGAATTGTTAAAGCGGGTTCTTTTGATGCGTCGTATGATATGTTGGAATGTACATATCAGTTGGATTTTGATAACCGAGTATCGTCATTTACATATAATGCGATTGATTTCGGTATGGGTGAAAAGTGTGATATAAAAATTGAAAATATACCATTCAAACAAACTGCCTCAGGTTATGAATTTTCAGATATTACTGATTTCGTTCCGGTGATAGTGAATGGAGAAAAGTCGGATGGTTGGTTCGTTCAAGGATTTTCAGGTTCATGGGAATTGCTTGGGGATTATACGATGTCAACGGAGTTTTTCCAGGTACAATTCACGATATCAATTGATGGCACCATGTATAATGTGCAGTCTAATATGGTTGTTTATGGGTTTATTAGTTGCGTAACGAACATTACTGATAAAGATGGCAATATATCGGGTAGTAATGCCGGAACTTATTCTGTAACGTTCAATCCGCAGACCTCCAAATCTCAAATAGTAATAAATGGAGCGAGATTGTCATCCGTTATGAGTTCTGGAGTGGATAATTGGGTGATTTCCGATATTCCAGCTGTCCCTACATATAATGGTTTTGAATTCGATGCCAAGGCTGATTCCATATTTAAGCCACGCCAAAGTAATAATGTTGTTCCGAATGTAGAAATACAGGTTGTTTCAGGTAATGTTTACATTCCGGAAAAAACTTTTACTGCACGACTTATTGTGAATGGTGAACAGGTGGATGTGAGAGCTTATATGGAAAAAATCAGTAAAGAATAACAATAAATAAGTATAGAATATGGATAATAGCCTGTCATGATAGCATCTTGACGGGCTATCATCTTTTTATGGGAAAGATGCTTATAAATTGTAAGGGTCCGACTCGTTATAGAAGGGTTGTACAGCGAGATTAACAATATTTTGGTATTATTTTGATGAATTTTTGTTG
>JAFLTZ010000079.1 GCA_022509045.1 Muribaculaceae bacterium | reverse complement strand
ACAAGAACTTCCGAGTAGCATCTGACGGCTGACCAAAGCCTTGTGCAACTACACGAAAGTTCAAAATTTTGTAGGCTTTCGCCGTGTTTCTTATAATTATGTTTTGGTCAATATCAGAATGGTGCTTCTATACTTGCAAAGTTACGAATTTTAATTGAATTTGAGTGCCTTTGGTAATATAGAAATTGTATTATTTATCGGATTATAGTTATAAAATTGCGATTTTGGCAAATTTTAGGAGGAGGGTTTTTGTGCCGAGTGATTGGAAGTTTACTTCAATTTTGTGCTCTGGTGCGTCGGTGTCGATTTTCGTTATTATGCCGTTGCCAAAGCGTGAATGTGCTATTTTCATGCCGACAGTTAGTTCGGAGGCGGAGCGAATATCAAATTCTCCAACGGGGGAATGGGTTGGAGTTGACGCTGGAATTTTTGGTTTCTGTCCGGCGGCTGTGTTATGTGACGGATGGTGGTTGTATATGGCGCGTTCGGTGTCGAATGAATACCTGTTTTCCACTGTTTTGCGTGCCGGAATTTCTTGTCTTTGTTTAAGTCCGGATAGGTATTGTGCATCTATTTCCCGCAGGAATCGGCTGGGGGAGCAGAGTTTGGTGTTGCCGTTGACAAATCGGGTATTGGCGTGTGATAAAACACAAATTTCTTTTGCACGGGTGACAGCGACATACATGAGACGACGTTCTTCCTCTAATGCTCTGGTGGAGCCGCTGCTGAGGGCTGATGGGAACAATTCTTCTTCGAGACCGACTATAAAAACATTTCTGAACTCGAGTCCTTTTGCTGCGTGCACTGTCATAAGTGTTACGCGTGCGCCATCTTCGGCTTCGTTTTCGCTATCCTGGTCGGTGGCTAATGATATTTCGGACAGGAAATCGATGAGTTGTATGTGTTCGTTGCCTTCTTCGCGGCGACTGCATACGAAATCTGCCACGTTGCTGACTAATTCTGATATATTTTCTTGCCGGCTTATATTTTCGGGGGTGTTTTCTGTCATTAGGGATGTTATAAGTCCGGTTTCGCGAATCACGGTGCGTGTAATGGTTTCGGCATCGGTTCCGAGGTTGTTGGCGTCGATAATCTGCTGCAATATAGAGCGGAAGTTGAGCACTTTCTTTTTTGTTCCGCTGTTGAGCCCGATTTCGTCGATATGGACATCTGATATGGCTTGCCACATGCTTATTTCGTGATGTGTGGCGGTGGCTTGTATTTTCTTGAGTGTGGTTTCACCGATGCCTCGGGCCGGGGTGTTGATGATTCGGCGGAAAGCTTCGTCGTCGGTGGGGTTGACGGCTATTCTGAGATAAGAAATAACATCTTTTACCTCTTTTCGTTGGTAGAATGAGAGTCCGCCATATATCCGGTAAGGGATATTGCGTTTGCGAAGCGATTCTTCGAAAAGTCGTGACTGGGCGTTTGTGCGGTATAAGATTGCAAAATCGTCGTAGCTGCTGTCGGTGCTTCGCTTGATTTCTATAATTTTATTGGCAATGGCATAGCTTTCTTCATATCCTGAATAGGATTCGATGACTGCTATCGGTTGTCCTTTGGCGTTGGATGAAAAAATCTCTTTATGTATTTGGGCTTGATTGTTGCTTATAATTGAATTTGCGGCATTGATAATAGTTTGAGTGGAGCGATAATTTTGCTCTAACTTGAATGTACGCAATTCCGGGAACTGTTGGTGGAGGTTTAATATGTTATCGATATTAGCACCACGGAATGAATAAATACTTTGGGCATCGTCGCCAACTACGCATAATTTGTTGCTGCGGGCACAGAGCTGTTTTACAATCAGATGTTGGGCGAAATTTGTATCCTGATACTCGTCAACAAGGATATATTGAAAGAAATTCTGATAACGGTCTAAGATGTCGGGGTTGTCGCGAAATAATATATTGGTGTAAAACAATATGTCGTCAAAATCCATTGCATTGGCGCTTTTGCACCTGCGCCAATATTCGCTGTAGATTCTGTGAAATTCAGGCACGTTAGCTTTTGCGTCATCAGCCAGCAGTTTTGGATTCATACGATACTGCTTGGGTGATAAAAGTGCATTTTTTAGTCGCGAAACGGCAGATTGCACTGCGCCGGGTCGATAGTATTTATCATCAAGTCCGAATTCTTTAATTATAACTTTAATGAGAGCTTTGCTGTCGGCTGCATCGTAGATTGTGAATGTGGGATTAAATCCTATTTTGTCGCTGTTGCTTCGCAAGATTCTCAAAAAAATTGAGTGGAACGTGCCCATCCATATTCGGCTGACGAGTTTTACATCCTCAAGTCGAGCCATACGCTCTCTCATTTCGCGTGCGGCTTTATTGGTGAAAGTAAGAGCCAAAATGCGGTGAGGATCGTATCCTAAATGTAGCAGGTGCAGTATTTTATAAGTCAATACGCGGGTTTTGCCGGAGCCTGCCCCCGCAATCACAAGCGATGCACCATCAACATAGGTTACTGCATCGCGTTGCTGTTCATTGAGTTCATCAAGATAATTTTCCACCTGAGCATTAATTATGGGTTACAAAATTAGTTGAAAAGTGCCTTAATACAAAGACCGCTTTTAAAAATGTTTTATTTGGATTAATTTTGGTTTGCTTTTCACCGATTGGGATGCTAACTTTGTAGTCGTTAACAGGCATATTCTACATGATAGATCGCAATACAGTACAGCAGATTCTTGATGCCGCCGATATAGTGGAGGTAGTATCAGATTTCGTGAGTCTTCGACGTCGCGGTTCCAACTATGTGGGTTTATGTCCGTTTCATAATGAGAAAACGCCGTCGTTTTCTGTCAATAAAGCTCGTGGGATATGTAAGTGCTTCAGTTGCGGAAAGGGTGGTGGTCCTGTGAATTTCATTATGGAGCATGAGAAGTTATCGTATTATGAAGCCCTTAAATATCTTGCGGCCAAATATAACATTGAGGTAAAAGAAAAAGAGCTCACGCAGGAGGAACGGAATGCGATGTCGCGTCGCGAGACTATGCTCGCCATCAACGACTTTGCGATGAAGCATTTTCAAAAGAACCTCACGGACACGGATGAGGGGCGTGATGTGGGGTTGTCATATTTTCGCGAGCGAGGTATAACGGATGAATCTATAGAAAAATTCTCTTTGGGTTATTCTATGGATTCGCGTGACGACTTGTTTAATTATCTCCACAACACTGGAGGCTTTGATACGGATGCGATTTTTGAAACAGGTCTTTGCTCAAAAAGTAATTTTGGCGACACCGGTTTCGACAGGTTTAAGGGAAGAGTGATGTTTCCGGTGTTTAATGTGGCCGGGAAAATAGTTGCCTTTGGCGGTCGTACACTTAAAAATGAGCCGGCAAAATATGTAAACTCTCCGGAATCATCTATATATAATAAGCGTAATGAGCTATATGGTTTGTTTCAAGCAAAACGAGCCATAGTGGAAAAAGACAAATGTTTCCTCGTCGAGGGCTACACTGATGTTATATCGATGCATCAGTCGGGGATATGTAATGTGGTAGCATCTTCCGGTACATCGCTCACGGATGGACAGATTCGGTTGATACATAGATTTACCAATAATGTAACGGTGTTATATGATGGTGATTCGGCCGGTATTAAAGCATCGCTGCGAGGTATAGATTTACTTTTGGCAGAGGGTCTTAACATAAAGGTGTTATTGCTTCCGGAAGGGGAGGACCCGGATAGTTTTGCCCGTTCACATTCTGCATCGGAACTAAATGAATATATCGCACAGCACGAAACAGATTTTATAAGTTTCAAGACGGCGATATTGTTGGATGGAGCAGAAAGAGACCCTATAAAAAAGTCGGCGGTAATATCGGATATAGTGCGGTCGATTGCGATTATTCCTGATAGAATAACACAATCGGTATATGCGCGAGAGTGCAGTGTGGCATTGGAGATTGACGAAAAATTGCTGGTATCGGAGATTAACAAAGTTGTTCTGAAGAATAAAGAGAAAGATTTTGAAGAAAGGCAAAAACAAAAACGCGAAGAAGAAAAGCAGCAATATCCAATTGCCGAAGATAAAAGTTCGGATAATCGGAAAGATGAAAATCCAGCAATAGTTGCACCAAGCAAGATACTCGGGAGGATTAATAAACTTGTATTGTATGAGCAAGAGATTGTGAGATTGCTCGTAAGATATGCCATGATGGAATATTCGGGAGAAGCTCCGTTGTCGGAGAAACTTGATTCGAATTATACGGTGGCAGAATATCTGTTTGAGGAAATTGAAGCTGACGGACTTCAATTTTCAAGTCCTGTATATGATAAAGTTGCAACAGCAATTAGGGGTATGCTCGATGAATTTCAAACGGCATTGTCAGAAAAAATCGCGTCATTAAATGAATTATACGTTGCAGAACGAAATGCAGGCATAGATAAAATCAGAAATGAAGCAATCACAAATATAGCAGAAATAGAAATCGCGGAATCAAACCTTGAAAATGAGCTTAGGATTCGCCAAAAGGAACGGATGAAAGCTTTTCGCAATGATTATGTAGCATCGCGTTTTGTTTCGCATCAGGATGCTGATTTGAGTAGTATTGCAGTAGATATGTTGAGTGAAAAACACAAATTGAGCAAAATATATAAAAAGGATGGTGCGCTTATTGAAGAATGTGACCGAATAGGGGAGTTAGTGCCAAGAGCTTTAAATAATTGGAAAAATGCAATCATAACATCTCGTATATCGGAAATATACGAACAATTAAAAGATAATAATATACCACAAAATGAAGTGGAACAGCTGATTATAGAGCTGCAACAGCTAAATAGCCTTAAAATTCAATTTGCATCGGTGTTAGGCGAAAGAGTAGTGCTGCCTAAATCGAAATAAATGAAAACGCAAAAATAGTATGTTATGATGCCGTTTCCCACATGCATTATTACCAACTAAAATTAATCAATTGCAACAAGCGGTTGTACACATAAATTATCTTAATTTATTTTTCTATTAATTTTACTGTTTCTCAAAAAGAAATAGTAATTTTGCAGGAAGTTTCTGAAAGGAAACAAATCTGTAAATATTCAAACTTAAGTTAATATATTACCAGAATAATTATGGCAGAAAAACGTGAAAAATTGTTTGATCAATTTCCACCGGTGACCAAGGAAGAATGGATGGCTAAGGTGGAGGCTGATTTAAAAGGTGCAGATTTCCAAAAGAAATTGGTATGGCGCACTAATGAAGGGTTTAATGTTCAACCAATGTATATGTTGGACGACATTAAAGATCTTAAAACCACAGATTCACTACCGGGCGAATATCCTTATGTAAGGGGAACTCGCGACAACAATGAGTGGGCAGTAGCACAGAATGTAGAAGCAAAAGATGCTGCAAAAGCAAATGAGGTGGCATTGGATATCCTCAACAAGGGTGTTACGGCTCTTACATTTATCATCGATGACGAAAATATCAATATTGAGACACTCCTTGCCGGTGTTGATTTGTCGAAGGTGAAAGTGAATCTAAAACTTTGTCCAAGCAAAGCTGTTGCTGTGGCAAAGAAATTAGTGGATTATATCGTAAGTAAAGGTGCGCAAAACACATTCTGCGGCACAATCGATTTCGACCCATATCGTAAAGCTCTCAAACATGGAAGTGCATACCCCGGCAGTATCAAAGATTTGGCTGTAGAGTTACTGAAAGTTGTGACTCCTGTTAAATGCCTTAAAGTGTTTGCAGTGGATTCATACTTGCTCAACAATGCGGGAGCTTATATTACACAAGAACTTGGCTATGCTTTGGCATGGGGTGCTGAATGGATGACATTGCTAACCGATGCCGGTGTTGATGCATCGGAAGCAGCTAAGAGAATAGCCTTCAATATGGGTGTCTCTTCAAACTATTTCATGGAAATAGCTAAATTCCGTGCTGCACGTATGCTTTGGGCACAAATTGCTAAACAATATGGCGCAACGGATGATGCTTGCAAAATGTTTGTTCACGCAATTACAACTGAGTTCAACCAAACGATATATGACGCATACGTAAACCTACTCCGTAGCCAGACAGAAGCTATGTCGGCAGCGATTGCAGGTGTTAACGTAATTACTGTGACTCCGTTTGATAAACCATACAAAACACCGGATGATTTTAGTGAACGCTTAGCTCGTAATCAACAACTTCTTCTTAAGGAAGAAAGTCATCTTGATAAAGTCCTTGACCCGGCAGGTGGCTCTTATTATGTAGAAACACTTACAGTATCTATCGCCAACGAGGCTTGGAAATTGTTTGTTGAAGTAGAGGATAATGGTGGTTTCCAAAAAATGCTTGAAACCGGAAAAGTGCAAGAAGCAGTTAACGCATCGGCAGAAAAACGTCATAGTGATGTGGCTCGTCGTAAAGAAATCTTGCTTGGCTCTAACCAATATCCTAATTTCAATGAATTTGCACTTGACAAGATTCAAACTAAGGAGTGCTGCTGCTCATGCAGTGCAGAAAAGACAGGTGTGGCATTAAATACAAAACGTGCGGCAAGTGATTTTGAAAATCTCCGCCTTGACACAGAACGTTCAGGCAAACGCCCGAAAGTGTTTATGCTTACAATTGGTAACCTTGCAATGCGTTTGGCTCGTGCGCAATTCTCTGCGAATTTCTTTGGTTGTGCAGGATATGAAATAATTGACAACAACGGATTCGCTACAGTAGCAGAAGGCGTTAAAGCTGCAATGGATAAGGCAGCCGATGTAATTGTACTTTGTTCATCAGATGATGAATATGCACAGTATGCCCCGGAAGCCAAAGCTGAAATTGCAGACCGCGCACTATTTGTTGTAGCCGGTGCACCAGCCTGCATGGAGGAATTGCAAACTAAAGGTATTACTGAGTTTATACATGTAAGAAGCAATGTTCTTGATACATTGAAAGCTTTCAACGCTAAACTTTTAAAATAATTTGAACTAATGAGACCAAATTTTAAAAATATAGATATAGTGGGAGAAGCTTTCAACGTAAAGCATCAACCCGTAGCTGACGGTGAAAAATGGATTACACCGGAGCTTATTCCTGTAAAGAACGTTTACACAAAAAACGACCTCGAAGGACTTGAACATCTTAATTATGTAGCGGGTCTTCCTCCATTCTTGAGAGGTCCGTATAGTGGCATGTATGCCATGCGTCCATGGACAATTCGTCAATACGCAGGTTTTTCTACAGCATCAGAGTCAAATGCATTCTATCGCCGCAACCTTGCATCAGGTCAGAAAGGTCTATCAGTGGCATTTGACCTTGCAACACACCGTGGCTACGATGCCGACCACGAACGTGTAGTAGGTGATGTAGGAAAAGCCGGTGTGTCAATCTGCTCTATTGAGGATATGAAAGTGCTCTTTGATGGAATTCCATTGAGCAAAATGTCGGTATCAATGACAATGAATGGTGCAGTTCTTCCTGTACTCGCATTCTATATCAATGCCGGATTGGAACAAGGTGCCAAACTTGAAGAAATGGCAGGCACTATTCAAAACGATATTCTTAAAGAATTTATGGTGCGTAATACATATATTTATCCACCAGAGTTCTCAATGAAAATTATAGCAGATATCTTTGAATATACTTCACAGAATATGCCTAAGTTTAACTCGATTTCAATTTCGGGTTATCACATGCAGGAAGCTGGTGCTACAGCTGATATTGAACTCGCTTATACCCTTGCTGATGGTCTTGACTATTTGCGTGCAGGTATTAATGCAGGTATGAGTATCGATGCTTTTGCTCCACGTCTTTCATTCTTCTGGGCTATCGGTACAAATTTCTTCATGGAAGTTGCTAAAATGCGTGCTGCTCGTATGTTGTGGGCTAAGATTGTAAATCAATTTGAACCGAAAAATCCAAAATCGTTAGCTCTTCGTACACACTGCCAAACATCTGGTTGGTCTCTTACAGAACAAGACCCATTCAACAATGTTGGTCGTACATGTATCGAGGCAATGGGTGCAGCTCTTGGACACACTCAGTCACTTCACACCAATGCTCTTGACGAAGCTATCGCTCTTCCTACCGATTTCTCTGCTCGTATTGCTCGTAATACACAGATTTATATCCAGGAAGAAACTTACGTTACAAAAGAAATTGATCCATGGGCAGGCTCATATTATGTAGAAGCTCTCACTAACGAACTTGCACATAAGGCATGGGAACATATTCAGGAAATTGAAAAATTGGGCGGTATGGCTAAAGCAATCGAAACAGGTATTCCAAAACTCCGTATCGAAGAAGCTGCAGCACGTACACAAGCTCGTATTGACTCTGGCAAACAAACAATTGTCGGTGTTAATAAATATCGTCTTCCAAAAGAAGATCCAATTGATATTCTTGAAATTGATAACACAGAGGTACGTAAATCTCAGATTGAGCGTTTGAATGATCTCAAAGCTAATCGTGATGAAGCTAAAGTGAAAGAGGCTCTTGCAGCAATCACTAATTGTGTGAAGACCGGTGAAGGTAATCTGCTTGACCTTGCCGTTAAAGCTGCTGCTGTTCGTGCTACGCTCGGAGAAATTTCTGATGCATGCGAAGAAGTAGTAGGTCGTTATAAAGCAGTAATTAGAACTATTTCAGGCGTGTATTCTTCAGAAACTGCTCAAGATCCTGACTTTAAGAAAGCACAGGACATGTGTGCTGAATTCGCAAAACGCGAAGGACGTCAGCCTCGTATTATGATTGCTAAAATGGGTCAGGATGGTCATGACCGTGGTGCAAAAGTTGTGGCTACCGGTTATGCTG
>JAFLTZ010000078.1 GCA_022509045.1 Muribaculaceae bacterium | reverse complement strand
ATCTGCCTTACAAGCAGAGGGTCGGCGGTTCGAATCCGTCAACGCCCACGAAAATCAACAAGCATCTACGTGAAATAGATGCTTGTTTTTTTCTTCCTACACACGCAATTCCGCCGACCCCAAAAGTTTTATTCTCTGCCGTTTTTATGCCTATTTTACCCCACATTTGAGGGTCGAAAAATTTTTCATCAATCATAATTTTTGATTGTCTATTATAATTTGGTTCAACAGAAAAGAGTCCGATAATGCATCGGACCCTTTTAATTTAATGACTGTTATTGATATCGTGACCAGTAATCACATCCCATATTGTAAATAATCTTAACAATCTCTGCTTTTACAGCCGGAAGCAATGACGCACCACCACTATTGAAAGCATTAATTACAGAGGCTGTGATAACTGTATTTAATGTAGTTTTTACTGCAGCCCTGCTCTCGGTGCCGCAAACCACTTGATATGCATCCCTTTGCATCCTGTCTAGCTCTATCGAGACAATGAAACATACATGTTGATTATCATCAACTACTGTGAATTGATTTTTGTCTTGAAGAACATATACACCCGATGCAATATTGTATCGCTGAGTGGCTGTAACAATATTAATGCTGCAAACAAATGTTAATATTAACAAAAATATTTTTTTCATAATTTTAATGTTTTAATTGATTAATAACGATATTGTTCTGGTGCGGTGGTGTTCCATCCTTGTCTGAATCCTTCTTGAAAATCAGGTGAAGATACCATAGATGATAGACTGCCACATGAAGTCATAGCAATTGTGGCTACAATTGCTAAAAGCAATAATTTGAATTTCCGCTTCATATTTTGTTAATTATTGATATCCTTACTCACTTATCGGCTTTTCAGATTACTCCGTCAGTACCTTGAAAATATTGGAAAGATACACACATAAAAAAGCGCGGTACTTTAAGTCTATTCTTCTACTCAAGGTGTTTGGCGTAACCCGTCCGACAGAATAACCAAAAGCCCACGCATCATACGTGAGCATTTTCGCTATTATTCTTGTCGGACCTTCAGTCGCCAAACTTTTGAGCAGACAGAATAAAGCTAAAACGCTTTTTCAATATTTAAAATGTGCGTATCATATACGCTAATGCTTCATAGGCAAATATTTTTAATTAATTTCATTGCAAAGTTAAAGATTATTTTACAATATGCAACTGCTAAACGAATTAAATTGTCGGATATATTTTGATTAAATTCAAAATTCTTCGCTGACATTCAGTGAGTTTCGCCTCCGACATTATTCGTGTCGGCAGATGCGAAAATGGTGGTCTGGAATTGTCAGTCGTTAGCAAGAGCTAAACTGAGTGCGGAAATCTTTACGTCGGTAGCGGACTCTGTTATTGTTTTGGCTGCGGATATCATTGTGGCTCCGGTGGTAATAACATCATCGACTAACAATATGTGCTTGCCGTTTATTTGCTCCGAATGTTTTACATCAAAGATATCACGAGTATTTTGCCAACGCTCGTTGCGGTGTTTATGAGTTTGTGTGTCGTGAGCTTCTTTTGCAATCAATGTGTTTCTGATAATTGGAATGCCCGATGTGTCTGAAATGCCTTTGCTAATATATAATGATTGGTTATACCCGCGTTCGCTTTCTTTTGTGTAGTGTAACGGAATCGGGATTATGTAATCAATATCGTGAAAAAAGCCATCGAGCTGCAACCGGACAGATAACTTTTTGGCGATAAATTCACCCAACTGAGGAGTGTTGCGATATTTGAGATCGTGAAGAATCGATGAATACGGACTTTGTTTGTGATAATAGAATAGGGCTGATGCTCGTTCCATTCGCACGTGTCCTGCAAAAAGTTGTTCCACCCTATTGAATGGGACACGATGGAGATTAGTCACAGGTATATCAATGGCACATGAAATGCAAATGTGATTTTCCGAACGATTTAGTGCCACACCACATACGCAACATCTTCGCGGAAAAACGAAGTCAAGCACATAGTTAATCAAGGTATTCATCGCATTCGGTGTCGCAGGGTGTTAATACTTCATCTATCGCCATAAAAATAAGTCCGGATTCAAACCCTCTTGATGAGGCATATCGCGCTAAGGCACTGCGTATTTGAAGTGGAGATTTGGATGCGGGAATACTTTTTAACTTTGATTGAATGATTTTTTTAAGAGCATCGAAATATTCCTCATCGGATATTGAGTTGGCTGCATCGCGAATTGTATGGCTGTCAATGCCTTTTATTCGTAAATAATAAGCAATCTTTATTTTGCCCCAACCTTGATAACGAATTTTGTCGCGAGTAAAAGCCCCGGCAAATCTGTGGTCATCGATAAACCGTTCATCGATAAGCATATCTACCACTTCTCTTGATTCTTTTTCCGACAATCCCCAGCTAACGCATTTATTATAAATGTCGGAAGAGCATTGTTCGCCTAATGAACATTTTGCGGCAGCTCTGTTGTATGCGTCGGCTTTGGATAAAGGCTTACTACCCATTATTATAGGAATAAATGTTTTAGTTTTGGTTTTCGAGCAGAAGCGAAGCGTAGTTTGTAATGGATATCCTCGATAATTTTTACTTTTTCCATTCCGGCATTGAGTAGAAGGGTCTCAATCTCATTCGCAAATCGAGGATTTATTTCAAAATAAATGCCACCTCCGGCTTTGAGATTTGTTTGAGCTAATTCGGTTATTCTCTTATAAAAAACGAGAGGATTATCATTCGGAACAAACAAGGCGGAGTGTGGTTCAAAATCGAGGACATTTACATACATATCCATTTTCTCATCGTTGCAAACATACGGTGGATTGCTCACGATAATATCGTAGGTGTCATTTGGATTGTAATTGAAAATGTCGGCATTTATAAGATTGATTTTGACTTTGAATTTGGAGGCATTCTCAGCCGCTACAGCTAAAGCCTCTTCCGAAATATCAAGCGCATCTATGGTTGGAAATTTTAGGATGCGTGCGAGAGTCACTGCTATACATCCCGATCCGGTGCCAATATCCAATACCCGCAAATCTTTATCTTTGTTATCATTGTCGATGATTTCAATTATCTGTTCCGTTTCTGGGCGTGGTATAAGTGTGTGTGAGTTAACAAAAAAATCTCTTCCATAGAATCGTGCCTCACCGAAAATGTATTGTATAGGTTTGCCTGTGAGCAATTCATCAATGATTTGCCGGATACGGTTGCCGGTATCTGACTCAATTACATTATCATGGCGTACTATAATATCGGTACGCGAATAGTTCATGAGTTTTTCAAAAATAATCCTGATAATATAATTCACTTCGCCATCTGAATAT
Source organism: Muribaculaceae bacterium (assembly GCA_022509045.1). Taxonomy (GTDB): domain Bacteria; phylum Bacteroidota; class Bacteroidia; order Bacteroidales; family Muribaculaceae; genus JAFLTZ01. Next base: position 5,638 of record JAFLTZ010000078.1, on the reverse strand, counting down.
AGGTGACGAAGTGAATTTTTAATTTCCTGCACTACCTGAGAAACGGTACGAGAATGTTCAATTATGGAATCGTACATATATATTATATATGTGAGATACTCGTATCGTTAATCAGCTACAAGCGACATCCCCTTTTCAATTGCTTGTTCGTTAAGCGGAATTAGATGATGGTGTCGTTCCGGAAGTGTCTTTTTTAAGGTTTTACCAATCGTTTCTTTTTTTACAATTGGCATTAAACCAAGCATAGCACCAAGCACAACCATATTGAAAGCCTTGCTTGAACCTAATTCCATAGTTGCCTCCATTGCTTCAATCTTATGCACTTTAATGTCGGTGCGTGTAGGAGGCGTGTGGATGCCGTAATTATCGTACACTAAGATACCGCCGGGTTTCACTTTGCTTTCAAATTTGTCGAGGCTCTGCTGATTAAGAACTACTACCATATCAAAAGCATTGAGAATTGGTGAAGATATTGGTTCATCGCTAAGTATCACAGTAACGTTAGCGGTACCGCCGCGTTGCTCCGGCCCGTATGCGGGCATCCATGTTACTTCCTTGTCTTCAAGGAGACCGCTGTAAGCCAATATTTTACCCAATGACAGAACGCCCTGGCCGCCGAAACCGGCTATAATAATTTCTGCTTTCATACGTGTTAAATGTCTTTTAAATCGCCTAACGGGTATTTTACAAACATATTCTCTTCCATCCACTTATTGGATTCTGCAGGAGATTTTTTCCATCCTGAATTGCAAGTGCTCACAATTTCCACTAAAGAAGTGCCTTTTTTAGCAAGTGCGTTTTGGAAAGCTTTTTTAATGGCTGCTTTTGCTTTTCGTACAGCAGCAGGGGTATGAACGCTTTGTCGGGTGACATAGCAGGCTCCATCCAACTTGGCAACAAGGTCGGATATAACGAGAGGGTAACCGTTAAGATCAACACGTCGTCCGTATGGAGTGGTAGCTGTTTTCATTCCAATAAGAGTTGTTGGGGCCATCTGCCCGCCTGTCATGCCGTATATTGCATTGTTTATGAAAATTATTGCAATATTCTCACCTCTGTTGGCTGCATGAATGCTTTCGCAGGTTCCGATAGCAGCGAAGTCGCCATCTCCCTGGTATGTAAATACTAATTTTTCAGGATTAAGGCGATGTATGGCAGTAGCTACAGCCGGAGCACGACCGTGTGCTGCTTCCACCCAATCTACATCAATATATTTGTATGCAAATACCGCACAACCCACAGGGGCTACGCCAACGGTGTTATCCTCTTGTCCGAGTTCATCTATAATTTCAGCGATTAATTTGTGTACCACGCCGTGGCTACATCCCGGGCAATAGTGCATGTGTGCATCGGTGAGTAGGCGAGGACGCGCCATCACTTTATTCTCCGCTTTTATGATTTCATTTATTTCCATATCGTTATAGATTCAGTAGCAGTTACGCTTCGGGATTAAGAAAATTATTTTTAAGTGAATCAAGGATTTCATCCGGAGTGAGAACGATGCCACCCAAGCGACCATAGTGACGAATTGGCATAGCTTTGTCGTTTATGGCTTGACGAACATCTTCAATCATCTGACCGGCATTAAGCTCTACAACAAGCACACCCTTTACATTGGATGCAGCTGCTGCGACTGCTTCATAGGGGAATGGCCAAAGTGTGATAGGACGGATTAGCCCTACCTTAATTCCTTGCTCAGCGGCAAGCTCTATGGCTTTTTTACAAATGCGAGCTATTGAACCAAATGCTACAAGCAAGTAGTCGCAGTTATCGATGTTGTATGCTTCGTAGCGTACTTCATTCTTTTCAATTTCTCGATATGTTTCCTGGAATTTCTCGTTAAGGATTTCCATTTCAGCTGAATCGAGCTCGAGCGATGTGATAACGTTGCGTTCGCGATTCTTTTTACCGGTAACGGCCCACGGACATTGCTTGCGCACTTCTTCATCGGTGCGTCGCGGACGTTGTGGCGGTAATACTACTTTTTCCATCATTTGACCCACAATGCCATCGGCAAGTATCATCGCCGGGGTGCGATATTTAAAAGCCAAATCCCATCCGAGTCCAACAAAGTCGCACATTTCCTGCACCGACGATGGTGCAAGAACTATCAAATGATAGTCGCCGTGTCCTCCTCCTTTAGTAGCTTGGAAATAGTCGGCTTGAGATGGCTGAATGGTGCCGAGTCCGGGACCTCCGCGCATTACATTTATAATGAGAGCCGGGAGCTGGCATCCTGCAATAAAAGATATCCCTTCTTGCATAAGGCTTATGCCCGGGCTTGAGGACGATGTAAACACGCATTTGCCGGCTGCGGCTCCTGCATATACCATATTAATAGAAGCTACTTCGCTTTCTGCCTGAAGCACGACCATACCGGTGGTTTCCCATGGCATTTCGCTTTCAAGTGTTTCAAGCACTTCTGATTGTGGGGTGATTGGGTAGCCAAAATATCCATCGCACCCATAGCGTATTGCCGCATGTGCAAGTGCCTCATTCCCCTTCATTAATCTAACTTCTTCACTCATATTTGTCGATTTTACTTTGTTGGATCAACCAGTCTATAAACCTCAATACAAGCATCCGGGCATACTAATGCACAACTTTGACACCCGATACATGCATCTGGATTTTTCATAAATGCGAAATGGTAACCTCTATCGTTCACTTCGCGCTCTTTTAGTGATAATACCCCGGTAGGACACGCCACGACGCACAGTTCACATCCTTTGCATCGCTCGATATTTACCTCTACCGCTCCTTTTACTTTTGCCATTGTTATGATGTTGGTTATTATATAAGAGTTGTTATTTATCTCGCTCCAAATTTAAGAAAAAAAATCTTTTTGATGAAATAAAATATAGCACGATGTGGAATATTCTCTTTGAGACTGTGCGAGATTGTGAGCATATTGGTGCTTAAGGTGCAGAATATCAGTATGTTTTGCTGTATGTAACGAACTGTGAAAACTGCATGAATTGTAAAATTTGTGCAATGATTAAACTATATTTAGTGCTTTGTTAGTAATTTTTAACAAATCCACTTGTGCCGGATGAATTTTTAAGTGAAACTATGACATAGGCTATTGTTTCTTCGATATGACAACAGCAGAGGAAAGAGATTGTACTAAAGTTCTTCAGTTATAGTGTAATTTAGAAAATCGTTCAATGGTTTCATATAGCTGAAATTATCAGCCACGTATTTAATCCAATCGGGAGATTTGAAATGAGAGTCCGGGATTCGCATCTCTACCAAATACTCTTTCATTTTTACAAATTTAACGGCAGGAGTGTCCGGCGAAAAACCTTGTGGCAATTTCTTTAATGTGTCGCCTATAATAGTGTAACGCGATTTAAAATCGGGTGCCTCAATGATTTCGGTAAACTCGTCATAATTATCATCAATGGCGTGACGCAATGCGTTGAGTGTGTCTCGTTCCGGACACCAAATACCTCCATAAATGCCACATTGACCGGGTTGAATGTGAAGGTAGTAACTTGCACAATTACATTTGGTGCCGCCTACGCCCAACAACGCGCCGAAGTGGTTTTTATATGGAAGTTTGTTGGCGCTGAATCTCGTGTCACGATAAATGCGATAGGCACATTGTTTTGGTTCAACATTGATAAGCGAAGGCTCATAAATGCTCATTTCTGCTAATAATTTGCCGAGATCTTCTATCCAGGCTTTGCGCAATTGAGTGAATTCTGATTTATGCTCATTAAACCATTCGCGATTGTTGTTCTCTTCAAGATTTTTTAGAAAATCAAATATTTTGAATATGTTGCTCATTTGAATAATTGCTATTTAGTTTTATTACACACAAAATTACTAATACTTCCGCAATTATCAATTGTTTTTTTGTAATTTTGCACCGATATTAGATATATGTGTTTAATTTAATATTACTAAATATGGCAAAGAAAGCATTGTTAATGATTCTTGATGGTTGGGGAATTGGAAACCACACAAAAAGTGATGTGATATACTCTACCCCGACTCCGTACTGGGATTATTTGCTCAATACATATCCTCATTCGGAATTACAGGCAAGTGGTGAAAATGTTGGTTTACCCGATGGTCAGATGGGAAATTCTGAAGTGGGTCACCTTAATATAGGCGCAGGAAGAGTTTTGTATCAGGATTTGGTAAAAATCAATAAATCTATTGCAGATGGTTCTATTATTGATAATCCTGAGGTTAAAAATGCATTTGAATATGCAAAAACTACGGGTAAAAAAATGCACTTTATGGGGTTGACATCAAATGGAGGTGTTCATAGCTCATTACAGCATCTTTTTGCGTTATGCGATATCGCAAAAAAATATGAACTTAAAGATGTGTATTTACATTGCTTTATGGATGGAAGAGACACTGATCCTAAAAGTGGGGAAGGGTTTATCCGTGAAGTTGAAGAGCATTGTGCTGCTTCCGTGGGTGCTGTGGCTTCGATTATTGGAAGGTATTACGCAATGGACCGAGATAAACGCTGGGAACGCGTAAAAGTTGCCTACGATATGCTCGTCAATGGCGAAGGTAAAAAGGTAACCGATATGGTTGCTGCAGTGGCGGAGTCGTATGCCGATGATGTTACAGATGAGTTTATCAAGCCGATTGTAAATTCAAAAGTGGATGGCACTATAAATGAAGGCGACGTCGTTATTTTCTTCAACTATCGTAACGACCGCGCAAAAGAATTAACCATTGTCCTAACTCAGCGCGACGAAGAAGGTATGCACACTATACCTAATTTACAATATTATTGTATGACTCCTTACGACTCTTCGTTTACCGGTGTCCATATCCTCTTTGATAAGGAAAATGTGCAAAACACTCTTGGCGAATATCTTTCGACGCTCAATAAAAAACAATTACATATAGCGGAAACTGAAAAATATGCACATGTTACTTTCTTCTTTAATGGTGGGCGTGAGGCTCCATTCGAAGGAGAAGACAGAATCCTTGTGCCATCTCCAAAAGTTGCCACGTACGATCTTAAGCCGGAAATGAGTGCGTTTGAGGTTAGTGATAAACTTGTTGACGCGATTAAGACTAATAGATATGATTTCATAGTAGTCAATTTTGCCAATGGTGATATGGTTGGGCATACCGGTGTTTATGGTGCTATTGAAAAAGCGGTTGTTACTGTTGATGAATGTGTGAAAAATGTTGTAGAGGCGGCTAAAAATAATGATTACGAGGTGATTATTATTGCTGATCACGGCAATGCTGATAATGCAATTAATCCTGATGGAACTGCAAATACAGCACACTCGCTCAATCCGGTTCCCTGTGTATATGTATCTTCTAATAAGGATGCAAAAATTAAAAATGGCATTCTTGCTGATGTCGCTCCATCTATTTTGCATATCATGGGCATAGAGCAACCAAAAGAAATGACAGGAAGTAATCTTATTGGTTGATAGCATATAATAGCTATTTATATTCGTTGCCGCTATCCATTATGGTAGTGGCAATTTTTTTGTTATGATACGCTGCATCCAATGATATGCCATCTGGTGAAAGTCTGTTAATGGCTGAAATAATTTTGTTTGTAAATCTAGTTATAACAAGCGATTAGCGATTATAGGATAAAAAATAATAAAAAAAGTTGCAAAAATATTTGTGTAGGAAAAAA
>JAFLTZ010000077.1 GCA_022509045.1 Muribaculaceae bacterium | reverse complement strand
CAAAATACTTGGCAATTGTGAAATAATGCTTTACTTTTGCAAAGTAAATTGTATTTTTGCAATACACATTGTGCAATTCTACAAAATACCGTATAAATATCTCTAACTATTAATAACACATTTCTTAATCGATTATGAAAACTCAATTCATTTCCCTCGGCACACTTGCCGACCGCTACCAAAACTTTCAATCACGTGAAATAATCCCCGGACAATGGAACGACGGTGAAATTTGCCTCCTCTATTCATCAGCCAATGCCACCGGCGATAAAAAACGGGCACATAACTACTATCCGAACTCCGGCGAAGAGAACAACCCCGGGCGCTCCAAATCAAAAACAATCGACGCTGTCTGCAACATCATCCAAAAAGCGGCAGCCAACGATGCCAATCGCCAATTCCTATATATCGACACCGAAAACTCCTCACCGCAACTCATATCTGTTCTTCCACACGACACACACCTCGCCATCTATCGTCCATCATTCGACGCCGACAATGAAAACCTCGACTATGCCGACATCGTTATTTCTGCTGTCGAGACCGCCGTAAGAGAAACCGACATCCGCACATTCGTTATCGACTCCGTAAACCGCATTGCCGCCGCTTCCTTCGGAAGAAACGCAAGTCCGGTACATGTGATGAAAAAACTGGTATCACTGCAAATGCGTTTCGGCATATCATTGTTGGTCATAGCACACACCGATTCCCGCTCCACAATTTCCGCTCTCGCCGCTCTCGCCAACACGGAGATTGACGTCTCGGCAATGACTCGGTCGCAATGCTCTCTGCAACAGCTGTACAATCTTCCGAAAGAACACACACCGGTTACACCACTCGCCCAGGATAGCCCCGCACCGTCAACCGCCGCAACCGCCGGTGAATCCCCGCAGTCAATGCAGATTGCCGACAACCTATACCTCAATTTCAACAACCCCGACCTCCCGAGGGCCGAACGACGGCGCGCGCTCCGCGAATTCCGAAAACTGCAGAACACACACCATTTATAAGGCCGGCATTGACTATTCGTAACTCTAAATTTGCATTTTATCCTTTAATGCGTTAACTTTGTGCTATAATTTGTTAATTTATCCCCAATATAGCATGAATTTTAGGTCACGATTTTTCGCATTTTTGAGTTTTGGAGTTTTGAGTTTGGTATTGTCATTTTCTGCTTCTGCCGAGGATGTCAATGATATTTCGTTGAGTAACGACTCCATTGAGGTGGATTCAACGCTCTACAACCATAGTAAAGTGTTTGTTCAGTTATTCGGCGATAATGAAGATTCAATATTTACTTATATCGATTCGCTTCCTTCTGTCGCTCTGCCACCTGTGCCTCGTGATAAGTATATGTATGCTCCTATTGTGTTTAATTCTCAGGAAATGCGCACTGTTAGGCTGTCCGATTATGCTGCACGTGAGGCGCAATATGCTGCCCGACCTTTCAATGCCGACGACCAATGGCTGGTGGACGCTGTGAACACTCGGCGTCGTCAAAAAGAGGTGGTTGCAAGATATGTGTATGAGCACCCTGAAAAAGTGAAATACAACATTAACACTCTTCCCGAGCCGCCGAAGCAATATGTGATTAAATCCGAACCTAACACCATCACGCTTTCTCTTGAAGAAATAAAGGTGAATGATGCCATACCCGAGAAAGAAAAAGTGGAATTAAAAAGCTGGATTACAAGTTTCGTGGCTAATGTTCAGTTCTCACAAGCATATATAAGTGCAAATTGGTATCAAGGTGGACATAGCAACCTCAACCTGCTTGCAAATGTGGTTTACGACATCAATCTAAACACTAATAAATATCCTAAACTCCTGTTTGAGAATAAGTTCCAATACAAAGTGGGTATCTATTCTACACCACAGGATTCTGTACGGTCGTATAGCTTTAGCGAAGATATTTTGCAGATTAACAGTAAATTCGGTGTGAAAGCGGTGAAAAAATGGTATTATACTGCCACATTGCAGTTCAAGACGCAGTTCTTCAATAATTACCAGCAAAATTCTCATACCATGCAGGCGGCATTCCTCTCCCCGGGTGAGTTGAATATCGGTGTCGGTATGACATATAGCTCCACCCTTGCCAACAATAAAATAAATCTTAATCTTTCTATAAACCCAGTGTCTTACAACCTGAAGATTTGTCGCGATATCGACAACTTAAATCCTGAAAACTTCGGTATTGACGCTGGAAAACACATTGCAAACCAGGTCGGTTCGAGCCTTGAATTTCAGTTAGGGTGGAAGTTCACGCCAAATATTTCGTGGAACACTCGTCTGTATGCATTCTCCGACTACGATTATATCCAGGCTGATTGGCAGAACACACTCAGTTTCTCCATCAATAAATATCTTACAACTCAGATTTTCTTGAATTTGCGTTACGATTCTTCGGCTGTCGTCGATCCCGAATGGAAAAATTGGCAATTGAAGGAAATCCTTAGCTTCGGATTCACATATAAGATGTAATGACATTTATGGCTCGCAGCTCACTGTTCGCTCGAATCATCCGATATGCGATGTTTGTGCCTTTGATTATGTGGGCGTTGTCAGCTGGTGCCGCTCAGCGGTTCTCTAATTCCGTGCCCTCTAAAGGGGATTTGCTCCAGGGCTACGATTTGATGAAATTCAAGAATAATTTGCAACACACTGCAGCACACACCATCGAAGGCGTATGGCAGTATGTTGATGATGGTGTGATTCTCGGCATCGAGAAATTCTCTAACCCCGATTTCGCTAACAAAATGGCATATCGTATAGTCCTGTTGCAGGCCGATGATGTTGCTCTCTTGCCGGGTGCCGTTATCGGTTATTTGGCGCAAGGCGCTAAACCCAACCATTTTGACATTTGGTTATATACGCATTACAATTCCGATGGAACCCCGGTTTACCCCGTCAAATGCGATGCATCCTTAAGTAGTGATGGCAGGAATCTCTCATTCAAGAAAAATAGCAAATTCAAGTTTAGAATGCGTGTGAATATGTCTCGCTTGCTCCCATCTTTGCTTAAAGCATTTGCAATATCTGTCGAGCCGGAATTGCAATCACCGTCTTTAGGTTTTGTAAAACTGTTTCCTTTTCCCGATTACGATGGTAATCAGCCCGTTAACTCATCTCTTCAAATCAGATACTTATGACCATCGCTGGTTTCAGGCATATTATTATACTTGGCTGTTTGACGTGCGGACTATTGTTGTCGGCTCAAAATACAAGTCGCAAGATATATAAACCGCAGGCTGAACACTCTCGGCCCGACTCTGCGTTCTCTCTAATTGATATCAAACAGAACGTTGAATGCAATCTCCCGTTTTTTGATTCCGCCTGGATTAAAATTTCAGGATATGAAAAACGGGCTTCCGATTATAGAGAAACATTTTTTGTCACAAATGCATCGCCTTATGATATATCGGCTGTTGAACTCGAACTTGAATATTTTCTCACCGACGGAACACAGTTGCATAAATGTAAAAAATTGCTGCGCCTTGAAATCCCCTCAGGCGACACACGAAAAGTCGATATTTCTGGATTCGATACCCAACGACGCTTCTATTATTATAAAAGCAATGCCCCGCGCCGCGGTGGAACACCGTTTAAAGTCGATATAAAGGTAACGCGTTACGATATCATTGCTCGAGGGCAACGTTGATTTTTGTTATCAGATTTTTTAAATACGGTGTAGGATTTTGCGAATAGGCACGTTCAAGGTAGGGAAGTGCAACGTCATATTCCTTTATTGATTCATAATAATTACCGATTGCAAGCAGTGCTGTCAAATTAACCGAGTCTGTTTCAAGAATCTTCTTGTAACACTCCATACTGTTGCTATACTCTCCCAACTCCATATACGCGTTCGCCATATCTCCGATAAATTTATTATTGTCAGGAGTCCTCTGCAACAATCTGCTCGCAGTGAGTATCACCATTTTGCTGTCATTTCTGAATTTATAGAAATCAAGAAGGCGGATATCTATCATGCGGCTGCTCCATGGTTGTGCTCGCTTCACTCGGTATAAAAATGTTTCATACACATCAGGCTCCCCTAATGCTATCGCTTTCACCCTGACCTTGGTGAGTAATGAATCCACCGCCACGGCATTCATTTGTGAACGTTCCATTAAGGACATCTGTTTGATTGTGTCATTTGCCATTCCGGTTGCCACACATGCCGATGCGTATGTGTCAACACATGTTGGGCGTTGGGATAGCATCAGCTCATACATTGCCACGGCACTGTTCCAATCATGAAAGTCATAAAACCGCTCGGCTTTTATGGAGATACTGTTATAATCACCCTTCTGTTGTGATGATTGTGCCGATGCAATTAGACCATGTGCAGCTATTGCGATAATCAATATTTTTCGGAGGTTGACGCTCATAGGTATAAAGGTTTTTATATGAATTTTAATTCTGTTCCGATTTTTGTTACACTCAATTTCACATCACCGCCCTCTATGATAGTAACATTCTCATCCACATGACCTATCGGGAAATCAAATGATATGGGTATATCGTAATTTGCAGTCATTCGGCTTATCATCATCGGTATGTCTTCATCGTTATCCTTGTCTGCAGTGTAATTGCAGAATTGTCCTACAATCATACCTCGGATATTCTCAAACACACCGTTCAACTTTAACGTGTACAGCATTCGTTCCACTTTATATACTGGCTCGGAAATATCTTCTATAAACAAAATCATATCCTTCTGCCGGAAGATATCATATTTACTCCCGATAAGGCCGCTTAACACTGCAAAATTTCCTCCGATAATGCTTCCCGTTGCCACACCCGTACGATTCAAACCGTTTGGGGGTGTTTTATACGTAGGTTTCTCTCCGCAAAGTGTCTTAAAAAGCAGTTGGGTGTATGAATCATTTTTCCCTCTTAGTGTGAGGTGTTTACACATAGGCGCGTGCAGGCTGGCTACTCCAGCGTGCCACCATGCGGCATGAAGTGCCGAGATATCGCTGAACCCTATCAACCATTTAGGATTTTGTGTTATTATTGACTCCGGCAGATACTCAAGTAAATGCACTGCGCCATAGCCTCCGCGTCCACACAGAATCGCCTTGATGTCATTATCGGTTAGTGCAGCCATAAAATCCGCTAACCGGTTTTCAAGACTTCCGCTGTAGCTCCCGTATCTCTCCTTGGCATGTGGCATTACTACGGGGATGAATCCGGATTCCGCTATCACCTGCGCTGCTCCTTCGATATACTCAGGACGCACCGCTCCGGCGGGCGAAGTGATACCTATCTTCGCTCCGGGATAGAGCCTGTCCGGATATATAATTCCCATAATAAGTTGTATTGACTTAGTAGCACTCTACTTTGATGCCTTCTGCACGAATCTTGTCTGCTATTTTTTCAAGTTCATCCTTGCCAACCTTCTGCAATTCGCTTTCAGGGGTCGGACGGTCTATCGAATAGAGCATCACACTTTGCGGTCGTATTTCTTTATACGCTTTTATCAGACATTCAATCTCTTCATCTGTGGTATTGTCAACAACTTTTCCGTCGTGCTTCCCTCGCACGAGCATGGTCTGAATAACACAATTCCCTGCAAACTGCGTAAGGTCGCTTATTATCCCCTCTGGAAGAACATTCTTGTTTACAGGCGCATTCAGCACTCGCATTGTCGATGCTTTTGCGCTGTCAAGTTTGAGGATGTTGCCATCCACTTTTTTCAATGCTGCTGCCACTTTTGGATTCGATACAAACGTAGAGTTACTCAGAACGGTTACTTTTACTTCCGGAAAATAACGGTCGCGAAGCATCAGCGTATCGGATATTATGCCGCTGAATTCAGGATGTAACGTCGGTTCTCCGTTCCCCGAAAAGGTTATCACATCCAAATGCTCTCCTTTTTCAACCATCTCTTTCAGCTTCTTGTTGAGCTGACGTTTGACACTCTCTCGACTTGGCAGTCCCGATTTTCCTTGACCTTGCGAGTTGTATCCGGCTTCACAATATATGCAGTCAAACGAGCATATTTTGCCATCGGTTGGCGATAGGTTTACACCGAGCGATGTTCCCAACCGGCGGCTGTGTATTGGCCCGAATATCGTTGAGTGAAACAGTATAGTTACCATTATTGTTATTATTTAAATCCGAATGCTATGTTATCTATCCATAAAGCCATCCCTTCTGTGCCCTCAAATGCAACGCCACACCCCGATGATGCCATCACTTGCACATGGGTGGGTATCTCGTCAGGATTGGCCCATCCTTCTTCTACCACAGGCACCATCTTCCCTTTGCTGTTGCGTGCATAATAGGCTCTTTCTTCCGGGATTAAGCCCATAAATGCCTTATAAAATGGTTTGTTTGTTATATCACCGTAATGTATTTCCAATTTATGACCGTTTTGCCATTCCTTACAAGTGCGGGCATATCGTTCTCTACCGGTTCCAACTCGGTAGGCGTGCAGATTTCCATCGGCATCCTCCCACCGTTTTTGCAGAAGTACATACACCTCGGCATAGTCTTGTCCCGGTAGCTTTTTCTTCGGGCCAAGACCCGACGAATACACCCTCTGCCCATCGGCCGGGACATATACCTTGTAGTCATACACAAGATAGTCCGGACGCTTCGTATAGGGTATTCCCATCTCCATTTTTGAGTATGGGCTGCGGGTGCTGCTTATCGGCTCAAACACCACGCCTAAGAAAATACTGCCGGATACCATCACATCCATATTGATTACACCCAAGGCTTTAACATTTTCCATTACGGTCTCCATTTTGCAGCAATAGTCACCAGGACTCCGTTCTTCTCGCCACACGGCATTACTCGTTTTCACTATTCCTGCCACCTTTGCATATACGTTGCTCGATGCCCATGGCGATCCGCCCATGTTTATGTATGCACGAGCTCCGTTATATTCCATATTCGGAGCTATCTCATAGAGCTTTTTAGTGTTACCGCCTATAATTATCGACTCCTTAATTTCGCGAGTTACCCATTGGTTCATATCTCCGAATTTAATTTTTTCGAGTCTCAATTCCTGACCTTGCAACGGGGATAGTAGCGACACTGCTGTTAATATGAAGACTAAAAATCGTTTCATCTGGTGAAATATCGCTTTTTATCTTTTTTTGGCAGGATCACAAGTAAGTCCTACTCCGAGTTTCTTGAATATCTTGTTATCAACTTCTCCGAGCATTACGGTGAAATGGGCCTGACATCCTCGTAGTTCAGATAGTTTTTCGAGAGCTCTCCGGCAATTCTCATCATGAGTTGACAATACGGATAATGCCACAAGCACCTCGTCTGTGTGCAATCGTGGATTGTTGCTTCTTAATAATTGAGTCTTGGTATGCTGAATTGGCTCAATCATATGTTGTGGAATAAGCTTCACGTCGTGATCAATGCCGGCAAGATATTTAACGGCATTTAATATCAATGCTGCCGACGGACCGAGAAGATCGCTTGTTGAGGATGTGATGATGGTGCCGTCTGGCAATTCGATTGCCGCACATGGCAGGTCTGATTCCTCTGCTCGTTTCCGGGCCGCTCCTATAGGTTTCCGGTACGATAAATCTATTTTGGCTTGTTTCAGTAGTAATGCTGTTTTATTCACCTCGCTATCGTTGCTTTCTCCGTTGGCAAACCGGTTGAGTGCGGTAAAATAGCGTAATATTATTTCATTACGCGAAGCATCGCAGCATACCTCGTCGTCGCTGATACAGAATCCAACCATGTTTACTCCCATATCGGTAGGCGATTTGTATGGATTCTCCCCGTATATCCCTTCAAATAAAGCATTAAGAACAGGAAATATCTCTATATCGCGATTGTAGTTGATTGCTGTTTTGCCGTATGCTTCGAGATGAAACGGGTCTATCATGTTGACATCGTTGAGATCGGCAGTTGCTGCCTCGTATGCAATATTCACCGGGTGTTTAAGCGGAAGGCTCCACACCGGGAATGTCTCAAATTTGGCATATCCGGCCTCTACACCTCGTTTGTGTTCATTGTATAACTGACTCAAGCATACTGCCATCTTGCCGCTACCGGGGCCGGGCGCTGTAACTATAACAAGCGGACGTGTAGTCCGGATATAGTCATTTTTCCCGAAACCTTCGTCTGAGTCGATTAACGCCACATTTGTGGGGTAGCCGTCAATCGTATAATGATAATATGTGGTAATACCGAGTCGTTCAAGGCGTGAACGGAAAGCATCAGCACTGCTCTGTCCGTTGTAGTGCGTAATCACCACACTGCTCACTAAAAAACCTCTGCCCATAAATGCCTCACGCAAGCGCAATACATCCATATCATACGTTATGCCAAGGTCTTGTCGCACCTTGTTCTTTTCGATATCGCGTGCTGAAATCACTATTACTATCTCCGCATGGTCCGACAGTTGGCTTAGCATGCGTAACTTGCTGTCCGGTTGAAAGCCGGGCAGCACTCTGCTGGCGTGATAATCATCGAATAGCTTTCCGCCAAGCTCCAGATATAGTTTGTTCCCAAACTTTGCTATCCGTTCTTTTATATGCTCCGACTGTATCTTCAGATACTTGTCATTATCAAAACCTTTCTTCATAACGGGATACAAATTTAACTATTTTGTCCATTTTTTTCAAATAAAAAGTCATAGAAGTTAAAAAATAGTTCGGATGGCAGTTTCTCTTACGGCCGTCTCAATAGCAAAAATAACGGTAGGCAAAATTATTGGTCTGTCCGTGATTAGTTCAACCTTAAAACAGCGATACCGGCCATTACACACAACAGGCCGATGTATTGAATCGCTCCGACTGGCTTTTTTTCTGCGCCCAGCAGTCCGTATTTGTCTATCACGAGGCTGCATGTCAGCAATCCGCAAATGCTTGTTACCAACAGCAAGCCAACTCCAACCTTGGCGGCAAAGAAGGCAAAACCCATAACGAATGTGCCGCCGATAATACCTCCCAACCACGACCACCACGGACGGTCAGCAGAAAATATCCGTGGCAGATGGATGCGGTCGCTTTTGCGCATCAGCA
>JAFLTZ010000076.1 GCA_022509045.1 Muribaculaceae bacterium | reverse complement strand
AAGAGAACACCGCCACCACCGGTGGTAATAGTTTTGTTGCCATTAAAACTCATAGCCGAAATCTCGGCAAACAGACCTGTGTGTTGCCCTTTGTAATATGAGCCAATACTCTCGGCAGCATCCTCAACAAGAGAAATGTTCCATTCCCTGCATATATCCGCAATCTTATCTATAACAACCGGATGACCAAATGTGTGCATCGGCACACACGCCTTGATACGGCGACCGGTAATCTTATTATAACAACCATCGGGACGTACTTCAGCATTGGAATGAAGCCATTCTTCAAGAGCAACAGGCGACATACCCATTGTATCTATATCCACATCGACGAACACCGGATGGGCACCAATATAGCTGATTGCATTGCATGTAGCAATAAATGTAAGAGCCTGAGTGATAACCTCATCATTTGCAACAACTCCGGAAAGCATAAGTGCCATGTGTAATGCATTTGTGCCATTCACACACACCACAGCGGCATTTGCGCCTGTATATGTAGCAATATCATGTTCAAATCTATCCACAAATTGCCCCACACTCGACACAAATGTAGAATCGATGCATTCGCTGAGATATTTTTTCTCATTACCCACAAACACAGGAGCATGAAGCATCACAGTATCGCCATCTGTCGCCTTGTAGCGATTACGGATGAAATCAACTATTGCTTTATAATCGTTTTTCGAAGTCATATTGTATTAAGATAGACTAAATGCCATCGTGGCACAAAGGTAATGCAATATTTTCAGTGAAAAAAGACATAACGAATATTATGTACTGCAAAATGTGTTTATAAAAATTTACTTAATACTTGATTTAGCCTCGGAATCCATAAATCAATTTTATTGGCAAACATAAACGGGTTTTCGCGAAATTTTCGTAATTTTGCATAATAAACTGACTCATTTATTTAGGAATACTTAATGGCTGAATCTGAATTGTTACAAAGGCTTGAGGGATTGGATGCGAGATTTGAGGAAATTTCGACTCTCATAACCGACCCGTCGGTAATAGCCGACATGAAACGCTACGTTAAATTGAGCAAAGAATATAAGGAATTAGAGACACTATTAACAGCCACAAAAAAATACAGAGCATTGCTCGATGGCATAGAAGAGGCAAAAACTGTGCTTGAAACAGAATCTGACGAAGATTTTCGCGAATTAGCCAAAGACACTATTGAAACCAACACTGCCGCGCTACCTGCCATGGAGGAGGAAATTAAACTACTACTTATTCCAGAAGACCCTGAAGACGACAGAAATGCTGTTGTTGAAATCAGAGGTGGCACCGGCGGCGATGAAGCTGCGATTTTTGCCGGAGACCTTTTCCGCATGTATGTAAAATATTGCGAAGCTAAAGGATGGAAGGTAGAAGTATCGAGTGAAAGCGAGGGCGCATCCGGAGGATACAAGGAAATAGTATTCACGGTAACCGGTGAAAAGGTATATGGTACATTAAAATATGAATCGGGAGTGCATCGAGTGCAACGAGTACCTGCAACAGAAACACAAGGGCGTGTTCACACATCGGCAGCTTCAGTTGCAGTTCTCCCAGAAGCAGAACCTTTCGATGTAGAAATCAACGAAGGAGAAATAAAATGGGATACTTTCAGAAGTGGTGGTGCAGGAGGTCAAAACGTAAACAAAGTGGAATCCGGTGTTCGCTTGCGATATATGTGGAAAAATCCAAACACAGGTATTACGGAAGAAATCCTTATTGAATGTACTGAAACACGCGACCAGCCGAAAAACAAAGAACGTGCATTGTCGCGACTACGCACTTTTATATACGACAAAGAACATCAAAAGTATATCGACGATATAGCATCACGACGCAAAACTATGGTATCAACCGGTGACCGTTCGGCAAAAATACGCACCTACAATTATCCGCAAGGTCGAATTACCGACCATCGCATTAATTATACCATATACAATCTATCTGCTTTTATGGACGGAGATATACAAGATTGTATCGACCATTTGATTGTAGCAGAGAATGCCGAGAAATTAAAAGAAAACGAATTATAATTCTATCAGTATGAATCGCCAAGAACTCATAAAGCAAATTAAAACGAAGAAATCATTTTTATGCGTAGGGCTTGACCCTGACTTGGATAAAATGCCGGAAAGCCTGCATGGAGATATTTTTGAATTTAACAAGCAGATTATTGACTCTACAGCACGATATTGCGTAGCATACAAACCAAACCTTGCTTTTTATGAAGCTCACGGACTTAAAGGCTATGAAGCATACGAAAAAACTGTAGAGTATATAAAAGATAATTATCCGGAGATTTTTATAATTGCAGATGCAAAGCGCGGCGATATCGGAAATACATCGAGAATGTATGCCAAGAGTTTTTTTGAAATACAAGATGTGGATGCAGTTACAGTGGCACCATATATGGGAAAAGACTCAGTGGCACCATTTCTTGAATTTGACGGACATTGGGTTGTGGTGCTTGCATTAACATCAAATCCGGGTTCGCACGATTTCCAAACCAAAACTATTCAAGACTCCCCCACTGATGCTAAATGTCAATTATTTGAAAAAGTCTTATCAACAGTATCATCATGGGGCACAGATGAAAATATTATGTTCGTAGTAGGAGCCACACAAGGTTCACTATTTGCCGATGTACGAAAAGTAGTACCGACAAATTTCTTACTCGTTCCCGGTGTGGGTGCACAAGGTGGAAGTCTCGAAGAAGTAGCTAAATATGGTCTTATCCCTGATTGCGGACTGCTTGTCAATTCATCAAGAGGAATTATTCATGCCTCAAAAAATGATGATTTTGCGAAAGTCGCACAGGAAAAAGCTAAAGAACTTCAAGAGCAAATGTGTGAAATATTAAGACAAGCAAATATAATTTAGGATTTATTACAAATTCTACAGACCTATAGTTTGAGCAAAATTTGTAAATTTGCAACCTAATTAACGAAATTAAAAACAAACAATTAAATAATATAATATGCAAAAGATTGATAATTTCAATTTTGCCGGTTTAAAGGCAATTGTTCGAGTTGATTTCAATGTACCATTAGATGAAAATGGTAAAATTACAGATGACACACGTATTCGTGGAGCACTTCCCACTTTGAAAAAAATCCTCGCAGATGGTGGTAGTCTGATTCTCATGTCGCACATGGGCAAACCCAAAGGAAAGGTTAATCCAAAGATGTCGCTCAGCCAGATTAAGGATGCAGTTTCAAACGCATTGGGGGTACCTGTACTCTTTGCTCCCGACTGTGGAAACGCATCAGAAATGGCAGCAGCATTGAAACCCGGCGAAGTTCTTTTGCTTGAAAACTTACGCTTCTATCCAGAAGAAGAAGGTAAACCTGTTGGCATCGACAAAGAGGATCCAAATTATGATGTGGCTAAAAAAGAAATGAAAGCTCGTCAAGTGGAGTTTGCTAAAAAACTCGCAAGTTATGCCGACGTATATGTAAATGACGCATTTGGCACAGCACATCGCAAACATGCCTCTACCGCTGTTATAGCAGACTATTTCAATACAGATAATAAGATGCTCGGCTATCTTATGGAGAAAGAAGTAACTGCCGTTGATAACATTCTATCAGATATCAAACGTCCGTTTACAGCCATTATGGGTGGTTCTAAAGTGTCAACCAAAATCGGTATTATCGAGAATTTGATGGACAAGGTGGATAATCTTATCCTTTGCGGTGGTATGACATATACTTTCTCCAAGGCAACCGGCGGAAATATCGGCACATCAATATGCGAAAACGACAAACTTGACCTTGCTCTTGACATTATAAAGAAAGCTGCCGAAAAGGGAGTGAACCTTGTGCTCGCTACTGATTGTGTAGCCGCTGATTCATATAGTAACGACGCGAATACACAGATAGTGCCTGTAAATGCCATTCCCGATGGTTGGGAAGGTCTTGATGCCGGACCTGAATCACGCAAAGCATTTGCCAATGCAATCAAAGAAGCAAAAACAATCCTTTGGAATGGACCAGCCGGTGTATTTGAATTTGATAATTTCACAGCCGGTTCACGCGCTATTGCCGATGCTATTGTAGAAGCAACAGCTAACGGAGCGTTCTCACTCATCGGAGGAGGAGATTCAGTGGCATGTGTAAATAAATTTGGTCTTGCTGATAAAGTATCATACGTATCAACCGGTGGAGGTGCTCTTCTTGAAGCTATTGAAGGCAAAGAACTTCCAGGTATAGCTGCAATTAAGGGTAAATAAAATTCTTACATAATAACGAATAGGAGGAATTTAATAACAATTCCTCCTATTTTTATATTAACTCTTTAAATAATGGAATATCTTTAAGAAAAGTTATATTTAATTCGGAATCGTAATCTATACGACAGCAAAAGTGATTTAAACCATTTGTCACGACAAGATACTTAGCCCGAAGCACACTATTATATCTACATATCTGATTAAAAACTTCTTGCGAAATTTCCACATCAGGAGCTTTATATTCTATGATAATCAAAGGCTTTCCACTTGAATCAGCCACAATAGTATCGCATCGACGCTTAATACCATTTTGCGTCAAAGATATTTCGTTGCCCATAAGTCCTGACGGATAACCTAAATGATTGACTAAGTAAGCTACAAAGTTTTGGCGCACCCACTCCTCCGGAGTTAAACGCACATATTTATTACGCAAAGCGTCAAACACTTTCAGTCCCCCATCCTCCCATTTAATTTTCAACTCTGCTTTTGGTAAATTCAGCGAAATCATTGTCATACCTTAATCCTGCCAAATTTACATCAATTTCATAACATTACAAAATGCAATGAAATCATCCTCCAAAATTTATCTCTTTTGCTCATTTTATTATTCTTATTCTCAGTCTCATTTTTTTGTATTACCTTTGTTAAAAATAAATGAGTTCTTCAAACTTTTCATAGGATATGCCAAAAAACGATAATTTATCATTTCAGCAAATTTGCCAGGCAACAAGGTCAAAAAAGTTTGTCCCCATATACCTACTTATGGGCGAAGAACCTTATTATATTGATGAAATTTCAAATTTGGTAATTAAAGAAGCATTATCCGAAGATGAGAAGGACTTTAATTTAACAGAGTTTTATGGACTTGAAGCCGATGTGAGGCAGGTAATCAATACATGTCGTCGGTTTCCAATGATGGCGGAGCACCAAGTAGTTATAATTCGTGAAGCCCAAATGATGGCTGAAATAGATTTGCTAAAACATTATGTGGAAAAGCCACTTGAATCTACAATTCTATTAATATGCCACAAAGGCGGAAAGATTAAAGCTCCGGAAACATTAAAAATACTCAAAACATCCGATAGTGCAATAATCTTTGAATCAAAACCGCTTACCGATAAAAATGTTGAAGTCGAGATAAATGCATACGCAAAAGAACAGGGACTAACCATCAATCCAAAAGCAGTATCAATGCTTCACGATTTTGTAGGAACAGATATTGCTAATCTTCATTTATCCCTCAACAAGCTGTCATTAGTAGTTCCACAAGGAAAAGAAATTACGCCGGATATTATCGAATACAATATTGGCATCAGTAAAGATTATAATTCATACGAGCTATTAGATGCTATAAAAAAACGCAATGCGGAAAAAGCATTACGAATTGTAAAGTATTATAAAAGCGACCCGAGCAAGCATCCGGTACAACCCATAACTTCTATGATTTTTAATTTTTTCCAGAAAGCGTTATTGTATAAAACAGTTCGTGACCGATCAGAAGCGTCACTCATGGCGATTACAGAATCAAAATCAAGTTGGCAGTTTAAATATTTCGTGCAAGATGCCTCAATGTTTTCTCCTCGAGACTGCTTCTTTGCAATTGGATGGTTACGCAACTTGGATACTATGAGTAAAGGCGTTAATTCATATCAGAATCCATACGAATTATTACAAGATACTATTCTTAAAATCATATATAACAAATCATGAAACATGCCAGATTCATACTTATTATAGCGTGCACTCTATTTAGCATAATGTCGTTGCAAGCCATAGAGATTGACTTGCCAAAGCATAAAATCGGCAATCAATACTTCTATATTTACGAGGTTCAGAAAAAGGATAATATTTACTCTGTATGCAATAAACTTGGCATTTCAAGAGCAGAGTTAGTTAAACATAATCCTCGTGCGGATGAAGGGATAAAAGTAGGCGATAAAATATTTATTCCGGCAGAAGTGAACGATGATAACGACAACACGTCAAAACAGGAATATGAAACAATACACCAAGTACAGAAGAATGAAACAATATATGCAATCTCCAAAACATACGATACCACACCTGAAGAAATTGTAAAAGCTAATCCAGATGCAACGGATGGTGTGAAAAGCGGTGACAACATCATTATTCCGGTAAAAGCAGAAACTATTGTGGAAAAATCTGATGAAGAAAATTCCGACTCAATAATAGTTTATACAATCAAGCCCTATGAAACGATATCGGAAATAATAGTAAAATTCAATACCACTCTTGAGAGTTTATTCTTTTTAAATCCAAAAGTGGCTCCATATGAATATGTATCAGGAACTACAATAAGGATTAAAAAGGATGATAACACCGAGAACAATAAGACACTACCCCAGTTCATAAGCTATACTACAAACAAGGGGGAAACATTTGCATCTATAGCTAACAAATTCCATACGACAATTCAGGCTCTTCATCAAGCAAACCCGGAGATTAAATCTGTGAAAAACAAAACGAAATTATATATTCCTATAATTGATAACAACCCTTCTTCTATCTCTGAGAGTGGAATTCCGGAAGGTGCTTATGAACTATTCGATTCCATACAGGATGTAATAATGTCAAAACAAACCGAGATATCTCTCATTTTACCATTAATGCTCAATTCTGAATCGCCATCAAAACAAGCACAATTATATACAGAATTTTATAGAGGATTCCTGATGGCTCTTGATTCTAAACGGGAATTAATAACTACGCCGTTAAATATTAAGGTATATGACAGTTGTGATTCAAATGACACAATCAATTCCATTATCAAGTCGGGAAGAA
Organism: Muribaculaceae bacterium; assembly: GCA_022509045.1. GTDB lineage: Bacteria > Bacteroidota > Bacteroidia > Bacteroidales > Muribaculaceae > JAFLTZ01. The sequence goes on along the minus strand of JAFLTZ010000076.1, from coordinate 1,987 downwards.
TATCCGGTTCACAATATATTATCGCACCAGATAATGCCAAACAATTTGAAATATTAGCGGAATATGGCAGCAACACTGGTGCTAAGGTATATAATACATTTATTGTAAAAAATAATCTTTATATTGACAATCCATCGGTTTATCAGCTAAACGTACCGGCTGAAATCATGATAAACAAAGTATTAAGCTATGCATCTGAGAAATACAACAATGAAGAGATTATTTTTCTTTCAATCGACAAACTTCCCGAAAAGGACATTATACCGGCAATGCGCAAACTGTTTATTGAGAAAAAAGGTAAAAACAACATACACGAAATATCAATGGAATCGCTTTCAATCGATGCCCTTAACGATTTGATGGAAGCCGGTAAATCATATCTGATTATACCCACAAATTCAAGCCGCAGCATGATTGCGCGAATCAATTTCGGACTTAAGGAACTTAAAAGAGACCGTTTTGATGTAACCATGTCAATGTTTGGATACCCTGAATGGATTACGTATCAAAACGATTATAAAGATTTCTTTAAATTGTTTAACACCACAATATATTCACGATTCTACACGGATGAAGAATCCGTAGAATTCAAGGATTTCGCAGAAAAATACAGCGAGAATTACAACTGCTCACTCATCAATGCCGTTCCTATGTTTGGCGCATTAGGATATGATATAGGCGTTTCCCTGTTAAATGACATTATAAGCTATGAATCTGTGGCATACGATGGAATACAGAATGTAATAAAATTCGAAAATGAGAATGGAAATATAAAGGGTATGTTAAACAAATCCGTTTTATTTATAAATTTCACCGAAAATAGTATCAATAAAATTGTGAGATAACGAATAATACATCTGATGATAATAAGGTACGTAAAATATACATTAAGCCTACTATTTGGGTTTTTAACTATATCAAACAGCTATAGCCAACGAACCTATGAGCCGAAGTTTTATATCGGAGGCCATGCCGGGGTTACGCTATCGCGTATCAACTTTTCACCATCAATACCACAAGGCTTCATAATGGGAAAGCAGTTTGGCATTAGCGGAAGATATGCAGAGGAATCAAATTTTGGGCTCATTGGGGAGGTTAATTTTATGCAACGGGGATGGAGTGAATCATTTGATGATGCACCGCTTTCTTATAAAAGGACTCTTAACTACATTAATATTCCAATTCTAACTCATATTTTTTTCGGAAATAATAAATTCAAAGGATTTTTCAACTTAGGTCCTGAGGTTAGTTACATGATAAGCGAAAGTGAGTCATCAAATTTTGATATAAACCAACCAAATGCAAATTCAGGATTTCCCAATACCCACCGGTCTGAACAATACAAAATGGCTGTAACTACAAAATTTGACTATGGGATATCAGCCGGCGCCGGAATAGAACTAATTATTGCAAATAAACACAGTGTTATGCTTGATGGAAGATTTTATTATGGCTTAGGCAATATATTTCCAAGTCATAAAACCGACTACTTCTCAGCATCACCAAATATGTCGATAATAGTCAGCTTAGGGTATATGATTAGGGTAAAGTAAATTGTTAATAATATTACAAAAAAGAGGTGATCCTGATTGGACCACCTCTTTTTATAATCATATTTAGATTATTCAGCCATTAGAATCTCAAGCATCTTAATTGCAGATGTTGTGATTCTTGTACCAGGACCGAAGATGGCAACAACGCCTGCTTTATAAAGGAAGTCATAATCTTGAGCCGGAATAACACCACCGGCTGTCACCATAATATCTTCGCGACCAAGTTTCTTAAGTTCCTCAATCACTTGCGGAATAAGTGTCTTATGACCGGCTGCCAAAGAAGATACACCAAGAATATGAACATCGTTTTCGACAGCTTGGCGGGCAGCTTCTGCAGGAGTTTGGAACAACGGTCCCATATCCACATCAAAACCACAGTCAGCATAACCGGTAGCCACAACTTTTGCACCACGGTCATGACCATCCTGACCCAT
>JAFLTZ010000075.1 GCA_022509045.1 Muribaculaceae bacterium | reverse complement strand
TTTATTATATAAGCAATACTTTTGAGGTCGAACAACCTCAGCATTAAGTTGTGGTTTGATATAGAATTTATTATATAAGCAATAAGGTAGCACATTTTACATCCGTGCTATGATGTTGTGGTTTGATATAGAATTTATTATATAAGCAATACGCCTCTCTCGGCGTGGTGTACTAAACAGTTGTGGTTTGATATAGAATTTATTATATAAGCAATTTCCATTTGAGCAGGTGACCAATCGTTCTGTTGTGGTTTGATATAGAATTTATTATATAAGCAATCACACCGCACCGAAAGCGGTGCGCCTGAGAGTTGTGGTTTGATATAGAATTTATTATATAAGCAATTGATACAAAGTACGTTAATGGAAGTAACGAGTTGTGGTTTGATATAGAATTTATAATTGAAAAATTTCGTAAATCTACTTGACAACCCATATCACGATTTTATATCTTTGCATTCGTGGGTAGGCGAGTGGATTTAATTTGATTGTCTAACTTTAAAAATTACTGCTATGAAATAATCTTGAAAAACTTTTACACATCTCTGGGACACTTGCGTGGGACACACACTTGGGACAGTGCTAAATGATAAATTTAATAAAATATAGCTACAACAGCTTGAATTCAAAATAAAATAAATGCAAATAAAAACAGATTAAAACAGCTGCCAAAATTGTGTGTAAAAAAAACACACTCGTGGGACACTTTTGGGACAACTAATTTTAACACCATAATTAGTCGATAACAAAAACTTTTAAACTAACTTTGTCATTGTTTTTTTGTGATATTATTGACTAATTTTATATTTATATTGAAATGAAAAATTTTAAAACTGCTGTCATGCTTTTGGCAGCTCTGCCGTGTTTAACTATGTGTAATACTGCTGATAAAAAAGTGCACGGAGTAGATTTAGCTAATCTCGACACTTCTGTGGCACCCGGTGTGGATTTTTATGATTATGCCTGTGGTGGTTGGATGAAAGACAATCCTATTGGTGATGAATATTCACGCTACGGCACTTTTGATGCTCTCGCTGAAAATAATTTGGAGCAGCTCAAAGAATTGTTTGCTGAACTCTCCGACTCTAAACAAGAACAGGGGAGTGTCGGACAAAAAGTTCGCGACCTTTACGTAATGGGTATGGATAGTGTGCGCCTCAACGATGAGGGCGCAGCGCCTATTGCCGATGATTTGGCTAAAATTGCCGATATGAATCGTGCCGACTTGTCCAAGATGATAGGTTACATGCATGCTGCTATCGGTTCGCCTTTCTTTGGCTCCGGTGTGGAAAGCGACCTTATGGACTCAAACGTTAACACACTTTATATCACCCAGCCGGGACTTGGGCTTCCCGACCGTGATTATTACATTGTAGATAGCGAAGATAACAAATCTATTATTGCTGATTACGTGAAATATCTCGAAACAGTCTTTACTCTCAGTGGATATTCTCCCGAAAAAGCAAAGTCTGCAGCGCAAAATGTACTGAATCTGGAAACATCTTTTGCCAAAGCAAATATGAGTCGCGAAGAACTTCGTGATTATTCCAAGCAGTATAATCCAAAAACAAGAGCTGAACTTAAAAAACAATATTCAAATATTGATTGGGATGTGTTCTTTGCCGAAATTAACCTCCCGCAGGCCGATAATGTTATTGTGATGCAAACTGCAACTCTCGATGCTATAAACAAAATGTTGCCACAGTTATCCGATGAAGTGGTAAAAGATTATCTCACATATAATTACATTCAAAGTGCGGCAAGCTATCTCAGCGATGACTATCGTGATGCCAATTTCGAACTCTATGGCAAAAAATTGCAAGGTAAAAAAGAACAGCAGCCTCGTTGGAAATTCGCTCTTGGAGTGCCTAATTCACTTCTTGGTGAAGCCGTTGGTGAATTGTATGTAAATAAATATTTTGCTCATGGCTCTAAAGAACGTATGCTTCAACTTGTTGGTAATCTGCAAGAATCACTTGGTGAACATATCCAAAATCTCACATGGATGAGCGACACCACAAAAGCTAATGCCCTTAAAAAACTTTCTAAATTTAAAGTAAAAATAGGATATCCCGATAAATGGCGCGACTATTCAAATATCGACATCGACCCAACAAAATCATATTGGGAGAATGTGAAAACAGCTATCAAGGCTGAAGCCGACCGCAACTATGCTAAGTATGGCAAAGAAGTAGATAAAGAAGAATGGTTGATGTCTCCTCAAACGGTTAATGCCTACTACAATCCTTCTACTAACGAAATATGCTTCCCGGCAGGTATCTTACAACCTCCTTTCTTCGATGTAATGGCTGATGACGCAAGCAATTATGGCGCTATTGGTGTGGTGATAGGTCATGAAATGACTCACGGATTCGATGATCAAGGGCGTAATTTTGACGAAGATGGTAATATGCGCGATTGGTGGACTGCCGATGATGCTGCTCGATTTACAGCCTTGACTGAAGTCCTCGTTGCTCAGTTCGACAGTATAAAAGTGCTTGGTGATACCCACGCAAATGGCAGATTCACACTTGGTGAAAATATTGCTGACCATGGCGGCTTAAGAGTTTCTTATACAGCGTTTAAGAAAACTCCTCAAGGACAATCTTCCGACTTGATTGATGGTCTCACACCGGACCAACGTTTCTATCTTGGTTATGCCGGTGTATGGGCGGGTAATATTCGTGACGAAGAAATTTTACGCCGGACAAAGACCGACCCTCACTCGCTTGGTCGTTGGCGCGTAAATGCCACACTTCGCAATCTTGAACCATTTTTCACTGCTTTCGATATAAAAGAAGGCGACCCCATGTGGCTCGCCCTGGAAGATAGAGTTACTATTTGGTAATCAACATGTTTATTGATAATGAGCCTCCTCTTGTGACGGGGGCTCTTTTTTTATGTTCAATTAAAAATTCCACACATCAGAATCTATAAAAATAAAAGTTGTATAACTCTTTCAGTGTTGAAAAAAATATATTATTTTTGTAATTGTATTTTACGTATAAATCAGTATAAATAATTAATACATCATAATATGAAATTCAGTATTCAAAGCCGTCTTTTGGCACAACGCTTAGCCGCAGTTAGCAAGATCGTTAGTAGTAAAAATGGTCTCTCTATTTTCGACAATATCCTCTTTGTGGTTTCCGAAGGTGAAAATGGTTATGAATTAGAGATTACAGGTAGTGACCAAGAAAATACAGTGTCTTCAAAAATGCAAATTATCGATGCTGATGCCACCGGTAGTTTCGCTGTTAACGTTAAATATCTGCTTGAAGTAGTCAAGAATATGGCAAATCAGGTAATTAGTTTTGAAATCAAACAAACTAATGAAAATGCCTATGAAGTGTGTATTGAATATCTGAATGGTAAGTACAATTTTGCAGCTCTCGACGGCGCAGAATTCCCACGCAAGACATTCTCCGACACTAACGCTGTTGCTCAGATTGAAATGCCTGCTTCAGAAATTGCAAATGGCATCGAACACACACTGTTTGCTGTAGCGGTTAATGAAGAAATACGTGTGATTATGACAGGTATCTGTTGGGATATTATGCCAAATCAAGCTGTGTTTGTCGCATCTGACACTCACAAACTGTCAAGATATATCGACAATCGTATCGCTGCAGGTGTTGAGGCGTCATTTATCATGCCGGCTAAACCGGCATCGATATTGCTCGACATACTTCGTAAAACTGAAGATTCGCAAAGTGTTGCCGTTATTATTGATGAACAGGCTGCACAATTTACCACCCCCGACTTTACGGTTAGCTGCCAATTCCTGAAAGGTAAATATCCCAACTATAATGCGGCAATTCCGCAGAACAATCCGTTTACTCTTACTGTTGACCGCCAATGCTTGCTCAATGCAGTTAAGCGCGTTTCAGTATTCTCTACCACTGGTGGCTTGGTAAAATTCAATGTCAGCAATGACAATGTGCGACTTGAAGCACAAGATATTGATTACAACACATCAGCTGTTGAAACCGTGGCTTGCGATTATCAGGGAGAACCATTGACAATTGCTTTCAATGCAGCACGTATTATTGAATTGTTGAATAATTTCGACACAGATAATGTAATTATAAAGCTTAGTGATCCACAGAGAGCTGCCGTATTCGTGCCCGATGAACAAAAAGAGGGTGAAGATTATCTCGTGCTCCTCATGCCTATGTTTATGTAATTTATACATTATATGAATCTAAATCTCAGGCGACCGATTATTTTTTTCGACCTCGAAACCACGGGCGTTGATATAACAAAGGATAGAATAGTAGAAATCTCTATTATCAAAGTTCATCCGGATGGAAAGGAGGAACAAAAGACTCGTCGTGTAAATCCGGAAATGCATATTCCTGAAGCTGCGACTGCCGTGCATCATATTACAGATGACGATGTAAAAGATTGTCCGACATTCAAACAAATCGCAAAATCACTTGCTGCTTACTTTGAGGGTTGTGATATCGCCGGATACAATAGCAATCGTTTTGATATACCGTTGCTTTCCGAAGAGTTTTTGAGAGCAGATGTGGATTTTGATTTTAAACGACACCGCTTCATTGATGTGCAGACAATTTTCCATAAAATGGAAAAACGCACTCTTGAAGCTGCTTACAAGTTTTATTGTAATGCAGATCTTGATAATGCTCATTCTGCCGATGCCGATACTCGGGCTACTTATGAAGTGCTGAAAGCTCAGATTGATCGTTATCCATCATTGAAAAATGATGTTGAATGGCTTTCAGAATTTTCTTCATTCAACAGGAATGTAGATCTGGCTGGAAGAATAATTCTTAACGATAATAATCAGGAGGTATTCAACTTTGGTAAACACAAAGGAAAACTTGTTACTGAAGTATTCCGCACAGATCCTAATTATTTTGCATGGATACTCGACGGCGAATTTACACTCGACACCAAAAAAGTAGTTCGCAATATTAAACTTAATATGCATGGCAAAAAGTAAAGTTTATGATGACAGGGAGTTTGAAAGATAAACATATCGTACTTGGAATTTCAGGAGGAATAGCTGCGTATAAATCTGTATCTTTACTTCGTCTTTTGGTAAAGGCTGGTGCACAGGTTCAGGTTGTAATTACTCCCAATGGAAAAGAATTTATCACTCCCGTTACACTCTCATCATTAAGCGGACACCCTGTTATATGTGATTTCTTCACGGCTAATACCGGTCAATGGCATTCTCATGTGGATTTGGGTTTATGGGCTGATGCTATGGTTGTAGCTCCGGCTACAGCATCAACTATTGCAAAGATGGCAAATGGAGTAGCCGATAATATGCTTGTAACAACATATTTGTCTGCAAAAGCCCCGGTTTTTATAGCTCCTGCTATGGATTTGGACATGATGTCACATCCCACAACAACTCGAAATTTAGATTTTCTTAGAAGTATTGGAAATATAATAATTGAACCAAAAACAGGAGAACTTGCCAGTCATTTGGTGGGCAAAGGTAGAATGGAAGAACCTGAAGCTATATTCGCTATTCTTGAACAATACTTTAATGCGAAATCAGAATTAAAAGGAAAGAAAGTCCTTATCACGGCAGGTCCTACAGTCGAGAAAATTGACCCGGTCAGGTACATTAGCAATTTTTCCACCGGTAAAATGGGGTTTGCGATAGCGGCAGAATGTGCGGCAAGAGGTGCCGACGTTACAGTTGTAAGTGGTCCGGTCTCAATTCCTGTTCCGGCAAAGGTCAATGTAATTAAAGTAGAAAGTGGAAGAGAAATGCATCGTGTGGCTATGTCTCATTTCGCTAATACAGATATTGCTATTATGTGTGCGGCTGTTGCCGATTATTATGTGGAAAATTATTCCGATAGCAAGATTAAAAGAGAGGAATATACTCCGCAGCTTATTCTTAAAAAAAATCCCGACATTGCCGCTGAATTAGGTAATATTAAAACAGATAAACAGTTGCTTATAGGTTTTGCTCTTGAAACTGATAATGAAATCTTAAACGCAAAACAAAAAATTCAGCGCAAGAATCTTGATTTTATTGTGGTTAATTCTACCAATAATCCACATTCTTGTTTTGGATCTGATTACAATACTATACAGATTATAAACAAGAGAGGCGATATTACTCCTTTTGAGAATAAACCTAAATCAGAAGTAGCTGTTGATATTGTGAACTTTATTACTGAGCAATATCTATGAACGTAAATCATATATACAGATTACTTCATGGCATCCGATGGATTGTTATGTTCATATTCGTGGTGCATTTTAACGCTAATGCCCAGGAATTTAATTGCAAAGTAGAAGTTAATAGCGATAAAATACAAAATGTCAACAAAGAAGTGTTCCAAACTCTTCAAAATGCGATTACTGAGTATATTAATACCAATCGTTGGGGTAATGCACAGTTTATGGCAAATGAAAAAATAGAATGTACTTTATTTTTTACTATTAGTTCGTATAATGACAATGTAATGTCAGGTGATTTGCAAATCCAATCTCTTCGTCCGGTTTATAACAGCAGTTATACAACTACACTTATCAATTTCAAAGATACTAAAATAGAATTTAGCTATCAGGAAAATGAACCGTTGGTATTTTCCGAAAATAGTATGGAAAGCAACCTCACAGCAATATTAAATTTTTATGCATATCTTATATTAGCACTCGATTTTGATAGTTTTTCACCGAATGGTGGTGATTTTTATTTTGAAAAAGCCGCCCGTGTTGTTCAGATGGCGCAGAGTTCGGGCGAAAAAGGATGGAGGGCTTTTGAAGACCTGAAAAACAGAAGTGCTGTATTGAGTGCGTACACTGATCCTGCAACTCGTGCTTTGCGAGAAATTAATTATAAATACCATCGTAAAGGTCTTGATGAAATGGCATTAAGCATTGATAAAGGCAGGGCAGTGGTAGGTGAGTGTTTACAGGATATTAAAAAGATATATGAGACGTCTCCGATGACTGTTGGTCTCTCTATGTTTAAGGATGCTAAATTAGATGAGGTTATTAATATCTATTCTAAGGCTCCAATGTCTCAGAAAACACAGATTTATGATTTACTATATCCGATGTTTCCAACCGACAATCAAAGGATAAGTAAAATTAAAGAAGAAGTTAAATAGTGTATAGCCGATAATTGTATGTTGCAGAATCTTAAAATCTCAAATTTTGCTATTATAGATAATATTAATATTACATTCAAAAAAGGTTTTTCAGTGCTTACAGGGGAAACGGGAGCAGGAAAATCGATAATATTGGGTGCACTCGGACTCCTTACTGGTAGTAGATTTGACGATAAGGCAGTGCTAAAACAGGGGAAAAAAACTATAATTGAAGCACAATTTAATGTAACAGGATATCCGTTACTCAAAAACATTTTTATAGAAAATGATTTGGATTTTGATGAGGAGCAATGTATAATACGGCGTGAGATTTCACAGGAGGGAAAATCTAGAATTTTTATTAATGATACACCTACTACACTTGCTGTGGTTAAAAGTATCGCATTACAGTTGGTTGATATACATTCACAACATGCAAATACGTTGTTGTCAGATAGTAAATATCAATTATACTTGCTCGATGTTTTGGCAAACAATGAAGATATACGTTTGGAATATTCATCTTTATATTCTAAATACGTTGAAAAAAAAGCTGAATTAAATATATTGAAGAAAAAGATAGAAGATTCTGAAAAAGAACTTGATTATAACCGGTTTTTATTTAATCAATTATATGATTTAAATCTACAATGTGGTGAAGAAGAAACTCTCGAAGAAGCGCACATGAAACTTTCGAATGTACAACAGATTAAAGAAACGCTATGGACTGTGCTTCAAAATCTCGAAAGTGAAGATTCATCACTCCCGTCATCGATTGCAACAGCTGCTCATAAAATAGAGTCTTTAAGTTCTGTATTGTCCAATGCTTCGGTATATGCCTCTCGCTTAGAGAGTGTTTCTGTTGATTTGCAGGATATCATAGAATCTATTGAAAAAGAAAATGAAGAAATAATGGATAATCCTCGCGAATTAGAGCGTGTTGAAGAACGATTGTCCTTAATTTTTACACAAAAAAGAAAACATCAGGTGTCATCGGTTGAAGAACTGATTAATATACAAAATGAGCTTGAAAATAAAATTAACTTGGCAGAAAATTCGCAGTTTGAAATAGATAGTTTACGTAAGGAATTATTAGAATTAAAACGTGAGTTGAAAAATATTGCGGACAAAATAACAATGTCGCGTGTAACTGCTGCCAATATTTTTGAAAATAAATTATCAGAGTTAGCAAGACCTCTTGGATTAAATAATATAAAATGTCAGTTTGCTTTTAATTCTACTGATTTTACGCCTAATGGTTGTGATACGGTTGAATTGCAAGTGGCAATAAACAAAAATCAGGAATTTTCTCCTATATCATCAACTGCATCAGGTGGAGAATTATCGAGAATAATGTTATGTGTTAAATATCTGTTAGCTCAGCGACTGAATTTGCCAACTGTTATTTTTGATGAAATAGACACTGGCGTGTCTGGTGAGACTGCTGCAAAAATGGCTGAATTAATGAAACAGATGTCAGAATATATGCAGGTTATAACTATTACACATTTGCCACAGGTTGCAGCAAAAGGAACGACTCATTATAAAGTGCATAAGTCAGATACTGAATTCTCGACAACATCGACAATTATACAATTGAATGATAACGAGCGTGTAATGGAAATTGCCGGAATGCTTGGTGATTCACAAATAGGGAATGCTGCTATAAATAATGCAAAATCGCTGTTAGGTTTAAATCCTAACTGATAACTATATATATGAAAGAATCTGAATATATTTTTGGAATACGTGCTGTCATTGAGGCAATAGAAGCCGGTAAAGATATTGACAGAGTTCTCGTGAAAAAAGACTTGAACAGCGAAACAGCTGTTCGATTATACCATGTAATTAAAGAGCATGGTATTCCGATGCAACGTGTTCCGGTGGAAAAACTTAATAGAATTACGCGCAAAAATCATCAAGGAGTGATTGCTTCATTGTCTGCCGTAGCATACTATTCTCTTGACAATATTCTCCCGGAGTTGTTCGAGAAAGGCTCGTTACCGTTTATTGTCGTTCTTGACGGGATTACGGATGTTCGTAATTTTGGAGCAATAGCACGTACATGTGAATGTGCCGGTGTTGATGCCATAGTGATAGCAGAACGAAATAGTGTAAGTGTTAATGCAGATGCAGTGAAAACATCGGCAGGGGCTTTACTTCATAT
>JAFLTZ010000074.1 GCA_022509045.1 Muribaculaceae bacterium | reverse complement strand
TGATAATTATGATGTAACCAGTGCGGAAGCTCCCAAAACACGAGTCATCTCTACTATTTACGGAAACTCTGTTTGGAATTTCAATGATAAATTTACCATAATTCCAATAAAGAATATAAAAATCACCGGACGTATTGGTTATTATTTCAGAGAACTATCGAGAATGAAAGACTCTCCGGAAAGATACCGCGACTACTCTGCCGGATTAAAAGGCGAATGGAATATATCAGAATCCGATAACATATATGTATCGTATGCATTCGACCAATACGATAAATCTGACTTTTATCGGATATCACGACTTGATATTCGCAGCTACAGCAACGTGCAGAATTCTTTAAGATCACTCTATAACCATACTTTCAACAAAAAAAACACGCTAAGTATAGGTGCAGATTTTATGAGAGATTATATGCTGAATGCCAAACTTTCAGACCAAACACACGCTCAATTATCATTTGATGTTTTTGCACAATACGATTGGGTGTGTAATCCAAAATGGGAATTTGTAGGAGCATTGAGATATGATTATTTTTCAGATGGAAAGAATTCAATGATAACCCCTAAATTATCAGCATTGTATAGACCGATTAATAATATTAACCTCCGCATGGGATATGGCATGGGATTCAGAGCGCCATCTCTAAAGGAAAAATATTATGAATTTGATATGGTCGGGATATGGATAGTAAAAGGGAACCAAAACTTACGCCCCGAAAGCAGTCACAATTTCAATATCTCAGCAGATTATACATACAGTCATTTTAATTTTATGCTGTCGGCATATTATAATAACATCCATAACCGTATTACAACCGGTATTCCTTATTATAACAATAATACTCAGCTCTATTTAGATTATGTTAATCTGAAGCACTACAATGTTTACGGGGCGGAAGCAAACGTACAAGCAAAATGGGAAAACGGAATTTCCACCAAGATTTCATACGCTTTCACAAAAGAAAATATGAATAAAGATAAATCCGGCAATGCTATAGCTAATCAATATATCCCTGCTCGCAAACACTCATTAACATTACGTGTTGATTGGGATAAACATATATCAAAAAAATATGCGATATTGGCTTCAATTAACGGTAGATTTTTATCATCAGTGGATAACATAGAGTATGTTGATTACTATGACATATCAAAAGGGACCACCAATATCAGTTATCCGGCATACACAATATGGAAATTCTCATTAAATCAACTTATCGCCGACCGATTTAAAATAACACTCTCAATAGATAACATATTTAATTACAAGCCAAAATACTATTACTTAAATTGTCCGCTAACAGATGGCATTAATTTTATGGCGGGCATAAGCATTGAATTATTCTAAAAATATGTCAAGCAAAAAGTATCCGTTACGAGCAATAGCATCATTTCTATTGGTATTGTTTACTATGCCACTCGGGCATGCACTAATGATATTGATGGAGCATTTTCTACAACCCGGAGCCCTCCATATATCTGCATTCATAATGGGGTTAGTCGGATTATTAATAACCATAGTCGGTGTATTCATTAACGGAGATTTACGACAAACATTATGCGGTCTGTTTGGAGGTCTTTTATTTTGGACAGGCTGGGTTGAATTTCTTTTTCAATATTATGCCGACAGATGCGGAATGGAGCCATTTGTCGATTCCGTTACCGGTAAGATTACACAACCGGAATATATGATAATGCCCGCCACATTCGGATTTTTGGTAATGTTTTTACTACTCTATATGTTCAGCATACGTTCGGGGTGCAATTTCTTTAATTGGTGTCAAAAGAAATGTTTTGGCAACCGACGAGATATTATAGTTGCACGACCGATTACCAGGCATGTCTCAATTGTGACATTCATGCAATTAAACGTTATGATGTGGACCTGTTATGTCGTTCTCATGTTTTGTTATGATACTCAATTTCTTGGCGACACACATCCTATCACACTGTTATTGGCATTAACATGTCTTATCGGATCAATGTTTATATTTCTCAAACAAATACGCATATCATCGTGGGGTGCAAATATAAGAATGGCAATTGCCACTGTTATTGTATTTTGGACTTTTGTTGAAATACTCGGTCATATCGGCATACTAAAAGAGATATGGATTGAGCCCCTCGAGCATATATGGACCATGATTGGAATAGTGACACTATTTCTTATATTAGGCGGATATACCATCTATCAGGCATTGAAAAAAGAATAATGAACTGGCTTACGGTTATCCGATTCCAATGCAGTACATATAACTGATTTCAATGAGGGAATTTCTAATACCACGGCACTACGTGACATAAGAGCATTCAAAAAAATCACAAAACCGATAAAGATTTCTGTAATTCGGTCCAACCGATTTGGAAATAATCATAATTATAATCACGATGGCGTAAAACTACACCATCGTATATAACAAGATCCAAATCGAGTGGCACGAGTCCCATAGATTTTTGCTGCGAGTTTCTTCCAAACTGTATCTCCACAAGTTTCAACAATTCCACAATCTGAGCAGCGCTGTAATTGTTAGCACAATATACAGCCACACAATTACAATAGTCGGCATCTACCCCATTCAGAGCCTTGGTATCGTAAACGGCAGACGCCATAACTCTTGAAAAAAGAGTATCTAACTTTGCCAAAGCCTGCTCTATAACGCCACGTTTACCGTCTATATTACTACCTATGCCAATAACAAAGTTAATCATTGCTGCCAACGAGAGTGAAAAGTGTTACTTCCGGAGTAGCACCGAAACGAGCCGGAATGCCAACCTCTCCAATCCCAATATTTACATATAATTTCTGTTTGTCAGAACCATACAAGCCACCCCAATACTTATATCTCATCTTAGCCGGCGACATTCGCAGGTTACCAATCTTGAACAGTATTTGCATTGCATGCGTATGTCCTGACAATGTGAGATGAATATTGGAAAACGGAACAACTTCATTTTCCCAATGCGACGGATTGTGTGAAAGTAATATTTTAAATACCGAGTCATTAAGATTGACGTAGGAGCTCTTCAAATCGCCATATCTACTAAAAGGGGGTTCGCCCCAATTTTCGACACCGATAACCGCAATAGAATCGCCAGAATGATAAATGGAACGATAATCGTTACTCAAAAGAGTCCACCCCATTTGTCGCTGCAAATCGTACATCAGCTGAAGATTCTCTATTTTTTCAAGTTCCGATTTCCATTTATTGTAATCTCCATAATCATGATTGCCCAAAACACTATACACTCCATCAACAGCATGCAATTGCGAAAGAGTATTTATGAATGGTAAAAGTTCTGATGTTTGTCGGTTCACAATATCACCGGTAAAAAGAATCAAATCAGGATGCAAATCGTTAATCGCGTTAACTACCTTATGCAAATAGGTGGTATCACTGCCAAAACTACCAACATGTAAGTCGGAAATCTGTGCAATTTTATAACCGTTGAAGCCACCCGGTAAATCAGAGAAAGAGACCTTAACCTGATTAATATCAATTGAATTTCGAGTGACTAAAGCACTCCACCAAATAGTAAAAAAAAGGATTATCGATACAATAACTCCAGAATAATAAACCACCTTGATTTTTTTACACTTGAATAATCGCGGAATATTGGCAAAAGCACAGAACAACAAGTATATATATTTTGGGATATATACTGAAAAATAACAATATATAACCCACATGATATCCACGAGAATTGCGTTAGATACTGCCTTTTTGGGGATAATCACAACAAGCATTATCATCAGAAAAAGTAAAGATGACAACGCCAAATGCACATACTTAAGCCAACGGTATGTACCGGATTTTACTATTTGCTTATAGATAACATAATCCGTAATGATGTTAACGATTATGATTATCAATATCGGCAATAACGGTAATCTCATGTTTAAATGAGTTCTTTTTTAGCAATGAGTTGATTACGTAACGGATTGGAATACATGGCAAGCATCATATCCTTCATATAAAGCATGTCGGACTCATCTGTGGCGACATCCACTTTTTTAAGTTGGGTTTCAATATAGTTAAAGAACGAAACTTTTTCATCAGCAGAATATTTATCCGCGAAAGTATCTACATTATACAAGGTATCGTATGCAATGTAATTAACCGGGAAGATACGGTAATTTACATGAATCGTATTATCTATAATCTTACATACAACCTTATATGTTTCGTTTTTATCATCAGGAATTTCAATTCTGCTCAGTTGGTCATTAACAGATCCTCCAAAAGCAAAATGTACGCGCCCCTTATATTTCAAGATACCAGTTTCCATTCCTAATAAATCATCGTGGGCCGATTTCTTATAGTCGGGATTTTTCCTTTTCAACAAATACTCTTTAGCTTTGAGATAATCATTGGGATCATATTCATAGCTGATAGCAACCGGAGAGAGATTGAGTTGGCACAGACGTTCAACAATTGTACCTTCACCTTCGAGTGCCATCATCTTCAAAAGACTTTCCTGGGTGAAATCGTTGCTGTCCTTAGCCCGTCCCTCACGCTGTGCAATCCACAACGAGGCATTTTTTTCCTTAATAGTGAAGTGAAGATAGCCCGAAAGTTGTCGTGCAGCCTCAAGAGCCTGACGTACCGGTAAATTTCGCTTAACGATGAAACTTTTATTGATTTTAACCAAAGTTTCAATCCAATCCAATATAAGAAGGTTATTACCAATAGCGACCTCCGTTGAATCAAACCCACCGCGAAACAAACACAGATTCATAAAACTCGCATCGAGCACGATATCACGATGATTGGTAATAAATGTATTAGCTGTATGTTGTAATTTCTCGATACCACTGAATGATACACCATCGGTGGTTTTATCTTCAAGCATTTCAAGGAATTTTCTCATTACTGTGTGCTGAAATTCATACTTGCTATTAGTGGCAAGTAGTTGCTTGATAAATAAATCATAGTCAATATCAGGCATTACATACTTAACAGCATGTTCAAAGCCAGGCTCTCTGACAAGACTTTCCATATTCTCACGGAAATATCGATCTTGAACAGGGCAAATATCGAGAAATTCCTCAGGGATATTTATTTCATTATATTTACTAACTGTCATAATAGAAGAATATTAGTTCATATAATCATTAATATTATTAGCATAGTTACGCCATTTATTAATAAGTTCTGTCATATCCTCCGGGATATCAGAATCAAAATCCATTTGCAAGCCAGTGCGAGGATGCACAAAACCGAGAGTTTTTGCATGAAGTGCCTGACGATTACAAATTTGAAAACAATTATTAATAAATTGGTTATATTTAGAAGATTTCAAACCACGCAGCACTACATCGCCACCATAACGAGAATCGTTGAAAAGCGGGTGACCAATATGTTTCATGTGCACACGAATCTGATGTGTACGTCCAGTTTCGAGTACACATTTAACCAACGCTACATGTGCGAGGTTTTCCAAAAGGAAATAATGTGTGACAGCAGGTTTACCGTAATCACCATCAGGGAAAACAGTCATCTGCAAGCGGTCTTTTAAACTACGTCCGATATTACCCTCAACCACACCTTCTGATACATCCAACTTTCCCCACACCAGTGCCACATATTGGCGTTTAGTAGTTTTGTTGAAAAATTGCTTACCCAAAGATGTTTTTGCATCGGGAGTTTTAGCTATGACCAGTAATCCGGATGTGTCTTTGTCAATACGATGCACCAATCCCAAACGCGGATCGCAGACATCATAATCAGGATTATCCTTGAAATAGTATGCCAGCGCATTCACAAGTGTTCCTGAATAATTACCATGCCCGGGATGAACAACCAAACCGGCCGGTTTATTGACCACAAGCAAATCTTGATCTTCATACACGATATTGAGCGGGATATTTTCAGGTATAATTTCGTTCTCGTACCGAGGTCGGTCCATGACAATTGAGACCAAATCGCCCGGTTTAACACGATAATTCGATTTTACGCTCTTGCCATTCACAATAATGCCACCGGCATCAGCGGCTTGCTGTATTCTATTCCTTGAACTATTAATTAATTTGGCAGTGAGATATTTATCAACTCGCAAAAGTTGATGTCCTTTCTCAACCTCGAAGCGGAAATGTTCATAAAGTTCACGTCCGTCGTCGGTGATTATAATTCTTTCATCGTCATGCTCCGAGGAAGAGTCAAACATTTCAATATCATCAAACAGTTCTGCCATTAACTAATTTTGAATTAAAATATATCTGAAATCTCAGACTCTAAATCCGAATCGAATATCTCACCATCAAGAAGCGTTGATTCAACACTCAAAGAATCTGTACTTTCCAATCCATCGCCAACAAACAAAGTAATGTTTGATGAAGAAGGAATCTTTTTGCCCGGAGCAATAGGCAAACCATTATAGCGACATTCAATAACAAGACCTTTATATGGAGAAACAACTGATTCAATAAGTATGTTACGAAAACCCACCTCCTGAAGTTTAGCAACAGCCTGACGCTCGGACATATCGCACACCGCAGGAAACGAAACCACTCGAGGAGAGAAAGCATTAATAACAAGATAAATAGTTCTACTTGACTTTACTTTTGAGTTCTCCTTCGGAGTTTGCTCCATAACACAGCCACGGTCAAAGGTATCATTATATATGGAATCGGTGACTTCACAACGAAAGTCGCTTGCTTCGATAATGGCTTTAGCTTCGAAAAACGGTTTTCCTTTCACGTCAGGGACCACTTTGTAAGCACCATGCTCGGTGAAAATATCAAGCATAACCATTGCTATATAGCAAAACAATAAAAAAGTAATGCCAATTAAAATTATATTGAACTGAATGGGGTGCTTTTTGAAATAAGATACAACTTTATTCCACACACCACCAGCTGCTGATTCATTCTTTTTCATTTTAAAATGAAATTGAGTTACACAACCAATATTAATTCTCTACAAAAATAACTAATAACATCGGGAAAGAAAAATGTAACCCTAAAAAAACAATAACTGATACAGAAAAAGGCAAAATATAAGTTTATGACATAATACAACGAAAGTGCGAATAGTACATAGAACAAGACTACTCGCACTCGTAAAAAATAACCGGTATTACTCAAGATTGTTTTTCGACGGCAGTCGGTAAACCACCTTTCCTTCCTCGTATTCAGTAGCAGCAATAAGAGTAGGCTTAGGCAATTTTTCGTAATATCTTGATATCTCTATTTGTTCACGGTTTTCAGAAACTTCCTCAAGAGTATCTGTCATAGAAGCGAATTCCTGAAGTTTCTTTTCAAGTTCATGCTTCATTTGTACAGCAATCTGATTGGCACGTTTTGCAATGATACAAACAGTTTCGTACACATTGCCAGTGTCCTCAGAAAGTTTAATCATGTCGCGAGTTACCGTATTCAACGGTGCGTTAGTTTTCTTGTAGTCCATTCTATTTAGTTAATTTACTTTATCGAATATATTAACAGTCAAAAAATTGATTAGTCTTTAATATACTTGTTAGCAATTTTAAAAATATTATCTGCTTCCTTACGCTTATCACTGTCCGGATAGTCGTTAATGAATGAATAATACTCATCGGAAACGTCTCTGAAACGCTCTGATTTACGTTCATCCACACTTTGACTCGCTATCTGGAATTTTGCTTTAAGAATAAGCATTTGCAGCGGTTCCTTATACTTGCTATACGGATAATCTTTAATGGCATTTTGGGCAACAATTACAGCCGATTCATAGTTGTTTCCCAAATAATTACCGAGATTATAATATAACTGCGCATTCTGCAATTCTTTCAAAACCAATTTGTCCTGCAATTCAAAAATGGCATTTTGGGCAACACTTACCCTATCGCTCTTCGGGAAATATTCGATGAAATTAGCAAGTTCATCAATAGCCTTATAAGTAATGGATTGGTCGAGCTGCGCCTCCGGTGAATCAAGGTAATACCCGTAACCGGCATAAAATCGAGCCAATTCAGCATATTTACCCTTTGGATAATTGTCGTAATAAGTTTTGAAATATGCACCACTACTGGTATAATCCTTATTTTCATAATTGCTCAAGGCTAAAAGATAAAGACTCTCTTCACCCCGAGTGGTACCTTTAAAAACGGAAATAAGGTCGGATAGAATAGTAGCTGTCTGCGCATACTTTTTCTGTTCGAACGCTTTTTTAGCATATTCATATTTATAGACGGGATCATTACTTTTCAACACCTTGTTGTATTCGCCACAAGAGGTGAAAATAACAGCCGCAATGATAGCATAATATATCTTCCGCATTCCAATTCAAATTTAGAGTGCAAAATTACAGAAAAGGCATATAAAATGCAAGTAAAAAATTGCAAAATCGAAGAATATCACATTTTTTAAGATTCTTCAATGATAAAAGAATGGAAATACAAAAATAATTGTACTCATCCATGAAGATATAACGGGACGCCAACCACATAATACCGAAACATGGATAGACAAAAAAGCCAAAATGTCAAAGAACTTGGTGTGAGGAGTGTGTGTGTTTTTTAATCTAAATCTGATATGAATATGGCCCTATGGTTGTGGCGGCTTTACTTCAGCAGCAGAAGAGCCTCACTCGTGGGATGTAGCGTTTGTCGGTGTGCCTCTCTTGGCTTGCCCTCTTTCAATACATCTTTTCTCTCTCTTCTGCCCCGAATACCGCCTCTCAGGGTTTGCCCCTCGGCGGCGCGGCGTTCTTCGTTCTCCTTGTCTTCTGTTCTATCTCTTTCTCCTTGTCTCCTTCTTCCCTCAACCGGGTGATGTATGACGTGCATATCGGTTTCGGGGGCGGGAAACACCCTTCAAGGTCTGCTTCAACTTCATACCAATAGCTTATCTGGAGTATCTTCCATATATATTCTTTCCGGCTCAGTTTCCCTCGATACGTGGCTGCTACCCATTGATTCCGGTAATCATATACTCTGATATATCCCATCCCATGGCGGGGGTCGTAACTGTGACTTATCCTGTAGCGGTCGCTACCGATATATTCCTGCCATATATATTCGTATCCCGACGCGCGAAGATGATATCCGCGTTCGTCAACCATGTCGCCGCACAGCGATTCAAACGAGAAGGTCACCGGCGGTCGGCGCATCACAAACGGACTCTTCGAGTAGTCGTGTCCCGGCTGACGGCCCCACAGCAGCTGGTGGGCGAAGTCGCACCGGAACCCTACGTTACGCAGGGCGCCTTCGCCTGTGGCGGCTTCGCCTATGAGTTCGCCATAGTAGCTCATCGGGGGCATTAAATTGGTATAGGACATCGCGGTTTGTTATAGTTATCAGATTAAGTTGTCGGTTGAAGTGTGTTTCAAACTTTGTGCAAATATA
>JAFLTZ010000073.1 GCA_022509045.1 Muribaculaceae bacterium | reverse complement strand
ACGACCCCCTGATTAACAGTCAGGTGCTCTAACCAACTGAGCTACTGAAGCGTTTCGCTAATACGGCATATACCGCCTTTATTTTAGCACTGCAAAATTACAGTCATTTTTTTAATTGTGCAACAACTTGTAAAAAATATTTTTTAGTTTTTACGTTTTTTATGATAGAGAAATGTGTTTATTTGATAATAGAGAGTTAATTTTGTCAAAAAATTATTTGGTAAACACGTTATGTCATATAGTAAACATTATATTTCGCTAGTGGCGATGCTGATTTGTGCAGCTTGGACTGCCCACGCACAAAATGAAAATTCGAGTGAAAACAATTATGCATCCATAATACGCAATATCGAGTTATTCAATTCTATTGTAAAAGAATTGAATATGTACTACGTTGACACCATCGATAATGATAAAACCACAGAAGTGGCAATAAAAGCCATGCTCGATGAAATAGACCCTTACACCGAATATATACCTGCTCGCGAACAAGATGACTTCATGGTTATAGCAACGGGTGAATATGGTGGCATTGGCTCTCTCATTTCGAAAAATAAAAAAAGCGAAACTATTATCTCTCAACCATATTTTGGAAGTCCGGCTCAAAAAGCCGGTTTGCGCCCTGGTGATATTATAATTAAGATAGATTCTTTAAATGTAACACCGGAGTGGAATATTGAAAAAGTAAGTTCTATGCTTAAAGGGCAAATGAATACTGCCGTAAAAGTAAGCGTACGGAGACCTTGGACCTCCGATAGCATACTTTCATTTGATATTACCCGCGAGAAAATAAAAGTAAATAGTGTCCCTTATTATGGAGTGGTGAAAGATGATATTGGATATATTCAACTTACCACCTTTAACGACAAGTCTGTGCAGGAGGTTAAAGATGCGTTAATAAATCTCAAAAAGCAGAATGTGAAGAGTATCGTACTCGATTTAAGAGGTAATGGTGGAGGATTGCTTGATGCCGCGGTAGGTATTGTCGGGCATTTCGTGCCAAAAGGTACTGAAGTACTTAAAACTCGTGGAAGGCTGAAACAAAGTGAAAAAACATATAAAACTACGCAAGAACCGGTTGACACTAAAATACCTCTGGCTGTTCTCATTGACGGTTCAAGCGCATCTTCTTCAGAAATTACGGCTGGGGCTTTGCAAGACCTCGACCGCGCTGTGATAGTTGGGAGTCGGTCATTTGGCAAGGGGTTGGTACAGGCTTCTCGACCGGTTGCCGGAGATGGGTTGCTAAAAGTGACTATATCAAAATACTACATTCCGAGCGGACGGCTTATTCAAGCCATCGATTATTCACATCGGAACGCCATGGGTGAGGCCATACGTGTGCCCGACAGCCTTACAACCGTATTTCATACTGCACATGGGAGAGAAGTGCGTGATGGCGGAGGGATTACACCGGATGTAAATGTGGAATATCCGGAAATTAATCGCCTCGTGTATAATGTAATTAGAGATAGTTGGGCCTTTGATTTCGCCACCAAATACGCATCTTCTCACAGCTCAATACCACCGGTAGATGAATTCGTTATTACCGATGATATTTATGAAGATTTTGTCAATTTTATCAATCCCGATGAATTCAACTACGATAAAGTGTGCGAAACCATACTCGAACAACTCAAAAAAGCAGCAAAACTTGAAGGTTATTTAAATGAAACTACCGAAGTCGAGTTGGAGAAACTTGAATCGCTGCTCAAACATGATCTGCGCCAAGACCTCGAACTGAACAAGAGTGCAATCTCAGAAATTCTTGCCGGTGAAATTGTAAAAAGATACTATTACGAGTCTGGAGAAGTAATTGAGTTCTTGAAGCATGACCCTGGAATCGATACTGCGGCCACAGTAATGCATTCTCCGGAAAAAGTTCGGCAGATTCTTGCACCTCCGCAACAATAAGGATTAGTTCGGAAGTCATTCTATCTATAGCCCGAGTTCATAGTGATTACTTTTTTCTCTTTTCAAACTCGGCTTTTCTGTAAGGTTAAATAAATTATGCGCGAAAAACATTGATATTTCTATTAAAAGTTTGTACCTTTGCACCGAATTATCGAAATTTTCAAAAGTGGGAAAGTTTTCAGCATATAAACTGCCTCTACGCAACCTCCCTGAAGGCGTACACAAGTATGAATACGAATTGGGCACCGGATTTTTTCAGGATATGGAAAATGAAGATGTTCGTCGTGGAGATGTGCATGTAGAGCTTACAGTGCGTCACGAGCACGACACCTATTATCTTGATTTTGAGATGAAAGGCATGTTGATTATACCCTGCGACAGATGTTTGGACGATCTTGAGCACGAAGTGGATACTAAGTATTCATTGCGGGTGAAATATGGTGAAGAATATTCCGATGAAACAGATGATTTGTTGATAATTCCGGAGTCGGACACATATCTGAACGTGGCATACATGATATATGACACTGTTGTGTTGACAATTCCGCTCAAGCATGTTCACCCGTTCGGGAAATGCAATCGAGCTATGAGTGCACAGTTGCGCAAACATAGTGTCAATAGTTTCGATGATGAAGATTTTGACGATGAGCTGCTTGATGACAATCTTGATGACGAAGTCAACGATGCTCCTACCGACCCTCGTTGGGACGCATTGAAAAATATAAATAATGATAACAATTAAAATTAGTAAATAGCAATGGCACATCCTAAACGAAAACAATCAAAGACTCGTACAGCTAAAAGAAGAACTCATGATAAAGCTGTAGCTCCTACATTGGCAGTATGTCCAAATTGTGGTTCTTGGCACATTTATCACACCGTTTGTGGTACTTGCGGATATTACCGCGGCAAACTCGTTATTGAGAAAGCTGCTGTAGCAGCAGTATAATACTGCCTCGGAGTATATCTCCGTATAGCCCTTTATTTTATTAGATACAACAAACTGTCGGCAAAATGACTTACACAAAAATCAGCGGAATTTCTGCTTATGCTCCTGAGGATAAGATCACGAATGACGACCTTTCGAAGATGGTTGATACCAACGATGAATGGATAACCACTCGAGTAGGTATTAAGGAACGTCGAATTCTTAAAGGTGAAAATCGTGGCTCATCTTACATGGGAATTAAGGCTGTGGAGCAACTCCTATCCGATCTCAATGTGAAACCGGAAGAAATAGATTTGCTAATATGCGCCACTTCAAACCCCGACTATCGTTTCCCTTCCACTGCTTCTGTCATTATTCATCAGATGAAAATGACTAAAGCCTACGGTTACGATATTCAAGCAGCTTGTGCTGGTTTTATTGTAGCCCTACAGGAAGGTAATGCTTATATCAAAAGTGGATTATATAAGAAAGTCGTTGTAGTTGCTGCCGAAAAAATGACAAGTATGACCGACTATCAGGATCGGGCTACTTGTCCATTGTTTGGTGACGCTGCCGGTGCAGCTCTTCTTGAACCCACTGATGAGCCGATAGGTATTATGGATGCAGAACTACATGTCGATGGTGTGGGGCTGCCTCATCTGCTAATGAAAGCCGGTGGTTCCGTGCTCCCTGCTTCACATGACACAGTAGAGGCTCGCTACCATTATGTCTATCAAGAAGGACGGGCGGTATATAAGCATGCAGTAACCGACATGGTCGAATCTTCAGCTTCAGTAATGGCGCGAAACGGACTAAACGCTGATAACATAGATTGGTTTATTCCGCATCAAGCCAATATGAGAATTATCGAAGCTGTTGGTTCTCGATTGGGTCTAAGTGAAGACAAGGTGCTCGTAAATATTGAACGCTATGGCAACACGAGTGCTGCTTCAATTCCGGTTTGTCTTAACGAATACAAACACAAGTTGAAGAAAGGCGACAAAGTTATTCTCACGGCTTTTGGTGCCGGATTTACTTGGGGTGCAATGTACATCGTGTGGGGTGCATAATCCTCATTAACGGATGGTAATCACATCGCACCGGAGTCTTTTTATAACAAAAAATGCATCGTTACGGTGCTTTTTTTGTTTATAGTTTCGCATATTCAAAAATGTTAATTATTAAACATTTACGCTATGGATAGCCAGCATAAAGCAGGATTCGTAAATATTGTAGGCAACCCGAATGTAGGGAAATCTACCTTAATGAACGATTTGGTGGGAGAAAAATTGTCGATAGTAACAGCCAAATCGCAAACCACACGTCATCGTATAATGGGGATTGTGAACACCGATGAATATCAAATAGTGTTTTCCGATACCCCGGGAGTGCTTGCCCCTAAATACAAACTTCAGGAGAGTATGCTCTCTTTCAGCGAAGGGGCTTTAACCGACGCTGATATCCTTTTGTATGTAACCGACATCATAGAAGACCCGCTTAAAAATAAAAATTTTCTCGACCGAGTTGCCAAAGAAAAAATTCCGGTATTACTCGTTATAAATAAAATCGACCTGCTCAAAGGTAATGCAGAGCTTGAAGCAATAATGGATAGATGGGTACAATTACTTCCTAATGCCGAAATTTTTCCTACTTCAGCCAAAGAACATTTCAATGTCAACAACCTCATGAACAGGATTGTTGCTCTGCTGCCGCAATCGCCACCATTTTTTGGAAAAGATGCTCTCACCGACAAGCCGGCCCGATTTTTTGTTACTGAGATAATCCGTGAAAAAATCCTACTTAATTATTCGCAAGAAATACCCTATTCCGTAGAAGTCCTTGTAGAAAAATTTGAAGAAAAAGAAAAAAGCATTCATATCATGGCTGTAATTTATGTAGAACGCGACAGCCAAAAGGGAATTCTTATTGGAAAAGGCGGGGCGATGTTGAAGAAGATTGGATCCGAGGCTCGAAAGGATATTGAAACATTCTTTGATAAGAAAGTTTTCCTCGAAATATTCGTGAAAGTAGAAAAGGACTGGCGTAATAAAGAAAATAAGCTCAAAGCTTTTGGATATATTGAATAATGTAAATATAACTCATCTAAATATATGGCACGATTAATAGCAATAGTAGGTCGCCCTAACGTAGGGAAATCAACTTTATTTAACCGTTTGACACAATCTCGCACTGCTATTGTGGACGACACGGCCGGAACAACTCGCGACCGACAGTATGGCAAAGTGGATTGGTGTGGCAAAGAATATTCCATTGTCGATACCGGAGGATGGGTCGTAAATTCCGATGATATTTTTGAAGAAGAAATAAACAAACAGGTTAACATCGCAATCGACGAGGCCGATGTGATACTGTTTGTTACCGATGTCACAAACGGTGTCACCGACCTCGACGACCACGTGGCTGAAATATTGCGCCGTTCAAAAAAACCGGTTATTCTTGTCACCAATAAGGCAGATAACAATGAGTGGCTCTATAATGCTGCTGAGTTTTATTCTTTAGGACTTGGCGATCCGTTTGCCATTTCTGCAGTATCAGGGTCCGGTACCGGTGACCTTCTTGATGAAATTGTTGCAAAAATGCCCATAACAGACAGTGAGGAAGATGGGTTGGCAGATATACCTAAATTTGCAATTGTAGGGCGCCCGAATGCCGGAAAATCTTCGCTATTGAACGCTTTTATCGGAGAAGAACGTCATATAGTCACTGACATAGCAGGCACCACTCGCGATAGCATTTATACCCGATACAACAAATATGGTTTCGATTTTTATCTTGTGGACACCGCCGGAATACGAAAAAAAGGAAAAGTGTCGGAAGATATCGAATACTATTCCGTGATTAGAAGTATCCGCGCCATCGAGAATTCCGATGTGTGTATTTTAATGATAGATGCCACTCGTGGTATCGAGTCGCAAGACGTAAATATCTTCTCTCTTATTCAGCGCAATAAAAAAGGGCTTGTGGTTTGTGTTAATAAATGGGATTTGGTGGAGAACAAGAGCCAGGAGGCAATAATTACTTTTGAAAATGCCATACGAAACCGTTTTGCCCCATTCGTCGATTTTCCGATTGTATTTACCTCGGCAATGACTAAGCAGCGCATCCATCGTGCTCTCGAAGAAGCAATGAAAGTATATGAAAATCGAAAACGCGTGGTGCCAACTTCAAAACTTAATCTTGTAATGCAGGAAGCCATAGCGGCATATCCGCCTCCTGCCACAAAAGGTAAATATGTTAAGATTAAATATATTACAATGCTCAAGGGCGCAACAATACCAACGTTTATTTTCTTCTGCAATTTGCCTCAATGGGTAAAAGAGCCGTATCGGAGATACCTTGAAAATAAAATACGCGCAAATTGGGACTTTTGTGGGACTCCTATAAATGTGTATATGAGAGAAAAATAATTATGCCTGCACGGATATTAAATATTATAATTCTTGCTGTTTTGATGTGTGTAAATCTGCAGTGCAAAAGTCCGGTTTCTGCCGATAATTCAACACGTGCCGAACAGCACGATAAATTCCCGTCGTTTTCAGGTGATTCCGCATATCAATATATTGCCCGGCAGTGCAATTTCGGCCCGCGCGTTCCCGGAAGCTCGGCACATTTCCGATGTGGCGATTATCTCGAAAACGAAATGAAAAAATATGGCTCTGTAACCATCCAGGAACCGACTCTTGTAGCCTATAATGGCAACTCATATAAAGCCAAAAATATAATATGCTCTATCAATCCCGATTCTGCTCGGCGCGTACTGCTATTGGCTCATTGGGATTCAAGACCCTGGGCAGACGCCGACCCGGATTCATCGAAACACAATCAGCCGGTGATGGGCGCAAACGATGGTGCCAGCGGTGTAGGTGTGTTAATGGAACTCTCCAGAATTTTCAGCATAAAACCACCAAAGATTGGGGTAGATATCTTATTTGTTGATATGGAAGATATGGGCACAGATGGTGATGAAAATTCGTGGGCTCTTGGAACCCAATATTGGGTAAATAATCGCCATACGCCGGGTTATCAACCACTTTTTGGGATTTTACTCGATATGGTCGGTGCTAAAAACGCCCGCTTCGAACACGAAGTGTACTCTAAATATTATGCACCGCAGATTCTATCACATGTATGGAATATCGCTATAAACAGCGGCTATGGTAAATTTTTCAAAAACAGCCCGGGAGGAGGCATTACCGACGACCACGTATTTACAAATCAAGCCGGCATTCCAACTATAGACATTATCGACACCAATAACACGGATTCTCAAAGTGGGTTCTTCCCTCAATGGCATACCACTCACGATGTGATTGATAACATATCTTCTGAAACTTTAAAGGCAGTCGGACAAACTGTCGCCAATGTAATATATGCACTTTAATATAATAAAAATCAGCTTTATAGCAATTCTTTTACTAATGATTAATAAAGTAGGATATGCCTTCGATGTAGAGGTTAGGAAAGGCGATTTAATATTTCAAGCCTCAGCAGCAACAGAATTTTCCAAGGCAATAAACACATCTGCTCGTCAACCCTCCGATTCACTCACGTTCTGCCACGTCGCAATCATTGATGTGGATGATTGCGGGCGCGTCTATATAATTGAAGCAGAGCCAAAAAACGGCGTACGAAGAGTCCCTGTCGAGCAATTCATTGCCGAATCAGTCCAAGCCGATGGCAAGCCGATGGTAGTCGTAAAACGCCTTACAGTCCCGTTTTCGCCCGACAAAGTGATAGCAAATGCCATGACATTCATCGGGCAAGATTATGACCATGAATTTATGCCCGATAATGATAAAATGTATTGCTCCGAATTAGTTTATGAAGCATTTTTAGACGAAGAAGGTGAACATATTTTCAAGGCTACGCCAATGAATTTTCGAAATTCAAATGGTGAAATGCCGCAATTTTGGATAGAAAAATTTGGCAAAATGGGAGTCCCTATTCCGGAAGGCGAACTTGGAACTCACCCCGATGCTCTCGCCCGAACACATTTTCTAATTACCATCGAATAATTCCCTGTACGATTATTCAAATAAACAATATAGTCCTAAACTTTTCTGAAATCAAAACAAACGTTTAGGACTATTATTATATACCTGCACAAAAAATATCACAAAGATTTGCAAACCACACATTCTCTGCATTATATTTGCAATATCATTAGTGTCCACTAATGAATAAATATGTAAAATAAACTCAAAAGTATGAAAAATCCTATTATGTTTCTATTATTTGCACTCGTTGTGCTATTTTCTTGCCAATATCATGGGCAACAAGGTGATAAAAACGATGTTTTACCAATTGATTCCGCATCGGTCGTTTCCGATAGCAGTAATATGGAGGCAATCTCTCCTGACACTGCAAATATTGACTATACTACCTTACCTGACTCTGCAAAAATTACACTATTTCATCCATTTTATTTAATTTATGTTGATTTTTCGATATATCATAATAAACAAAGTTTTATTGTATCGACAGATTTTCCTGTAGTAGGCACCTTATCTAAAGAATATTCATTTGAAATTCTTAAGAAACTGGGAGCTATATTTATTGATCATAAAACACCCGTAATTATATCCAAAAAAAAATTACCATATCACGTGGCAAGTGATTTTCCGCATATAAAATTTGAAATATACTACAATGGTAAAATAATAAGAAACGATTATTGGGTTGCAGAGGAATGTGGGGAATATGAATATACATACTCTGATTCTTTTTTAGAATTTTTTGATCAACTAGAGTCTACTGCAATCAAATTTTGTGAACCTCATACCCCGGAAATCCGGATCCTCCTGGAAAAACAACGGCTATAGGAATTAATATTCATAAACCCGGTGAGGATAATACGACTGGTAATACTTTATCTGGAAAACCATTTTCAGCAGGATGTATTTTAATAGATATACACAAATGGAATGATTTCATAAACATCTTTAATAAAGACACTAAAGTAAGCATTAAAAACAGAACATTATATAAATAAGAACAATAGGGAACCAAAATGAATAAAATTTATGGAGGAAAAATATATACCCTGGTGGGAAATTCTTGAACATATATATATCTGCGCTTCCCCAATTTTGATCGGTGGTGGTATTGTCATATATTGTCTTATTCGAAAATATAAATTAAATATATTTATAAATTTTGCAGTTGTAATATTACAAATAATAATATCCATGATCGTAACACTGATATATATAATAATCTCGTTATACGCTCTAAATATGATATGTATTGACAAATATGAGACTGGTGCTTATATAGTATTATCGTTGCCGGTAATTTTATCATTTTGTTCTGAGCTAACCACTATTCCTTTGATATATAACTTGATAAAAAATTTTGTAATAAACATATCACGGTAAATAATAATTATGACTCTTATGTATAAATATTTAAGATTGAGTTGCCACATACTTATCCTCTTTTTGTGCGCAACTTGTAGTTCTTATTCTTCTAATGGGAATCAAAATAGCAATGATTTCCCGGTAGATTCTATCCTCCTT
>JAFLTZ010000072.1 GCA_022509045.1 Muribaculaceae bacterium | reverse complement strand
TACATTCGGATTCTGTAGTGAAGTCTCGGTGTAGAATACATTAAGTCGGGTAGTACCTCCGTCGTTGTTTAAAAGAATTAATTCAGTTTCGGTAGTGCCTGGTCCGGCTGTAATGTGCGATAGAGTATCAACATCATATTTTGTGTTTCCGATTGTCCAGGAAGCAGCCTGCCCACTTGATGCAAGTGCGAGTGCCGCTATAAATGTAATAGCTGAAAGTTTCATTTACAATAATTACTTATGATAGTGCAAATATAATACATTCCAGGTGTTTTGTCAAGTAAAAATTTACTAAATTTGCAGCTCGTTTCTAAAAAATGATGCCGATAAGTCACGGTTGATTAAATGATATGCGTATGAATTTTAATACGAAGGTAGAGTATTGTCCGAAATTAATCAAAGAAATAAAAAATTATGATATCACTAAATTTAAGAATGATTTAGTGTCAGGGATAGTGGTTGGTATAGTGGCTCTCCCGCTTGCCATAGCTTTTGGTATAGCAAGTGGTGTTACTCCATCCGTGGGCTTGATTACGGCAATAATTGGTGGTTTCTTAGTGTCGGCGTTAGGCGGAAATAGCGTGCAGATAGGAGGTCCAACAGGGGCGTTCATAGTTATTGTGTATGGTATTATCCAAAATTTTGGTTTAACAGGTTTGGCAGTAGCCACTTTTATGGCAGGATTGATATTGGTACTCTTAGGTTTGTTTAAATTAGGAACTGTAATTAAATTTATACCATATCCGATAGTAATAGGCTTTACAAGCGGTATTGCACTAACAATATTTTCTACGCAGATAGTAGAATTTTTCGGGATGCAGCCGGACGTGGCTATTCCCTCCGACTTTATAGGGAAGTGGAATGTGTATTTTCACTATATAGCCACGATAAATATACCAACTATGATTGTGGGAACACTGACAGTGCTAATCATTTGTATAATGCCTAAAATATCAAGTAAGATGCCCGCAGCGCTAATAGCTATCATACTGATGACGGTGATGGTATATTTTTTGAAGGGAGTGCCCGGGTGTGATGGCGTGGCAACTATCGGAGATAGATTTGGGGTGCTGAAAGCGCAAATTCCTCATCCGGATGGATTGCCGGTAAATATGAA
Organism: Muribaculaceae bacterium; assembly: GCA_022509045.1. GTDB lineage: Bacteria > Bacteroidota > Bacteroidia > Bacteroidales > Muribaculaceae > JAFLTZ01. The sequence continues at coordinate 8,374 of JAFLTZ010000072.1, read as the reverse complement.
TATGATTAATCAATTGTTGCCATCGGCATTTACAATAGCGATGCTCGGGGCTATAGAATCGTTGCTCTCGGCCACTGTTGCAGATGGTGCCACCGGAAATAGTACAGATACTAACTCGGAACTTATCGGACAGGGCGTTGCCAATGTGGTAGTACCGTTCTTCGGAGGGATACCTGTGACAGGTGCGATTGCCAGAACAATGACCAATATAACAAATGGTGGTCGTACACCGGTTGCCGGTGTTGTCCATGCAATTGTACTGTTGCTTATATTTTTGTTTTTAATGCCACTAATCAGTTATGTGCCAATGGCGTGCCTTGCCGGAGTCCTTGTTATGGTATCATATAATATGAGTGGGTGGCGTACAGTTAGAGCTATGTTGAAGAATCCGAAATCGGATGTTTCCGTTCTCATAGTTACCTTCCTTCTCACCGTTGTTTTCGATCTTACTATAGCCATAGAACTTGGATTGTTGCTTGCTATAGTGTTGTTTATTCGTCGAGTTATGGAAAATACATCTATCAAAGTTCTTAGTAATGAAATAGATGTGGCTGATGGTACAGACTTGTCACTCCACGAGATTCTTCATGTGGCTAATGGAGTAGAAATATACGAAATAGATGGACCATTCTTCTTTGGAGTAGCTACAAAGTTTGACGAGATGATGCGTTCTATGGGAGAAAAACCTATTGTAAGGATTATACGTATGCGTCGAGTTCCATTTATAGATTCAACCGGTGTGCATAATCTTGAGATTCTGATACAGTCATCGAAAAAAGATGGTGTACATGTGGTGTTATCAGGAGTAAATGACAATGTTAGAGGTGTGCTTGAAAATAGTGGAATTGTTTCCATGCTCGGTGAAGACCATATATGCAGCCATATAACGGAAGCCGTGTCTATGGCAAATTCACTTGCAGATGATTCCGGGGAATTACGTAAAATAGAGTGGTGATTGATTACAAATGTTTTACATCGTTTTGACACCTATTTGACGGCGAATCTCGTCGAGAATCTTCATTGTGGTAACAGAGTTCCAATGTGTGTTTACACTACTTTCGGTTTTGCATTGCGAAACGAGGTCGATAAATTCTTTAATCTCATAATAGTATCTGTCGTGGCATAGCGGATGTCCTATTTGGGTCCATTCCGCTTTTGGTCCGCGTCCGGACCCTGGTGTGGGTCGAGGAATCAAGCTCAACGAGTCAATAGAGTGGATTTTATCAATAATAATGTTAGCATCCTCTCCTTCGAGTTCGGATTGAATGTATGAGTTGGCAATTTTTGAATAAATCACATTGGCACTCATCCCCGGATATTTGAAATCGGCAGAGCCTTGTGCATCCACTCCGGTGTGCAGCAGAATTCCGGAAGCAGAAATGCTTTGCGGTTCACCAAAAAGTGCTACCATGGGGTATATGGTATAAATACCGATATCCATAATCGCGCCATTGGCAAGTTCCGGTTTCCAGGCATTCATGACAATGCCTTCTTTGAGTTTGTCGTACCGCGATGAATATTGACAGTAAGCGGCAAAGTAGCGGCGTAACGTACCCAAATGCGAAATAAAATGTTTAAGCAGTTGAAAGTTTGGGTTAAGAGTTGCAATCATCGCTTCCATTAGCAACACTTTATTATCGCGCGCGCAATCAACCATTTCTTGGGCTTGAACGGCATTGGCAGCTAATGGCTTTTCGCAAAGTACATGTTTGCCATGTGTCATTGCTTCTATGGCAATACGGGCATGTGTGCTGTTTGGTGTTGCGACATATACTGCATCGATAAAAGGAGAATTTACCATATCGGACACAGAAGTGAAAATGTGTTTTATACCGTGTGTGCCGGCAAATTCAATAGCCCGTTGTTCGGAACGAGAGCAGATTGCAGTGGCCTCGAAACGCGAGTCAGCGGCAGCACCGGCAATAACCCACTCGGATATTTTGCCGGTGCCAACAATGCCAAAACGTATTTTGCGAGCCATAAAGAATTAATACCCGGTGTAGTTATGCGGTGTTATTGCTTTAAGTTCTGCTTTAACCTCATTGCTAACATTTAGAGTTTCAATAAACTCTGCAATAGATTCAGCTGTAACAACAGAATTGGTACGAGTGAGAGCCTTAAGGGTTTCGTATGGTTTTGGATATCCCTCACGTCGTAAAATTGTCTGAATTGCCTCAGCGACTACATTCCACATATTGTTGAGGTCATGAGCAATAGCAGTTTCATTGAGCAGCAGTTTGTTAAGTCCTTTGAGGGTGCTTTGCAATGCGATGACGATGTGTCCCATAGGGACTCCGAAATTACGTATAACAGTGCTATCGGTGAGGTCGCGTTGCAAACGTGAAATGGGAAGTTTATCGGAAAGGTGTTCGAGAATGGCACGAGCGATACCAAGATTGCCTTCGCTGTTTTCAAAATCTATTGGATTTACTTTATGAGGCATTGCAGAAGATCCAACCTCTCCGGCTTTGATTTTTTGCTTGAAGTATTCCATAGAGATATATTGCCAGAAATCGCGATTTAGATCGATGACTATAGTGCATACGCGACGGAGCGCATCGAAAAGAGCAGCGAGGTTGTCGTAGTTTGAAATTTGGGTAGTCCACTGCTCTCGCTGTATTCCGAGCCGTTCATTAAGGAATTTATTGGCAAATTCGCGCCAATCCGGGTTACTTTTGCCAAAAGCCACGCAGTGTGCATTGAAATTACCGGTTGCACCGCCAAACTTTCCGCTTATTGGAGTGTTGCGTACAACACTGAGAGCTTCTTCGAGTCGATAAACATATACCATAACCTCTTTGCCGAGACGAGTTGGAGAAGCCGGCTGCCCGTGTGTGCGTGCCAACATAGGAATTTCATACCATTCTTCCGCCTTGGTTTTGAGGATAGAGAGCATTTCATCAAACATAGGTAATACTACATCATGAAGTGCATCGGCAATCATCATTGGAGTGGAAGTGTTGTTGATATCCTGAGATGTAAGACCGAAGTGAATAAACTCTTTATATTGTTGCAACCCGAGAGAGTCGAATTTTTCTTTGATAAAATATTCTACAGCTTTGACATCGTGGTTGGTTACACTTTCAATATCTTTGATGCGTTCAGCATCAGAAATAGCGAAATCCTCGTAAATTTTGCGTAACCCATAAAGGGTGTCGCTTGAAATACCGGAAAGTTGAGTCAGCGGAATTTCGGCAAGAGCGATGAAATATTCAATCTCAACCTTTACGCGGTATTTAATTAGAGCGAATTCTGAAAAATATTTGTCAAGTTGTTCAGTCTTGTTGCGATATCTGCCGTCAATAGGCGAAATAGCAGTAAGTGGAGAAAGAGTCATAATAGTTTCAATTGTAATATAACTGAATTAGATTACAAAGATAGTATTTTATGACGTAATATGTGTGCAGTAGTTAAAAATATGTTTGAGAAATGATTATTTATTGGAGGTGTCGAAGGAAATAGTGCGTATTTTCCCTGATTCGGGATGCCAAATCTTGCCAATTACGTTCTTGTAGCCAACGGAGCGCAGAGCGTACATATAACCTTTAATCTGTCGTAAATATTCATCTCAGTATATGTGTTCGGCGTCTTCACCAAATTTGAAATCAATGACAACGACTGAATTATCGGGGCGAATGACAATGCGGTCCGCTCTATATTGTTTGCCATTATATGCCATCCATCTTTCGCGATATACTTTGATGTCGTTGGAGAACCAAGATGCTGGTTCTTGTTGTGATATATAATCGGAGAATATTTTGGTGAAGTGTTTGATCTCCTCAATGGAATCCTGAATAAAACCTTTTGAAGCGCAACATCTTACAGAAAGTTCAACGTCTTCCGGAGTGAGAATCCCTTCCATTATTTTATGCATTCGAATGCCCTCTCCTCGTATCCCGGGTGGGATAATTTCAGCACTATAGTTTGGTTCAACGGTGTTGGATGCCACATCGTATGATGCAAATACGAGTTGTTCAACGTTTTCATTATCATTGGTGTCTTCCTTTTCGGGTGGAGTAGTAGGTGCTCCCCATGCAAAAGAATTATTCAGATATAAAAAGTGTGAAGCGGTATCGATGTCGGGATATCGGTTGTAGATGCAACGTTCGTAGAGTGAATTGTCCAATTTTAAAATGGTTTCAAGGTGTTTGCCGATTGTGTCGTTTTGGTTTCCCGATGAAATAATATGGAGTTCGCTTTTTGCCCTCGTAAAAGCCACGTAGGTGAGATTTAAGCCATCGGCAAGAGCTTGTTCTATTTCGCATTGAAAGATGGGTCGCAGTTCTGTGTTTTGGATAAGATTGCTACGCCCGATACCGTGTAATTTGCCGGCAGAAAGAAGCGGAATTACAGGCGGTGTGGAATCGGAATTGAACCGGTGTTCGATAGTTTTGGTGTCGAACCAGATGAGGTCGTTAACAGACAACATAGTCCAATCGCAACGTGGGATTATGAGAATTTCAAATTCCAAACCTTTCGATTTATGAATTGTCATCACATTGATGGCATTATCATTGGGCGGAGTTGTGATAGACAACTTATTGCAATTGTTTTTCCACCATTTAAGGAATGCCGGAACAGATGGGGTGTTGTTGTTGGCATAATCCAGGACAATATCCTGAAATGCGAGTAGGTATGCCGTTTCGTCGTTGCGTGAGTCTTCGTCGAAAGAATCAATAATTTGTTCAATGACTGTGTAGAGCGAACTATTATTGGGGTTTAGAGATTTTTTAAGAGTCAAACGCAGGTCGGGTATGGAAATTTCCATAGCTTGTTGCAAAGCCAAAGAAGCATCGCCATGAGATTCAGCTAACTTTTTGTGAAAGAATTGGGCAATGAGCGGCAGGTAAAGATTTCTATTTTGCATATCGAAATCATTGCCGATTGATGCTTCGCCCGAGATGAATTCGAGCATGCTGATGATAGAATTGACGATAGGCGAATTGCACAGCAGAAGCGATTCATCAGAAACGACGGTTACGGGAGTTCCATCATTAGCCTCCGTTAACAAATCGAGATGCCGGATAATATATTTGACAGTATCCTCGTTGTCGGCACCGGTGCGAGCTAAAAACGCTATTTGTGAAGGTTTATAACCGCGATGTAGTGCCCCAACAGCGTATTCCAACGCTTTATCGAGCTGAATGTCAATCAATATGTCGTCGTCGGATTGTGGCGAGGAATCGGAGTCTTGGGAATTGAAAAAGTCAATGGTGATGTGTCCGCCGGTGTCTTTCTTTTTTTTGCATACATGTTGCACAACATTTTCGTAAGAGGACAGAAGGAGAGGTGCATTTTTGTCGGCTGCAAGTTCGTGTGCGAGCAGAGTAAAGAATGTGTTGTTGAATTTTACAATATTTTCCCGGCTGCGATAGTTGGTGCTAAGTTCAATATTTCCGCTGTTATATGTCGGAGGTATGAAATTTGCAAAAGAAGAGTTGATTCCGGAATGTAACAAAGAAGGGTCGGCATTTCGGAAACGATATATTGATTGCTTCACATCACCGATTATTAGGCTTGAATGACCATTGCCGAGATTGTTGCGCAGCATTGGGGCGAGAATCTGCCATTGCATCTTGGAGGTATCCTGAAACTCGTCGATAAGGAAATGTTTGGGGGCAATCCCCATGCGTTCAAAGATGAAAGGCGTATCGTCGGTCGTGACTATTTTAGATAACAACTCGGTGGTTTGAGAAAGCAAAACTGTATCATTATCCTCGCGATACTTTTCCATTTGCATGTAAACATCGTAAATGAGACTCAATGCATCGAGGTTTTCTGTGGCAATTTTTAGAAATGCATATTTATGGAAAAATTCCAGATACTGCGATAATAGAGATAGAATAGGTTTGCAACCGGTGATGTTTGCGTCCTTCTTGAATAGTAAGTCGGGATTCTCGTATTTTTTGATAAATGTGTCATTTGGTGCCAGATTGTCGAGTTTTAATTCCGCTTCATGTACAGATGTAATCCCCATAGCTGTGTATACGACACGAAAAGGCTGTTGGTTTTTGTACGAAATTTGACTCTCGTAGATACCGGATTCAGCCAAAGCATCGGGTAAAGACTTAGCCACAGATAAAATGTGGGCAAGAGTAGCTTCCATCTGTTTCAGTACATCGTTGCGAAACTTGTCGAGTTTGCCTGGCTGACTGAAATAATTGTTAATATCAGCAATCTTGAGTTTGAAATTCTCGCTGTTGATATATTTAATGATATCGGATAGAGAGGAATGATTCCAATTTTTACGGGAGTTGCTGCGAGGGAGTAGATTCCAGTCACTCTTGCCGTCGATGTTGCCGATGAGATACTTTTCGAGTTTGTAACGGAGTTTCCGTTCGTCGTCTGGAATATGAAACCCGCTCCGGAGCGAGCCAATCAAATCCTGCAGAGCGATGCCGAGCACTGTATCGTCGTTAATTTCCACAGCAAAGTCACCCGATTGGTCGAGTTCGAACGCCATTGAGCGCAGAATAGTCTGGAAAAAGGAGTCGATAGTGCTTACGTTGAAAAAAGAGAATTTTGAAAGTAAATCGCGTAAGGCTCTCTTGGCGCCACGCCTTACATCGTTTTCAGTGGCATTGTAAAGCGACATGAGGTCTTTAAGATAATCGCTTTCAGCCCCGGTGCTCAATATGTGCAACTGCTTGACAATGCGTTTCTTCATTTCCTCTGTAGCCTTAATGGTGAAAGTTATGGCGAGAATCCGCTTATGTGTGTCGTGGGCAAGAGGATGATTGATATAAAGCCTGTGAGTGTTGGTTTCGGAATCATAATATCCGAGGAGCAACGTTATATACTCTTGTGCAAGTTGGTATGTTTTTCCGGAACCGGCCGAGGCTTTAGAAATTTTGAGCATAATGGGAAAAAAGAGATTAAATGATTTTAGCTTTCCATCCTTTTTTTGTGAAAAAATCGAGGCATTTTTGTCGTGCATCGCCTTGAATAAGAATTTCGTTTCCGCGAGTGGAACCACCCACTCCACATAAAACCTTGAGCTGCTTGGCAAGCGCTTTTATAGCATCTTCGTTCCCGTCAATGTCGAAAATTAAAGTCACAGACTTGCCGGCGCGTTGTTTGCGGTCGAGTTGTATTTTAATTTTAGATTGGTGTGGCAGTTCAAGCGAAGAGTTGGCGCTGGGTTGTTCCGTTGGTTCAACAGGAGGAACATATCCGGTTTTAGCGGCGAGTAATTCTTTCCAGTCGGCAGGCATATCAGAATTTTGTTTTAAGAATTTCGGATGCAACGATAGCTTTTTTCCAATCATATTCGAGAGAAAAATCGTGTTTATCGATGCTATAAGGATCAGTATTATCGGTGGAATCGGGAACCGGCACCGGCTCAACGGGTGGTTTGGCTTCTTCCGTCATAGTTTCAATATTAGAAAAATCGTCGTCAGAAGCAAAATCTGCCGCAGGCATCGGCTTTTCTTTGCGCAATGCATGAGCCTTTTGGGCGGCATGTTGTTGTTGCATGACAAACTGTTTTTGCAGTTTGGCGGCTTTTTTTGCAGCATCGGATTTTATTTCCGAAACAATACCGATGACTATGAAAATAACCGCAATTATTATGGGAGTGATACCATCCATATACCGTTGATTTAATATTAATTATTCAAATTTTTTGCGACGGAATTCAAAGTTTCGCCCGAGATATTTTTCGCGCACAATGGGATTTTCAGACAATTCTTCGGATGTACCTTGAAATAGAATTTTTCCCTCGAACAGAAGATATGCTCTGTCGGTGATGCTTAGTGTTTCCGGAGCATTATGGTCGGTAATCAGAATGCCGATATTCTTCTCTTTAAGTTTATAAACGATGTATTGAATATCCTCAACGGCAATTGGATCGACACCGGCAAAAGGCTCATCGAGCATGATAAATTTTGGATTGATAGCAAGACATCGAGCTATTTCGGTACGCCTGCGCTCACCACCGGAAAGTTGGTCTCCCAGGTTCTTTCTAACTTTTTCTAAACGGAATTCAGAAATAAGACTTTCGAGTTGTTCACGTTGTTGCTCTCGAGAAGTGTTACCCATTTCGAGCACAGCACGGATATTATCCTCCACACTGAGTTTGCGAAACACAGAAGGCTCTTGCGCGAGATATCCGATGCCGTTTTGTGCGCGACGATAAACGGGATACTTGGTGATATCGAGGTCGTTGACGAAAATTTTTCCTTCGTTGGGTGTGATAAGGCCCACTGTCATGTAGAAAGTGGTTGTTTTACCGGCACCGTTAGGACCGAGCAGACCAACTATTTCCCCTTGAGTGACGTTAATCGACACGTGATTGACGACTGTACGTTGGTTATATTTCTTCACTAAATTATCGGTGCGAAGAACCATCTTTTCCTGGTTGTTGATGTCGTTG
>JAFLTZ010000071.1 GCA_022509045.1 Muribaculaceae bacterium | reverse complement strand
AGCCGCAGGTTGGCGCCCGACGGATATCCCTCATCACTCCGTGCAAAACACACGATACAGTTCAACTATTTCTACAGCATTTTTCGTTGAACACTCGGTTTTATAAGTATAAAGCCATCCTTTCGTACACAGTTCGGATTTGCGATTCGTTCATATCGCTAATCATTTGATGAAAAACAATATTATCGCGAATTTAATTTTTTTATAATTTTCTTGTTTATTTGAGGCACTTTATTTGCAAAATTCTATTCATTTTCTTTGCAGAATTTATTAACTTTGCACGATATTAACGACTCTATTTATAAACAAGATGAACGATAAAATTACAATAAAGCGAGCACTGATTTCTGTTTTTCACAAGGATGGTCTCGACCGCCTTTTAAAACTACTGAATGACAATGGTGTAAAATTCATCTCTACAGGTGGTACTCAGAGTTTTATACAATCTTTGGGCTATGAGTGTGATGCGGTGGAAAATCTCACTGGATATCCTTCCATCCTTGGTGGACGCGTTAAAACTTTACACCCAAAAGTTTTTGGTGGCATACTCAAGCGTCGCGACAACGAAACTGATAATGCTGAAGCCTCTGCTTATGATATCCCGGATATTGATTTGGTTATTGTTGACCTTTATCCTTTTGAAGAAACTGTAGCCAATGGCGGAACTGAATCTCAGATTATCGAAAAAATTGATATTGGCGGAATCTCTCTCATTCGCGCTGCTGCTAAAAACTTTAAAGATGTTGTTATTGTGGCATCTAAGGCTCAATACCAACCTCTTGCTGATATCATCGAGTCTAATGGTGAAGCTTGTACAACCTTACAACAGCGTAAGATGTTTGCTCGTGATGCTTTTGCTGTTTCGAGTGGATATGATTCTGCTATTTTCTCATATTTTGATAATGATGAGGAATCTGCATTGCGTATTTCCCAAAACAATAAAAAACCTTTGCGTTATGGAGAAAACCCCCATCAAAAAGGCTCGTTCTTTGGTGATTTCAATAAGATGTTTACTCAGTTGCACGGCAAAGAAATTTCTTACAACAACATTCTCGACATTGATGCTGCATGCAATTTAATTGCCGATTTCAACGATACCACTTTTGCAATTCTTAAACACAACAACGCTTGCGGCATCGCATCTCGTCCAACTGTATTGCAAGCATGGACTGACGCATTGGCCGCCGACCCGGTGTCTGCATTTGGTGGTGTGCTCATCTGTAATCGACCTGTTGACGTTGACGCCGCTAACGAAATAAACAAGATTTTCTTCGAAGTCATTATTGCTCCGCAGTATTCCGAGGAGGCTTTAAACGTTCTGACTCAGAAAAAAAACAGAATAATTTTAGTCAAAAACGATGACTCTAAAAACAAACTTCTCGTCAGGACCGCGCTCAATGGTTTTTTAGTACAAGCTCGCGATGAGGAGGCGGAATCGCCACTAACTACTGTTACTGTAAAACAGCTTACAGATAGTCAGATTAGCGACCTCCATTTCGCCAACAAAGTTGTAAAACATAGCAAAAGTAACGCAATAGTCATCGCACGCAACAAACAGCTTCTGGCTAACGGTGTCGGGCAAACTTCTCGCGTTGATGCCCTCAAACAGGCCATTGAGAAAGCGAAATCTTTTGGTTTCGACCTGAATGGAGCTGTCATGGCTTCGGATGCGTTCTTCCCATTTGCCGATTGCGTTGAAATTGCTGATAAAGCTGGTATTAATGCTGTAATTCATCCTGGTGGCTCTATCCGGGATAATGATAGCATCGAATATTGCAACAACCACAATATGGCTATGGCTACTACAGGTATCCGTCACTTCAAACATTAATTCACAGTTTAATTATTATAAATATGGGCTGGTTTTCATTTACCCAAGAAATTGCAGTTGATTTAGGTACAGCTAATACCATTATCATACATAACGATAAAATTGTAATTGATGAGCCTTCGATTATAGCTCTTGATGTAAAAACCGAAACTCCTATTGCTGTGGGAGATCTCGCACGTCAGATGCAAGGGAAAGAGCATCCCGGTATCGTTACAATTCGACCGCTTAAGGATGGCGTGATTGCCGATTTTAGCGCCGCCGAAAAGATGATTAAAGGCTTTGTTAAGAAATTAAGCAAAAAAAATCGCTGGTTTACCACTCCTTCTTTGCGCATGGTTGTGTGCATCCCTTCTGGTAGTACCGAAGTGGAATTACGTGCTGTTCGTGATTCTTCCGAGAAGTCCGGTGGGCGTGATGTTTATTTGATTCAAGAACCTATGGCTGCCGCTATCGGTATTGGTATTGACGTTGAGGCGCCGGAAGGAAATATGATTGTTGATATCGGTGGTGGAACGAGCGAAATTGCAGTTATATCTTTAGGCGGTATTGTAAGCAATGAAAGTATTAAAATTGCTGGCGATGAGTTTAACCGCGATATTATCGACCACATGCGTCGCGCTCATAACATAAAAGTTGCTGAACGTACTGCCGAACTTATTAAAATGAACGTAGGTTCTGCTCTCACCGAGCTTGATAATCCTCCGGAGGATTACATCGTGCATGGTCCTAATCAGTTAACTTCACTTCCTATGGAGATTCCGATTTCTTATCAGGAGATTGCTCACTGTTTGGAAAAATCAATAACCCGTATCGAATCTTCTGTTCTTGATGCTTTGGAGAACACTCCTCCTGAGTTATACGCCGACTTGGTTAAAAACGGAATTTATCTCACTGGAGGTGGGGCTTTGTTACGTGGTCTTGATAAACGTCTTACCGACAAAATTGGTATTAAATTCCATGTGGCAGATGATCCGCTGCATGCTGTTGCCCGTGGCACCGGCGTCGCACTGAAGAATATTGATAAATTTGCTTTCTTGATTCGTTAATTGAATAACTTTATATTGATATGGAGGCACCTACTAATATTGACAATTAGTAGGTGTCTTTGAAATCATTAATCAGCATGAGAAATCTTATAAACTTCGTTTTAAAGCATTTTGCCTGGATTGCTTTCTTCACTTTTGTGACGATAAGCCTCATGCTTCTATTCAGATTTAACGCATTCCATAACTATATATTTTTATCTTCGGCCAACTCCGTTTCATATTCAATACATTCTGTCAAAAACAGCTTCACGTCATATCTCAATCTGAAAGAAACTAATTCCGATTTACTCATTCGTAATGCCGAACTTGAAAATCGTATTATATATCTTCAGAACAGATTGTCCGAATACGAACTTCAGGAGTATAACGACTCTATCCCCGATGAAAAACTCATTCCTGGCTATAAATATATTATTGCAGAAGTTATAAATAATAGCATATCCAAGCCTTATAATTATATCCTTTTAAATAAAGGAAAGGCGGATGGCATTGAGCCGGAAATGGGTATTGTTGATCATAATGGCGTTATTGGCATCATCGATATTGTTGGTGAGCACGCTTCTCGAGCTATTTCTCTGCTCAATCCTAAATTTAGATTATCTTGTAAGGTTAAAAATCACGATTTCTTCGGAAGTTTGGTCTGGGGTGGACACGACCCATCCACCGTACTCCTGGAGGAGATGCCTCGCCATGTCGATTTTGAGAAAGGTGATACGATTATTACAAGTGGTTATTCTGCAGTGTTCCCTGAAGGTCTTTTGGTCGGAACTATCATTGACACTGAAAAAGACAAGGATGACAATTTCCTCTCGTTTAAAGTTAAACTATTTACCGATTTCTCGCAGTTAAAAATTGTCAGGGTTATTAAAAACGACCGACTCGCTGAGATATCTTCGCTTAATGAGCATCAACCTAAATGAGTTTACGCAAGTTTCGTTAATCTTTCATATATGGCAAATAAATTAATTGGTTACGTATCTTTGTTTATAATATTAATACTATTACAATCAGTAGTATTCAATCAGATATGCTTGTTTAATATTGCCGTACCTTATGTGTTTATCTTTTTCATATTTCGTCTCCCGATAAACATAAATTTAAACCTTCTCTTTCTTCTCTCTTTTTTATTGGGATTCTCTGTAGATATTTTTTCTGATACTCTTGGAATGAATGCATTAGCTTGCACCTTAATAGCAGCCATACGCAAACCTGTATATTCATTGTTTACTCCAAAAGACGACGATAACGATATTATTATTCCCTCAATCAAAAAAATGGGATATTCAACATACATTCTCTATGCAGGTTCCTTATCATTTATATATTGCTGTCTGATTAATGTGATTCAGGCTTTCTCATTTTTCGACGTAATAATGCTAATCTTACGTTCTGTGGCAAGTTCTATATTAACCATAATTATCATCTTTGCTATAGAAAGTCTTATATCTTCCGGCAGTGAGAAAAGATTATAAATTAGAAAAACGAAAATATTTCATAGGAGGCATATTCACTCTTATTGTCGTATTATATTTGGTGCGACTTGGAGAACTGCAACTTTTTGAAACAAAATATAAAGAGAGCGCCGACTCAAATGCATTCTTTCGTAAAACCATTTATCCATCGCGTGGAATGATGTACGACCGCAACGGTGAACTGGTGGTCTATAACCAGCCGGCATACGACATTCAAATGATTCCACGGGAGGTACATGATTTTGATACACTTGATTTTTGTAAAGCTCTTCAAATCTCGCCTGATGCTCTTAGAAAAAGGTTTGCCGACATAAAAAACAAAAAACTTAATCCGGGATATTCTTCATATACTCCTCAAACGGTGATTTCTCACCTCACTGCTCAGGATTACGGTAGAATACAAGAAAAATTATATCGCTTTGATGGATTCTTTATTCAAAAGAAAGTTATTCGTCAGTATAATCACATTGCAGCCGCCAATGTTCTTGGCAACATTCGTGAAGTTAATAAAAACGAAATTAAACGCGATAACTACTATGCCGCCGGTGACTACACCGGAGACTTAGGCATTGAAAAAAGCTATGAACATATCTTGCGCGGTGAAAAAGGACAAGAAATTTTAATTCGAGATGCTCACGGTCGAATAAAAGGACGATACAATAACGGTAGTTTAGATGTCGCGCCCGTATCTGGCAAGGATATTACACTGAGTCTGGATATAGAGCTTCAGAAATACGGTGAAGAACTCATGCAAAATAAAATAGGTGCTATTGTTGCTATTGAACCGGAAACAGGCGAAGTCCTTGCCATGGTTTCAAGTCCAACCTACAACCCTACCCTGCTCACCGGTCGTCAACGTGGAAAAAATTATAGAGAACTAAACAACAATCTATACCTGCCATTGTTCGACCGTTCACTAATGGCGGCATATCCTCCCGGCTCTACTTTTAAACCGACACAAGGTTTAATATTTCTACAAGAAAATATTATCGACAGTAATACGATGTTCCCATGTTTCCACGGTTACGTTTCAGGAGGACTTCGCGTCGGATGTCATACACATGGCGCTCCGTTATCCTTAAAACCGGCAATTCAAACATCATGTAATGCATATTTCTGCTGGGGACTTAAAACAATGCTTGATTCAAAGCGCTCTCGATATGGTTCCGTTTCCGATGTATTCGAAGTTTGGAAAAATCATCTTGTTTCTATGGGATACGGATACAAACTTGGAATTGACCTGCCAAGTGAAAGCCGCGGATTTATCCCTAACAGTAAATACTATAGTAAAGTGTATGGTGAAAACCGATGGAGTGCAAATACAATTATTTCAATCGCCATCGGTCAAGGTGAAATATTAGCAACCCCACTACAGATTGCTAATTTATGCGCCACAATAGCCAATCGTGGGCATTTCATTACTCCTCATGTTGTTAAAGCAATTAAAGGTGATACAATTCCTTCAATTTATACACAACCGCGATTCACAACTATCGATACAAAATATTATAATGAAATTGTGGAAGGTATGAGAATGGCTGTTACAGGAGGCACATGCCGGATGGCAAACATTCCCGGACTTGACGTTTGTGGCAAAACAGGTACTGCCCAAAATCCGCATGGCAGGGATCACTCTGTTTTCATGGGATTTGCACCGATGGATAATCCAAAAATTGCTGTATGTGTATATGTGGAGAATGCCGGGTTTGGAGCTACCTATGGAGTGCCTATAGGCTCGCTCATTATTGAAAAATATCTCAATGGTGAAATTTCTTCTCAGCGACAGTATATTGAAGAAAATATGAAACACTCAAATACAATAATTTACAGTGGCATCAAGAAACGTTAATAATAATTCCATTTTTAAATCAGTAGATTTTTTCACCATAGGCATATATTTACTATTTGTCATACTCGGGGCTTTTAGTATTTATGCTGCAAGCTACGATTTCGACAACGCTGGGATATTTGATTTTTCAGAATTTTCCGGCAAACAGTTTATGTGGATAGGTATTTCAGCTTGTGTTGCTGTCGCGATTTTACTTATTGACTCTCGTATATACGAGGCTTATGCTTATCCTATATATGCCGCAATATTACTTTTGTTAATAGTTACAATATTTATCGCACCCGACATAAAAGGCTCTCGTTCGTGGCTCGTATTGGGTCCTGTAAGTATTCAACCCGCAGAGTTCGCAAAATTTGCAACATCTTTAGCTCTTGCTCGGTTGTTTAATTCTTATAATTTTAGGCTATACAATATTAAGAATTATCTGATATCTATTACTATAATATTACTTCCTGCTCTACTCATTATAGCACAACATGAGACCGGTTCTGCTTTAGTTTATTTCTCTCTTTTTATTGTACTTTACAGAGAGGGTATGAGTGGCATGGTGATTCTTTCGGCTTTTATTTCTGCATTGTATTTTGTATTAGCCATAAAATTTAGCGAAACCTCCGTACTCGGAATTGAAACCGGACAATTTATTGTATTCTGCATTATTATAGTGGTTATGATAAGTATGTTGTTATTTTATTGCAAATCTTTTGTTTTAGCACGTAATACTGCACTATTTAATATTGGCGCAGCGTTAGTCGCAACGATACTGACATACTTTGGTGTTACAATTCCGGGATATTATTATTTTGCCGCAGTGATTTCAATATCCATTCTGTATATTCTTTTCAATTTGTTCAAAGAAAAAATAAAACGAGTGCTGATTACAGTCTGTACCGCTCTCCTATCTATAGTATTATTGTTCTCTGTGGATATTCTGTTCAATCATCTTGGACCTCACCAACAAATGAGAATTAAAGTTAATCTTGGAATGGTGGAAGACCTTCGGGATGCGGGATACAATGTAAATCAATCAAAAATAGCAATTGGTTCAGGTGGATTTACCGGTAAAGGATTTCTTAAAGGCACACAAACAAAACTGAAATTTGTACCCGAACAACACACCGACTTTATTTTCTGCACAATAGGCGAAGAGAAAGGCTTCGTTGGTAGCGCCATTGTACTTATTTTATTCTTAATATTGATATACCGGATAATTTTCCTGTCAGAACGTCAAACAAGTTCATTCGGTCGCATTTATGGATACTGCGTTGCATCTATATTAATTTTCCATGTTACTATCAATGTGGGGATGGTTATAGGGCTATGCCCGGTAATAGGTATTCCGTTGCCATTGTTCAGCTATGGAGGCTCATCTCTTTTAGGGTTCACCATTTTACTATTCATTCTCTTGCGTATTGATGCTTCGCGGAGAGAAAGAATAAATTACAACTAAAAATCATTCAATATTCTATCTGCAAATTCATCATTTGGAATATCGTATGGCAGCCAATTTATTTTAAAACCGCGACGTTCCATTCCTCTGAACCATGTCATTTGCCGCTTTGCAAATTGGTGTATAGCAATTTCTAATTGCTCACACATTTCGTCATATCTAAGATGATTTGTCAGATATAAAGTTATAAACTTATACTCTAATCCATAATATATAAGGTCCTCCGGCGAAATTCCTTGATTCAAAAGGTTTTTAACCTCATCAATCATTCCATCTTCAATTCGCCTTTGCAGTCTTAACGATATTCGCATCCGCCTATCTTCCCTTGGAATATCAACACCTACAAGTACATAATCTTTTATGGGATGCGGTAACGTTTCGCTTTTCAATTCAGGATACTTGTTATAATATTCTTGAATCTCAATTGCTCGTATTGCCCTCTTACATGTATCCACATCCGTTACATTATGCAATTTCTTATACGATTCGAGAATTTGAGTAAGTTCGGTTAATGTCTTATTTGCAAGACTATCTCTCAAAACCCTGTTTTCTGGCACTTCCGGCAACGAAATTCCATTAAGAACTGACTCTACATATAATCCCGTACCGCCACACAATATAGGTGTCGCACCTCTATTAATTACTTGTTGATATGCCACTTTGTAATCTCGGAGGTATTCATATAGGTTATACTTGTATCCGGCTTCACATATATCAATCAAGTGATATTTAATATCTTCATATTCATTTAAATCCTTTCCCGTACCAATATCCATGCCTTTGTATATTTGGCGGGAGTCTGCGCTCAGTATTTCGCCATTACATTTTTTTGCAAGAGCCACAGCCTTAGCTGTCTTTCCGGATGCAGTTGGACCGGTAATTACATATAGCTTCTGATTACGCATTATATGTATCAGTGAATTGAAGTCTTAAAATACTTATACCTTATCAATCTCAATTTGGATATAAGGGACTTGCTATGGTTGATTGAAAACAGTGTCATCCACTTATTATCATTGTAATCAATATCATATCTACTTATATCAGCAATAGTTACAGTCGGATGATATCCCTTTACTTTATATCGGCAATTACCATCTTCATCAAATTCTTTATATGCAAGCATGGTGCCGAATATCCTGTACAACTCATTATTCAATAGCACTGACAACTTCCTTTCTGAATTTATATTTTCAAGTTGACTCGTAGTAATCCACGCTAAATTATTTGGTATAGACACCTTCGCATCTTTGTCAACTTTACACAAATAAAGATTTATGTTGCTATTAAAAGATTTATCGTCCTTAGAGAATAGTAACTTAATTGACTTCGGATTTATATTGTATTTTTCATTAAGTATTTCCTCAAGTTTGGATAGGTCAATATTTTCAGAAAATGGTATAGTAATGACAACGGGAGTGTCATACGTCCCATCGTTTTTTAACTGCAATAAAAGATTATCATCCGAAACTATAATAAATCTAAGTATCGACTTATTGGGTATATATGGAGTTACCCTATGTAATAAATCCTTATGATAGATATATGAAAGAAAAATTATTGACAAAGTGACGGAATGAATCAGAGCCACCAATATCGGCACACCGGTAAATATTACACGGTCAAATGTATTAATGTTTGCTGAATTGTATAATATAAAAAAATATATCCATCCGGCCATTGCCACCACAAAGCAAATTATTAACAACGAACGCATTACGTTTGTAGTAACATTTTCTTGGAAACTTCTGTAGATACGATTCCCGTCTGGTAAACTTTTTCTGCTTATTCGAAATGTGAATATCTTTTTTGTGCTGTATGGTATGTAGAATATTGTTATTAATGACAGTAGTAACACTGGATAATAATAAAAATGGACCGACTTATCCAGTTCCATCATATCTATTATAGAATCAGGACGAAGTACATTCAAATTAATATAAAG
>JAFLTZ010000070.1 GCA_022509045.1 Muribaculaceae bacterium | reverse complement strand
CCGACCCTCTGCTTGTAAGGCAGATGCTCTGAACCAGCTGAGCTAAACGCCCTTTAGCTACTCTTTCAAAAAGCGTTGCAAAGTTAATTCTTATTATTGAACTATGCAAACAAAATAATGAAAAAAAGTATTCAAAATTTTACTCCTTAATTTAATATACTGTGTATTAGGAAATAAACATTATGGCATGTTGAGATAAAAATCACGTGTAAGAGCGATATATTCATCTGTGTATTGATGACGAGAAATCTCTATGCTTAAATTCTCCATTTTGCATGTGTTCTCGGTTCTGCTGTTGCGGTGCATACACTCGCATAACAATCGTTTTGGTGTGGTGTGTGTGGTGGTAGGATATACTTTACACATTCTGGTTAACTTCATATTATGAGACTCAATACTTGATTCAATTTCAGTTATTCTGTCAGCCGGAAAAATAAAGCTAAATTTACCTTCAACCTCAAGCAATTTGGATACCGACTCGAAAAGTTTGTCAAGAGGGAGGCTTGCACAATGGCGTGCCAATGTGCGTGCACCATCAGGACTGATTAGAGAATTAGCGAAAAAGGGTGGATTTGATACTATAATATCATACTTTTTTTCTGTGTCATATTTTAAGATATCGGATTGGATGATTTTTATACGATTGTACCATGGTGATGCTGACACATTTTCCGTAGCCTCTTCTACTGCACCGGAATCTATCTCTATGCCATGTATCTCGGCGTAAGGATTACGTTGTGCCATAATAATAGATATCAAACCGCATCCGGTGCCGATATCTAAAATTTTGGATGTATTGTTCCCTGCATGTGCCCATGTTCCGAGAAGTACACCATCTGTTCCGACTTTCATTCCGGAAAGATTATTTATTATCGAAAATTGTTTAAATTTAAATATGTTTTGACGATTTGTCATTTTGTTTTTATCGTTTTGGACGCTAAAATTACATAATTATTTTTACACATCGCGTTTTATGACTAATTTTGGCACTTTATTTGCAATACTATAGTTGTCGGATTATATGTTTTGTGATTTTTATCCGACAATATTTTGATTATTAATATGATGGATTTCTTTAAAGATACAGATAACGATTCGATTGAAACTCGTCGCTCCGGAATCGTTCCAATTGTGACAGAGATTAAGCTTGATGCTATTGACGAAGACCAAAAATTGGAGGATACAGATCTCACAGATTTGCCAATTTTAGCATTGCGTGATTTGGTGTTATTTCCTACTGTAACTATTCCGGTTCCTGTCGGTAGAAAAAAATCGTTGCAACTTGTAAAGGATGCACAAAAATCAAAATCTTTAATAGGGGTTGTTTGTCAGGTGGATAGTGCTGTAGATGATCCTGCTTTTAAAGATTTATATTCGGTGGGGGTGTTCGCTGAAATAATTAAGGTACTCGAAATGCCCGATGGCACTACAAATGTAATTTTGCAAGGAAAAGGATGCTTTAATTTAGTATCACTTTCTGCTGAAATTCCGTATCTTCGTGGAAATGTGGTTCCTTTGCAGGAAATAATGCCGGCTCATGATGATGAAGAATTTTCCGTGTTGATAACGTCGTTGCATGAGCTTGTTAGCAAGATGCTTAACACTCTTGGCGAAGAAGGCAAAGACATGTTCTTCGCACTAAAAAATATTGACAATCCGTTATATCTTGTCAATTTCTTATGTTCTCATTTCCCGTTTGAGGCAAAAGTGAAGCAAGAGTTGCTTGAGAAATACGATTTCAAGAAACGTGTGTATGAATTATATGCTCATCTTTCAAAAGAAGCGCAGCTCATAGCAATTCGTGCCGATATTCAGTCAAAAACGCGTGAAGATATTTCACAACAACAGCGTGAGCATTTCTTACAGCAACAAATTCGTACAATACAAGAAGAACTTGGCGATAATTTTGACCATGATATCGAAGAACTTCAAACGCGAGCCGAATCTAAAATGTGGACTGAAGAAGTTGAGGCTGTATTTAATAAAGAATTGCGAAAACTGGAACGTTTAAATCCGCAATCTCCCGATTATTCAGTACAGTATAATTACCTTGACACAATCCTCAATTTGCCGTGGGGCGAAACGTCTCAAGATGTTTTCGACCTTAACAAAGCTGAACGTCAACTTAACAAGGACCATTTCGGACTTGAAAATGTAAAAGATCGCATACTTGAGCATTTGGCTGTATTGATGTTGCGAAAGGACTTTAAGTCACCGATAATTTGTTTGTATGGTCCTCCTGGGGTTGGTAAAACTTCACTTGGTCGTTCGATAGCTAAAGCTCTGAATCGAGAATATGTAAGAGTTTCATTAGGCGGTTTGCATGATGAAGCTGAAATTCGTGGTCATCGACGCACATATATCGGTGCAATGCCTGGGCGCATTATACAAGGACTTATTAAAGCTAAAACTGCCAATCCCGTTTTTGTGCTTGATGAGATAGATAAATTAGGACAGGATTTTAAAGGTGATCCATCTTCTGCATTGCTTGAAGTCCTCGATCCTGAGCAGAATATCCGTTTCCACGATAATTTTATCGACATGGATTTTGACCTTTCTGAGGTATTCTTTATTGCCACTGCAAACACACTGTCTGGACTACAGCAGCCGCTTCTTGACCGCATGGAGCTTATTGATGTTTCTGGATATATTATTGAGGAAAAAATTGAGATTGCCCGTAAACATCTGCTTCCTAAACAATTGTCTGATCATGGCTTTGAAAAGCGTGAGATTTCTTTCTCGGTTTTGGCGATACGCAAGATTGTAGAGTCATATACACGAGAATCGGGCGTGCGTGAGTTGGATAAGAAGATAGCCAAGATTCTTCGTAAAATTGCTCGTTTGAAAGTATCGGGTAAGACATATCCAACGAAAGTAACTCCTAAAGAAGTTCGTGAGTTCCTTGGAGCAGAGGAATACGCATCAGATA
Organism: Muribaculaceae bacterium; assembly: GCA_022509045.1. Lineage (GTDB taxonomy): Bacteria > Bacteroidota > Bacteroidia > Bacteroidales > Muribaculaceae > JAFLTZ01. Next base: position 6,685 of record JAFLTZ010000070.1, on the reverse strand, counting down.
TGTATCAAGGAAATCAATTTTTAGGCGTTGTTACCGGTTTAGCTTGGACTGCAGTTGGTGGTGAGATATTGTTTGTGGAATCGTCCCTATCAAAAGGTAAAGGTGAAAAATTGACGCTGACCGGAAATCTTGGTGATGTTATGAAAGAATCTGCTGTTATTGCTTTGCAGTATTTAAAAGCGAATGCAGAGACTTTTGGTATTGATTCCGAAAAATTCGATGCGTATAATGTTCATATCCACGTACCGGAAGGTGCTATCCCGAAAGATGGTCCATCTGCTGGTGTGACGATGCTCACATCTCTTGCTTCAATTTTCACCGGTAAAAAAGTAAGGGCGAATCTCGCCATGACAGGGGAAATTACACTAAGAGGAAAAGTGCTTCCTGTGGGTGGCATTAAAGAAAAAATACTTGCTGCCAAACGTGCCGGTATTACCGATATAATCTTATGCAAAGAAAATAAAAAAGATATTGATGATATAAAACCTCAATATCTTACGGGTCTATCTTTCCACTATGTTGATACGGTTAAGGACGTGATTGATTTTGCGTTGATTGATGACTGAACAAGAGAGAAATGATATAACATATATGAGGCGTGCTATTCAGATTGCGATGAAAGGCGCGTCGCATGTGTCGCCCAATCCTATGGTTGGTGCGGTTGTTGTGTGTCATAATCGAATTATAGGAGAGGGATTCCATCGTTTATTTGGTGCACCGCATGCCGAAGTAAATGCTATTAATAGCGTATGCGATAAGTCATTACTCTCTGAAAGCACTTTGTATGTTACGCTTGAACCTTGTTCTCATTATGGGAAAACGCCCCCTTGTGCTCGACTAATTATCGACATGAAAATACCGCGTGTCGTTATTGGTTCACTCGATCCGAATGAAAAGGTGAGTGGTCGTGGGGTAAAAATATTGGAAGATGCAGGAATCGATGTGAAAGTGGGAGTACTTCGTGAGGAATGTTTATTACTCAACGAACATTTTATTCTTGCACACACACATAGGCGTCCTTACGTATTGTTAAAGTGGGCACAAACCGCAGATGGCGTTATTGGATTTACGGATGCAAACGGAGTGGCGCATCCACTATCTATTTCTTCCAGCTATACTGAAATGCTGATGCATCGTGAACGCTCATTTTTTGACGCTATTTTGATTGGAGCGAAAACATACATTGCAGATTCTCCCAAACTTACAGTTCGTAGGTGGCACATTCGTCAAAATCCACTTCGCATTGTCCTTGACCCCAATGCATCCTTACTTCCTCATTTTTTGAAATTTCCGCCACAGCAACATTTGGTATGGGTTGTAAACAATATCGACTCATCAGATTTACCTGAAAATATTGAAGTCATGTATGTTGATAATGGCGATATCAACGATTTGCTACGACAGCTATTTCAACGTTCTGTGACGTCTCTTATGGTGGAAGGTGGCGCTACAACATTGCAATATTTCATTAATGCGCGTCTATACGACCAAATAAGAGTTGAAGTGTCTTCTGATAAAGTAGTATTGCCGGATGGCTCTACTCCAATAATTGCACCATCATTTAATGCCAATTTGAAAAATGTCGAATTTCATTTGAATAAAAGAATTTTTAACTATTCACCATCTGATTTCTAAAAAAAAGCTATATATCTGCATTTAGTGTAGATTCTGTTATTATCTTTTTGAAAATTCGTTGTAATTTTACCGAATAAAATTGTAGGAATGGTTATTTACGCCATAATAAGTATGGTAAAGCGTTATTTTTTCTACGATTTTTTATTAAATTTGCATGTTGATACTAAGTAATTTTTAATCAGATGAAATATAACAGATTATTATATATTCTTTTTTTCGCAATAATTCCGGCATTTGTTGCTTGCCACGACGAAGAGGAGGAACCTGAAGAAGTAACATATTCGTCGGCTACAAACACAGCAGTTACTTCTTTTACATTACGATCTGATACAATTCTTGAGAATCTTGAAAGTGTGTTTTTTACCATTGACCTGCGTGGTAGGCGTATTTTTAATGCCGATTCTCTCCCTGTTGGTACGGATGTGTCTCGATTACGTGTTTCTATAGGGTATCCGACTGATGCCAAGGAAGTGGTTATACGCATGCAGGGTGGGGAATATAAAGGTGATGCTGAACTAAACTATCTTGAAAGCGAATACGATAGCATCGACTTCACAGGAAAAGTATTCTTAAAAATTGTTGCGCAGAACGAAAAAGATAGCACTATTTATGATGTTTCTGTAAATGTGCATAAACTCAATCCTGATTCAATATATTGGGACCAATTGGCTGTGAAGTCGCTGCCATCTAAAGATACACCCGTTGAACAAAAAACTGTTTCGTATAACGGAATGGTGTACTCGTTAATTATGACAGAGTCGGGCTATAAAGTATATGCAATAGATAATCCCATCTTAGATAATTGGGTAGAACATGATGTGATGTTCTTATTCACGCCAAGGATAAATACATTCGCGGCAACATCGGATGCTTTTTATATTCTTTCCAATGATGGGAAACTCTACAGGTCTGAGGATGCTTGCTCATGGTCTATTGCTCCTGGCTCTACTCAAACATATTATAATCTTTATGGTGGCTACACCGACAAATTGCTTGCTGTAGTTAAAATTTCAGACGATGAGTTTTATAGAGCATATATGTATTCGGTTGATAGAGGCGATGTGGATTTGGGTGAAATACCGTTAAGATTGCCTGTTGATGGTTTCTCCCAACTCGCTACCTATGAAAGTGAAGCAGCTCTTGATCCGCAAGTAGTAATGGTTGGCGGCAGTGACATGTTCGGAGAATATTCCAGCGCATGTTGGGGGTTCGATGGTGATAAATGGGCGCAAATCTCAGCTTCTGAACTGCCACAAATGTATGGTCCGATGATTATTCCATATAGCAGATATAAAGTAAATGGCAGATGGATTGCTACCAAATACGATGTGCTTATAGCTATTGGTGGTAGAGATGCGTATGATAACACTAATAAGCGTGTGTTTTATTCATACGATAATGGTGTGTATTGGGTAGAAGGGTCATCATTGATGCAATTCCCTGATTATTTCCCAACAGTAGTCGGTGCACAAGCCATAGTGGCGGGAGTAGAGTACACACGGGGTGATTATTCCATCACGTGGGAATGTCCATACATATATGTTTTCGGTGGAACAGATTTGGCTGGAAATCTAAATAATACTATTTGGCGTGGAGTCCTCAATAGACTGTCTTTTAAGCCACTTATTTAATTATTATGTTTAAAAAAATATCCATTTTTTTGCTTATCATGTTTGCTGCTCCAATGGCCTCTACACTTTATGCTCAGGACTATCGTTTTGAGGCGGGTGCGGGCATAGGCATGAGTGGATATCTTGGCGACACCAATAAAAGTAATATCTACAAGAATCCGGGTTTTGCCGGAGGTTTCTTGTTCCGTTATATTATGGATTATAGGTGGGCTTTAAAAGCCAATCTTTATACAGCAAACATTAGTGGTAATTCTGCAGATGGTTCCGATGTGTTTCCTGAAGGATATACATATAAGTTTAAATCTCAGCTTTACGATTTGGGGGCGCAGATAGAATTTAATTTTTTTAATTTTGGTATAGGTTATAAATATAAACAATTGCATCGAGTTTCTCCATATCTTACTGCAGGATTGGGAGCCACGTTAGGCGTTTGCAATGGTGATTCTTCCGTAGCATTAAGTATTCCTGTTGGTGCCGGCGTAAAATATAAGGTATCGGAAAGATTAAATTTAGGAGCCGAATTTACTATGCGTAAGGTATTTGGCGACAAAATGGATGGTTTTTCCCTCGATAATATAAATGGTATTAAAAGTTCGGCTATTAAAAATACTGATTGGTTTTCACTCATAATGGTTTCAATCACTTATGAGTTTGGTAAAAAATGTCAAGTGTGTCACTATAAAGATTAAATTTTCAAATGGCTAATCTGAACAATCTCGATAAAAATAGAATCCCGACTCATGTTGCTGTCGTTATGGATGGAAATGGCAGGTGGGCTAAAAGTCATAATTTAGATCGCACTGAAGGGCACATCGAGGGTGTTAATACAGTGAGAAAAATAACCGAAATTGCATCTCAGATTGGTGTTAAATATCTTACACTTTACACTTTTTCTACAGAGAATTGGAATCGACCTAAATATGAAGTTGATGCATTGATGAATCTCATAGTCGTTGCAATTGAGCGGGAAACTCCCGATTTGATTGCCAACAATGTGAGGCTTTCCACTATTGGCGATTGGGATAGAATGCCCGAATTTGCTCGTACTCGATTGCAGCAATGTATCAGTGACACATCACATTGCAATGGTCTAAATCTCGTTCTTGCACTAAGTTATTCTGCCCGTTGGGAGATTACTAATGCAGTTAAATCATTGGTCTCCTCTATTGCGGATGGAACTGTGTTGCCTAATGAAATTTCCGAGCAGCTTATCTCTGATATGCTTGCCACTAAAAATATTCCTGATCCTGATTTACTCATTCGAACAGGGGGTGAAATACGTATAAGTAATTTCCTGCTGTGGCAAATAGCTTATTCCGAGTTATATTTTACCCCTAAATTCTGGCCCGACTATTCTCAGCAGGATTTTGTCGATGCCATTATTGATTATCAGTCGAGAGAGCGAAGGTTTGGTAAAACAAGTGAACAAGTTATAAAATGATTGGTCTTTCGTATAAAATCCCATATAATCTACTGTCAAATATGATTATGCGCTATTTAAAACTATTTATTATCACACTGTGTTTGAGCTATGTCTCTTTTTATACTTTAGCACAAACCCAGTTGAGCAATGATACCATATATAATCCTAATATTATTTACTCGGCTATGCCGAAAAAATATCAGATAGCCGGAATTAAAGTTACGGGAGTCCCTAATTATGAAGATTATATTATAATTGGTTATTCAGGACTTGCAGTTGGGCAGGTTGTTGAAATTCCGGGCGCAGAAATCACGCAGGCTGCTAAGAATTTTTGGAAGCAAGGTCTTTTCTCCAAGATACAGATTAATGTTGAAAAAATTTATGGCGACCAGGCTTGGCTTGAAATTTCTTTAAGGCAGCAACCTCGTATCTCGCAGGTCAATTACAACGGTATGAAAAAAAGCGAACGTGAGGATATTAAAAACCGATTGAATCTTATTAATGGTACACAGTTTACTCAAAATATATCGCAACGCGCTAAGCAGATTATTGAAAAATATTACGATGATAAAGGCTTTAAAAATGCAACTGTGTCTATTACACAGCGCGATGATCTCAGTAATCCCAATGAGGTAATTGTTGATATTGATGTGGATAAACACAACAAGGTTAAAATTCACAAAATATATGTCACCGGTAATAGTGCCCTCAGTGAACGTACAATCAAGAATGCAATGAAGAAAACGAATGAAAATAATGACATTCTAAAAATCTTCAGTCAAAAGAAATTTGTACCCGATGATTATCAAAACGACCTTAACAATATTATTGAAAAATATAATGAAAAGGGATATCGTGATGCTAAAATACTGAAAGATAGTGTTGTAAATTATTCTGATAATCGAGTTGATATATACCTTGACGTTGAGGAAGGCAAAAAATATTACATATCTGATATAAATTGGGTGGGTAACACCGTGTATGAAACCGACCGATTGAATTATATTTTGGGTATGCATCCCGGCGAAGTATATAATCAAAAATTATTGAGAAAAAGAACACAGGAAGATGAGGACGCTGTGGTAAATATATATCAGAACAATGGATATTTATTTGCTGATATCGTTCCGGTTGAACGTAAGGTTGAAGGAGATTCCGTTGCGCTTGAAATGGTTGTTCAAGAGCGAGGAAAAGCATATTTCAACAAAATTGTTATAAATGGTAACGACCGGCTCTATGAAAAGGTAATTCGTCGTGAATTGCGTATCCGACCCGGAGCACTCTATTCAAAACAGGACCTTGTTCGTTCTATCCGTGAAATTGCTCAAACCGGACACTTCGACCCGGAAAATCTCAATCCGGATATTCAGCCGAATATGCTCAACGGTACGGTTGATGTGATACTTAATTTGGTTTCAAAGGCTAATGACCAAATTGAACTTTCTGCCGGTTGGGGACAAACAGGTGTTATTGGTAAGTTATCGCTCAAATTTACTAACTTCTCAATTCAAAATTTATTCAATCCTTCTCGTTTCAAGGGTATTATTCCACAAGGTGAGGGACAAACATTCACGATCAGTGCTCAAACAAATGCTCGCTATTATCAGCAATATTCGATATCTTTCCTTGACCCATGGTTTGGTGGTAAGCGCCCTAATTCTTTGTCAGTGTCTGCTTATTATTCACGCCAGACGGGGGTGAACTCATCGTACTATAATAATCGTTGGGCAAACTCATTAGCTAACTATGGTTACGGATATGGATATGGCTACGGGTATGGTTATGGTTACGGATATGGCTCAAATTATAACGATTACTATCAATCTTCTTATGAAAACGCTTACGACCCCAACAAATATATTCAGATGCTTGGTGTTTCACTCGGGTTTGGTAAACGATTGAATTGGCCTGATGATTTCTTCACTCTTTCGGCTGAGTTAAGCTATCAATGGTATAAGCTTAAAAATTGGGAATATTTGTTCAACATGTCCAACGG